>NZ_CP054010.1:699405-1049107 GCF_013267595.1 Prevotella melaninogenica | reverse complement strand
CAACATTCTCGAATACTACCTTACCACTAACAACAGTAAGCTGTGAAGCACCACCTACGTTAGCAGATATGATGTTAGTAGAACCACCCTCGAGCAACTCTGGCTCGTCAGCAACACCCTTATCATGGGTGTCAGCCTTAGCACCACGAGCAGCATTAGAACCAGTGATAGTCACCTTGAAGTCGATAGCGAAGCCCTTATTGAACTTACCAGTTGGTGTCAAACCGCCCTGGAACCATGCGTCACAGAAGACAAGGCGGAGACGGCTCTGACCTGGCTTAGCATCTGTAGGAACAGTAAACTCATATTCATTAAGCTGTTGTACCTGTGCAGGAACACCCTTACGAACTTGACCGAAGAAGACAACGCACTCACCTTCATTTGGATTGGTTGAGAGGTTCTCTGGATTGAACTGCTTGTCGCCATTGAAGTCCATCCAAGCCTTACCCATACAATAGCGGAGGTCGTCATTGCTCTGGTCTCTGCCCTGAGTTGCTTCGTAACCCTGAATCTTCACTTTCACAGTCGCACCCTGTGCTACTTCGAGTTCTTGACTCGTAGCATCCACATAGTTGGTCTCGTTACCTGCAGGACCCTCAGCAGTGTAATCGATATTCTTAGAACCGCCCTCTGTCTGGAACTTCTTAACATAACGAATTCTCTTCGCTACGTCAGCACCAGCAGCAGCATTGTCGAGTTCAACTGTTCCGTAGCCCTCTTCCTGTGCCTCTGGGAGTTCAGACTGCTGAGCACGTGGGACAGCAATCCACTGTGTCTTTGAGTAAGTCTTAAGGTCAGTACTTACTGAGCGAACACCGATGAAAGGTTTGTCGTCAACACTTGTGAACTGGATGTTAGGAACGAGTGTAGCCCACTGTGATGTACGTCCTACCTCAGACACCTTACCATTCTCACCGTTCTTATAGAGAATCTCGAAGTGGTCGATATTTGCCTCATCGTTATAAACGGTTGGATTCTGACCTGGGTCCTTATCAATTCCCCATACCGCCTTAACAGAAAGAGAATTCTTTGTTTCTTCCTTCACCTGAACGGTCAAATCCTTCACATTAGCAGGTGTTGCTGTCACGTCGTCGTTGAGTTCGAGCTTACCAACAAGTACATTATAGTCAGCATCTGAATCTTTCACACGCAGACCGATACGCTCAATCTTCTGACCAGCTGTGATATCATTCAACTCAACCTTCTTCTCTGTCCAGTTTGCGTTCTCGGTGTTACCCAAAGCATAAGCCTTCCAAGCACCATTCACACGTACGATGAGAGAAAGTTTTGAGTCGTTATTGCCTTCTTTGCCAGTCTTGATAGCTACCTTAGCAACTACCTTACCCTTAGAAGGAGTGAGGTTAGTCTTGAAGAGAACAACGTCTGTAGCAGTTGCATTGTTGACACCCTTCAAGCGAAGTGCTGCACCACCTGTGTAAGCGTCCTCATTAGTGAATGAAGGCTGTACGTCAGTGCTGGCTACTTCAGTCTCTGGCTTAACAACCATCCAACGATAAGTAGGCACGACATCTTGGCTACTCATGTTATACCATGACCCTGCAGTCTTCTTACCCTTATAGTTATAACGTTCGCCATTACCTGTGTTGAAGTGGGTAGCGAAAGGAAGGTTGCCTGAGATAGCTGTGCGCTCTGGAATCCAAGAAGCAAGACCAGCAAAACGTGCCAAAGGAGGTGTGGTACCCTGTGCCTCAACATTATTACCCCTATTGCTAATCTCTGGACGATACAAAGGATTACGGTTGCCACCAGAGAAAGCACGTTCAAGATACTCCTGATAGTTAGACATACGAGACATAGCGTCGCCACCAGTGTTATAACTCCAGAAACGACTCTCTGCATGCTCACCCCACAGACAAATACCACAACGCTTAGCATCTTGGTTGTTAAGACTATTCCATCGTCTGTCCATGCTTACAATCCATACACCAGCGTATAAACCATCGGCTGAGCCCATAGTGCGTTCTGCCTCTTTTACAGAACTGCCCATGTTCCAACTGAAGTCACTGTTGTCATAATTCAACATCACCTCACAGATACGATTGTCCTTATCTTGACCCCACATATATCTTGAGCTATATGGTGTCAGACTTGAGCTCGTCGTATAATACATAATCTTGAAGTCGTTAAAACCTTCAGACTTCGCAATCTTGTAAAGTTCCTTATGGAAGGCTATGTTATCTGCATCTTGATACTTGTTAGTGCTTTCCCAGTTATAGTTGATACCATCGAAACCAAGGAAGCGCATGCAGTTAATGATAGGGTGTGTATAACGGAAACTACCATCTGTATTGCGTGTCATGATGAAGCCTGCCCAACTGTTAGCAGCTCCACCCGTTGTATGATCGAAGAACTTAATACCAGCGAAGATGCTTGTACCATTGCGGTGAGCAGCATCAGCCCATGAACCTGGTGCTTGGAAAAGTCCGTAGTTCCAGGCACCAAACAGGTTGGTATAGTTCCACATTGAGAAGTTATCGTTAGCGAATGTCTTTGAAGGATAGCCACCGAGGTTCTTTCCAGCACCACCAGGGATATTCATAAAGAGGTTACGATTCTCGTAAGTATCTTGGAGGAGACGGTCAGCACGTGACTCAATAGCACGCTTTCTGACGTGTGAGCGGATAAACTCTACCTCGTCTTTGATGCCCCATGCGGTAAGGTCGGCATCAGTAGGATATTTCTTGCCGTTATCAAGGAGTTGTGCAAAATGCTCAAGAAGGGTCTGATCGCCCAACTTTGACAGGTCGAACACCTGTGTAGAAGCTGTTGAAGAATATGTTTGTGCAGTCACACTGGCAGGACCCATAGCCATCATAGCTGCGATGATCCATGCACTAAGAGTAGTTTTTTTATTCATATGATTTAGGTTTTGTAATTAATACTTGATAGATTTAAATCCCAGTAGAATGACGTTTATGCCACCCTACTGGGCTATTGTTTCAATTCAGAGTTTCAATTAGAAGTTTGAAGTGGTCTTGTCCCAGAAGAGACGAGTTGCCATCTTGTCTGGACCGCCCAACGCTGGAATACCAGTGTTGTCAACATCCTGCTTTGTTGCGATGTCGCTTGTACCAGGGAATGGCAGACGACGCATGATATCACCAGGAACTAAACTACCATCAGCCTCATCGATGTTCAATACAGGCAACATACGTGGGAAGCCTGTACGACGGAGGTCAACCCATGCCTCGAAGCCATTAGGATAAGTAGCGAGGTACTTCTGAGTGATAATCTTCTCGAGCTTTGTCTCTTGTGAGTCGCTGTCGTTCCACTTTACACCAACATGGATTGGTGAAGCAGCGTCTGGTGTGTCACCAGTTGGATCCTTATAAACATAAGCTACTGGGTTCTCCTGTGCCATGTAAGTGTCAATCCAAGAGTCATACCAGTTTACATTCTGCTGTCCGTTAGGACTCTCACCGTCCATAGACTTCATCTCAGGATCCTCACAGTTTCCATGACGAATACCCTCCTCATAGAAGTGCTGAGCCGAACCACCCATGTTCCAACCACGGAGTGCACCCTCTGCACGGAGGAAGCAAACCTCAGCATACTTCATCAAATAAAGTGGTGCAGAGTTGAAGTACTGCTCGTTCAGTTTACTGAATGCGATGTACTGGTTCTCATCATATCCCTGACCTTCACCTGGATGTGTACCGGTACGGATACCACAGATACGGCTGTTAGCAGGTGTTGTCTCGCCTGTCTTATTGTTCTTAATAACGTTATCGTTCTTCTTAAAGAGATATTTCAACCAAGGGTGATTGAAGGTCTTCAATGTGATTTCCATTGTTGCACTCATACGAGCATCACCCCAATTCTCAACGCCTGGCAATGGATTACTAAAGCCCATCACACCTGGACGGATAGAAACGCTCTGTGCCTCGTTCTCAATAACGCCATCAGCAACAGCCTCTTCAGCCAATTTCTGTGCACGAACAGGGTCGCTCTTTACCATGTGCATAGCGATACGCAACTTCAATGAGTTGGCATAACGTGCCCATGCCTTCAACGTTCCATCAGCAGCACCACCATCGGTCATGACTACGAAACGATCAACAAACGCACTCTTAATCTTCTGCTTGTAGGCAGCTGGCTTCTGATCGAAGTAGTGGAAACAAGCAATGGCTGTGTCGAGGTTGGCAACAGCATCGTTGTAGACATCCTCAACCTTGTTATAAGTATAAGGACCTACCTGCAAGTTAGTCTTCAACTCACGGTAAGGCATAGGACCATAAACGTCAGCTACCTCAACAGCCTGCTGGTTGAAGAGGGTCAAATAAGCTGCCTTCAACTCTGGAACAGCATTTACCTTCTCATTATTCAAGATAGGTACAAGTGAGGTTTTCATCTCTGTGAATGAACCCCATGCACCACCATAGCACTTCTGGTCGATAGCATATGACGATGCCAAACGAATCTTTGAATACTGGAAGAAGGTATGAGGAACAACCGTGTACTCAGCATAGTTGTCAACACCGAGAGAATACTGATACTGATAAGCGTGTGGACCAGGGTTCTCACCATTCTTACCACCACGCATAGAGAACTGTCCACCAACACCAGCATCGAGCAAGTCTTGCATTGCATTGAGTGCCTCATCTGCTGCTGCAGCGTCTGTAGCCTGACGGAAAGGAATCTTATCCACGTCACCACGGCTTGTCACCTTCTCAACATTCTTGGTTGTTGAGTTGAACTCATCACCAGGGTTGTCATAGTCAAGGCATGACTGTAGACCCAGTGTTGGCAATGCCATCGCCATGAGTACGATTATATGTTTACTTTTCATTGTTGTTTATCTTTTGAATATTATTGTATTGTTTAAGCTTATTCGGAGCTAAAGATGTGTAGTAACGGTTTTGTTACGTGGGGAGCAAGACGTCAAACATTATATTTGTTTCTCACTCCCTTTCACGCTCTTCACTCCTTTCTCACTCCTTTTCTCTTAGAAGTTAGCCTTCAATGAGAAACCGAATGAACGTGAAGATGGCATATTGAAGCTCTCAAATGCGCCGAGACCATTCTGTGTAGACAGAGATACGTCTGGGTCTGTTGGTGCATCCTTATAGATGAAGAACAGGTTACGAGCGATGAATGAGAGGGTCAAGTTACGATTCATACCAAAGAGGTCACGGAAGGTGTAACCCAATGAAAGCTCACGAAGACGGAAGTTTGTTCCGTTGTAGAGATAGGTTGATGGGTTGCTTGATGCGCCCAATGCCTGATAATATGACTGGATAGGAACGATGCGACCGCTACCATCATTGAGTTCCATACCTGGTACGTTACCATAGTTGGTTGCAACGATGTTGTTACGCTCTGCGCTGAGACGAGCTGCCTCTGTACGCTCTGAAGCACCGATATAGTCAAGATATGACTCTGTCAATGAGAGTACCTTACCACCGATACGACCGTTGATGAGGAATGAAAGCTGGAACTCCTTATAGTTAAAGGTATTGGTCCAACCCATCTGCCACTTAGAGTTCATGTTACCGAGGAAGCGGTCGTTTGAACCTGTCTTGTCGAATGTTGGCTCACCCTTAGCTGTCAATACGATATGACCATTTGCATCGCGCATGAAGTCGCCTGCATAGATGTCACCAATAGCACCACCCTTCTGGTAGATTACCTTTGCCTCACCTACAGTCTGCTGATACTTACGTGATGTTCCGTCCTTATCATAACCTGTCTCAAGAATCTCATTGTCGTTGTATGAGAGGTTATAAGATGTACGCCAACGGAGGTCCTTACCGAACTTGAAGTCATAGCCAACAGTTGTTTCAAAACCAGTGTTACGTACCTTTGCAGAGTTCAGCAACTCGGTGTTACCACCCAATGAGCCAAGCTCCATGTAGAGGTGACGAACGATAGTGTTATAGAAGGTGAAGTCGAAGCTCAAACGGTTGTTCAAGAACAATGACTCGATACCTGTCTCGAATGAACCTGTCTCCTCTGGTACTGGTGAGAAGTCGAGCAACTTGTTACCTGACAATGCACCTGTCTGGAGGTTACGGCTCATCGCACCGTATGCCTTATTAGGGATAGAGTTACCTACTGATGAGTAAGAAACACGATATTTCAAGAAGTTAAACCAGTCTGGCAACTTCACCAACTGACTTACGATAGCGTTGGCACCAACACCGAAGTAACCGTAGTTATCGGTATCTATCTTACCCAACTGCTTGAAGTAACGGAATGGACGATACCAGTCGCGACGATAAGAAGCATCGAAGTAAACAGTTTCTTTCCAACCTAACTGTGCTGTGAAGAGGTATGAGCGGTCCCAGTTTGAACTCTTTGAAGTGCTTGTTACGCCATAGCCACCTGCGCTGGTCTCGAAGTAGTTAACCATTGTTGGGAGCTTACGCATAAGACGGTCGTAGTAAGTTGCAACGGCATCTGTACCCTTTGACTCACCCTTGATAGTATGACCTACATAACCTGCTGTTGCTGATACTGAGTAGTCACCGAAGGTCTTGTTATATGACAAGAGGTAGTCAGTATAGAACTCTGTTGTCTTCTCGTCTGAATCCCAAAGACGACCGTAGTCTTCCATAGATGCTGGGAGGAAGGTGGTAGCAAAGCGAGTTGCATGATTCTTGAAACGAATCTGGCTGTAGTTGACACGTGCTTGGAAAGTCAAACCATCATAGATGTCAACATTTGCTTGCAAGGTACCGAAGAGGCGGCTCTCCTTCTGCTGACTATTACCCGAATTGATCAACCAATATGGGTTGTTGTTAGGATGAGAGAGGTATGCCCATTCCTGCTGTGGACCTGTTAAGGTTGTACGCTGTCCTGCAGCCCAAGTGAAGTTCTTACCATTCAACTTATAATATGAAGCTGGGTTTGACAACCACTTACCTTCAGCATTCATGTAATGGTCACGATAGTAATCCATATCAATGTTCTGAGGTGCGGTGTAGAGATGGTAGAGAGGGTTACCTACCGTACCACCACCAGGACGATTCTTTGTCTTTGACTCAGTATAGTTCAATGATGCATCAATGTGCAAACGCTTGAAGAAGTTATAAGTCTGACGGAAGCTGATAGAGTTACGGTTGTATGAGTTGTTACGCATCATACCTGTTGCATGGCTGTTTGCCACTGACACGTAGGTACGTGCTATCTCTGTACCACCAGAAAGTGAGATTGAGTTATTCGTTGTGACACCCGTACGGAAGAAGTTGTCTACATCGTTACCTGCACGATTGCGGAGATAAACATTATGACGACGTGCCATGATTGGATTGCCACTTGCGTCTGTACCAATCTGCTCCTCTGGATAACCTACCCAACGCTCGTCTAATGGAGTGCGTACTACGAGGTCGTTATCTGCACGGTCTGCGAGCTTACCGCCCCAGTTGTTCAATGACAACGCCCCTGTTGCTTGGTCATAAGCTGCACCATAAGTCTTCTGAATCTTTGGTGTCAACAATGGAGAATCGAAAGTGATGTTTGAGGTTACGTTGATATCAACCTTACCCTCACGACCACGCTTGGTGGTAATCATCACAACACCATTGGCAGCACGTGAACCGTAAAGCGCAGCAGCGTTAGCACCCTTGAGGACATTGATTGACTCGATATCGTCTGGGTTGATCAATGACAATGGGTCAGAACCCTCAGAAGTTCCGGTTGAACCGAAGCCCTCTGCGCCCATACCCTGCTGACCACGAATACCATTACTCATTGGTACACCGTCAACAACGATGAGTGGAGAACTGTTACCGAGGATAGAACGGTTACCACGAAGAACAATCTTTGAAGCACCACCAGCACCACCAGCACTTGGCGTAATAGTGATACCAGCTACCTTACCTTCGAGTGAGTTAGCAGCGTTAGGATCCTGCACCTTCATGAGGTCCTCTGCCTTCACCTGCTGCGTTGCATAGGTGAGAGACTTTTCCTTACGCATAATACCCATGGCGGTAACAACAACCTCGTTCATGGTGTTTGCCTCTTCCTTCAATGTCACGTCGATCGTACCCTTACCACCAACAGGGATGGTCTGTGCAGCATAACCGATGTAAGAGAAGACAAGCTTCGCGTTTGCAGTGGTATTAAGGGTATAGTTACCATCAATATCCGTTACTGTGCCATTAGTGGTACCCTCAACGAGGACGGTAGCACCAATGAGCGGTTCACCGGTTGAGTCAACGACACGACCGGTCACTTTGTGATTACCATTCTGCTGTACTGCCTGTACTGCAGTGCTGGTGTTTGTACCCGCGTAGACACCTGTTGGTGCCAATGCTAATGATAGAGCAAAGGCAGCCGAGAAGTACAGATGCTTCTGCTTTGATTCTTTAAAGATTCTCATCAGGTTTAGGTTTTAAACTTTTATTTATTTATTTTCCTAATTTTGTTTCAAGTGATTTTAGGCAATGTCAATATTCCATCTTGTTACACCTTATTATATAGTAAGGCATAGGTTATTTGGGACTTCTTGTTCGCTTTACTTAGGTTCTTAGGCTATAACTGTCTTGCCGTGGTCGAAGGCTTCACATCCCTCTTCCCACAACTCATTAACAAACAGTCATTTACACCTTTCTCCGTATTCCTTCTCTAAGATTGGTCTAATGACACCTATACTTCAAACAACTCAAATGCTAATAATACTTATGTTAACCTTAATATTTAACATTTATAAACATTCAAAAGATAGAATCGTAACTATTCAGCGATAATGAACGTTGAATATCAAGAACTTATAAACGTAATATTGTAGCAAAAAGACTCGAGATGACATTCTTTACCAGAATTTGTATGTATCTGTTTATGTAACTTATTGATAATCAACAATACTTTATACGTTTTATTGCTGAATAGTTACAATAAACAAAGACTATGAATGGTACAAATTGCACAAATACAGAATAAACGCATTAAGACAGAACGTAATATGAGCAACAGTTTTATTAGAGGTATCTCCGCAATCACGCAATGTATGTCAAATTACGAACTAATAACTTGACAATCTTAAAACTATAATCAGGCTTCCCTCTAAAAGCAAGTAAAAGACCATTTCTTTACTCAAAAATGAGTATGAAAATGGTCCTTTATAGTTGGATAGTTTCAAACTGTAAGATTATCAAAACAGTATTTACATTTTGACTCTCACTAAGGGGGGCAGATTAAGCTAAGTGGGCTTTCTAAGATCTCAGCTGACTTAGTCATTTTTTCCATCAGTGACTAAGTTAAGTGACTAAGATAATACACTTATATACTTCTGATTCCTACTATTGGGTTTATCAGGTATTGTCATCTCAAGAAATCCACCTTTTATCAATGGGTCAATATAGCGACTTTTAGCATTGTTACGATGTTTTAGTCCCAAATGGGTTATAATTTCAGTAAGACTTTTAGGCTGTTGGCATAAGGCAATAACCTCATTCATTACCTCTGCCGACTTAGTCACAGACTTAGTCACTTTTTCTCCATCAGTGACTAAGTTAAGTGACAAAGATGGCTGTATTGTCACCTCGAAAGCAGTTACTTTACCGACATTGAAGATGGGGTCTGGATTTCCATTCTCCCTTAGCATATTTTTAACACGCTGAATACCACGGTTAAACATATTAACATACTTCATACCACGCATAGCCTCTGCAATAATAGGATTACGATAATCATTTACCGTAGGGAAGTTTTCTGGACGAGCCTCCCCATATAAGCCTCCAGCATTGAGAATCTCTATACGATTGCTAAATTGATAAATTCTTATAGGCATATTTGATTGATAATCACGATGCATACAAGCATTCATCAGTAGCTCTCTAAGTGCGAGTTCTGGGTAGTTAAACACAATCTGTTCTCGTAGCATACTCACAGGCATTGGACGTGAAGTGACAATAGCATCTTTTACAAAACTCTCCAACTTAGGTAGTATCGAACATAGACTTCCCCGCATCTGCCTTTCGTTAAGAATTTCGCTTCCTGTATCTTCTCCTGCGAAATGCACATACTGAACATAACAGCCATGAAGAAAGAAAGAGGCATTTATCCCAAAAAGCACAATGGCTGCATTCGTAGGACAGTCATGAACTATGTCATAAAGATGGATTGCTGCCAATTGCTCTTGCAAAGAGCGTTTATCCGTCTTAAGAATATCAGCATCTATTACCTGTGGAAGATATTCATATTTTATAAACTGAGTGTCAATATCCTTTAATGATGATCCAAAACAAGGAGTGGCATCAAAAGTAGCCATATAAGATGTTCTCTTCTCCAAAAGGACTCTTTCTTCTGACTCTGTTGCAATGTCCCGACGAGGTCCTATACGAATAAAGGTACGACCACGATATCGAACTGGTGGAACCAAAGCTGGTGAGACCTCTACGACGAGTAAATCACCACCTTCAAGCTCGACCCTTTCTACTGACATAATCGGTAATGGTAAGATATTGCCATCAGAGCGAATCCCCGCTATTCGTTTCATCAAGGCATCATCAACTCTTAGTCCAGATAAAGTCCCATTGTCATAAGCACCCAAAATAAGATAACCTTTCTTTCGGGAATTTGGCAAATCGTTTGAAAAAGCACAAATAGCCTCCTGAAACTTATCCATATCACCTGTTGAACTCGTACGTTCTATTCTATAAGTCTCTGTGCTTTGCAAGAGTTCAAGAACTTCTTCTTTTATTACCATAACCTTTATTTATATTCTCATTGAACTTACCCATAGCATTCTTACTTAATGTAGGCTTTATAAATCATGATTTTCCACTTACTATACTCCAGTAAACTTGATAAAACTATCAAAAGTGGTTGTACTTATTTGAGCACCAATATAACATTATGCACTCTATGCAATCCATTTAAGTAGTTATATCCGAAGAATCATTTTTACTCTAAAAAGAATTAAATTAGAATTATCATTTCCATTTATAGAACATTCTGCCAAAAGTATTAACTACAAAATTAAGCATTTCATAATACAACTCCAAGAAAAATAGACATTATTGTTCCACAATAATACTTTTCTTATTCGTTAAGTAGTAGCAACTTTAAGATATACTTTATTTGATGACGTATAACATTAGATTAACAATTGAAAGACAGAATATTCATTTGATCAATCTAAGAAGACAGAATAATCAAGTTTTAAACAGAATAAACACATTTAGATTGAAAGAACTACAAATGACACGAATTGCAAGTTAAAGAACAGACACACTAAAACAAAATGTACACAATAAACAAATGTTTTTACAGGGGGCTCGGTGATTACTTCCCGCCTTATGGAAGGCTCACCTTTTTGTCTAATTTTTTCACAATCAATTTTTGTAAAGGGCACAAATTACGTTCGAATTAACGCCCACTTGGCTTGCAAAAGATGCCCTTTAAGGTCCTAACTAACACCCTTTTGAAAGCCTACTAAGCACCTTTCAGAATGGAATTTTACAACTGTTTGACAATAAAACACTTATAGCAGCTCTTAAAAGTGCATACCCCTATTCCGTTTTTGTTGTTTTCATTGCGTTATTTGTAAAGAAAAATCAGTCCCTTTGATAGGTGTATTTTACATAAAAAAGTTCTTCAGCAATTTGGAGTGACACCGTTTGAGATTAGAACTTTGAAGATAGGTCACACAGAGAAATGGAGAGCACAGAGGTTTTATATAGTAGAAATCGTTAGGCACAGAGGCACCAATGGTGCATGGAGGAACAGAGGATATTTGCGAGTTTTATTAATGTTTTTGTCTACTTCATTCCAAAGCATTGGTTTGCAAGATTTCTTAAAACGTTTTTTACCAAAGCTATCAGCAACACGTACACTACGCCTCTGTCGCTCTTTGTGCCTTCGGCACCTCCGTGAGGTTGTCTGCTTTCACCTCCGTGTTCTCCCCCTCTCTGTGTGCCTTTTATATGTAGTAGGCTTAATTTATCACTCCATATTTCGGAAGAACCACAAAAAAGCCCCCGAAGTAATGAATACTTCGGAGGCTAAATCTGTATGCGCTACTATGAGCGGATAGAAGTTAACGCTTACTCATAAGCTCCAATCAAGATACTCGTAAGCACCAATCTCACCAATCAAGAAACGTGGGTTCTCGCTTTCGTCAAAGCTCTGGAGGATTGTCAGCTTAACAAACTTACATGTTACTGGAGTATTAAATACAATTGGGAATGGAGTATCATCATCATAGGTTGAGGCTGCAGTGGCAGTACCCATGTTTGTCCATGTCTTACCGTCTAAGCTGGTAGCTACAGCCACCTTCTTTACACCATATCCGTAGCTTGTGTAGTTGCAAAGGATACCAACACCAATCAGTTCCTTTGTGCTATTGAATGCCATTGTAAACTCTGGTTCATAATAGGTATATGAATACACATAGGTGTTGTTATCGCCATCATTCAACTTTGCTGCATTAGAACTGCTGAGTGTAGTTGACATCTGATATTCGTTCAAGGCAATCTGCTTGTCTGCATTGAGCGTACCAGATGCATTGATGTTATTGAAGGTGAAGTTAGTTGTAACCAATACCTTCGTGTTTGTCTTTGCTGTTTCAGCACCGTCAACACTCTTGATAACAACAGATGTAACGCCGTTCTTCAACATAGTCAAGTTCTTGAGGGCATCGCCATTGACCAACTTAACGACGATTGGTTCAGATACCTGCTGACCCTTAGCGAAGGTTACAGATGTCTTGCTAAGGCTGATAGCGTCAGTGCTCATCACCTCTTCGCTACTATTTGCCTCAACACCATCAGATGTAGCAGCCAATGTTACTGTTACATCTTTTTCTGCTGGAGAAGAGAGACGAACATAGAACTTTGCGCTATCATTCGCCAAGGTAACAGCTGATGCAGACTTCTCACCAGCGAGCAATAACTTGTTGCCGTCACTGGTACCAGTATAGAGGTAAGCCTTTGCAGAGTAGTTCTCTTCTGCTGTTGGGTAGAGCGTGCTACCAACTTCTGGCTCGCTCTGACAAGATGCCAGTGTGGCAGCAACCAAAGAGGCTGCCAGCACTGACTTGAATACGTTTATTTTCATATTTGAGTTTCCTTTTGACTTATTTACCATCGATTCTTACGTTCTGCTCCCAGGTTGGAACAGCTACACACTTACCGGTGTTGCCGTGACCTGTTGCATCATGGAAGGTATCACCCTGACCCTCGTTACACTTCCAGTATGCCTCCAAGCCGGTGCTCTTAGCATCGCAAGCATACATATTGTTAGCAATCTGAGCCTGTGTACGAGCCACGGTCCAGAAGCGAAGTTCGCTTACCTTCACGTCTGCCTTCAGATAATCAGTGTTACCGAAGTTGATTCGGTTGCTGAGGTTAGTATTCTTACCAGGGAGGTCCATAGAGTTATCAAGCGCACCGTTAACATAGAGGTAGAGCTTTGTACCTGTGCAAACGAATGCGAGGTGGTACCACTGGTTAGCGTTAAAGAGCTGCTTACTGTTCATCTGTGTACCCTGTGTCTTAATCTGCAGACGGTTACCCTCGATAGGAGCATCACCGAAGCGAGTATAAATCTCACCACCATCGTTACCCCATGCACCGAAGAGTGTCTGGTTGTTAAGTTCGCCAAGTCCCTTACCGAGCTTGCTCATGTTCACGTTCATCTCGACAGTCCACTGTGAAAGATCATAGGTCTGACGCATTGCGAAGTGAATGTTATGTGTAGCGTTAATGATTGGCACAGCCTGATAAACAACCTGATCGAGGATGTAAACCATTGAACTACCAGAGTTCAGGACGTCATACTTGCCATCTTTACTCTTCAGACGGAGGGCAACAGCATACTTCTGACCGCTGTCCTTCAGTGCCTGTGTCAATGGGTTAATCGTCAGTGTCACATCAGAAGAAACCGACTTACCCTTCTCAATCTTCACCTCGTTAGAAGAGAGTGAGTAAAGACTTGCAGGCAGTGGCTTGTAAGAAGTCTCGTTACGCTGATTGTATTCAGCAAGTGCCGTTGTGTCACTTACCACCTCGAAGGTATAGTCCTGTGTAGCGAGGTCAGAGAGACGCACGTTCACAGAAGAAGTGACAGCCGACGTACCGATAGTAATATTCTGACTTGAGTTACCATTAGTATTGGTCTGTGCGATATACGCCTGATTAGAAAGAGGCGAATATTCAGCATTCTCACAAGAAGCCAGCATTGTCAGAGAAGCCATAGCTACAGCTCCGATGAAAAGCTTAGAAATATTGTATTTCATAATTTGAATGTCTTGATTATTGGATTGATGGATTCATAATCTGGATAGCCTTGCGCAAGAAAGGATAGTTACCTGTCTGTCCAGATACTGTATACTCGTACTCCATGTGATAGGTTCCTACACCACCCTTACGAAAGGTTACGCCATTGTAAACAGGGTTCCAGTAAGCCATACCTAAGAGAGAAGGGAGGGTCTGACCATTGTCTAAACGGAAGCTTACACCACCCTTACCAGCATAGTTCTCAAAGTTCTCGCAGACGATAAGCTTCTTTGCTACCTGTTCAGCTGTAAGATACTGCTTGAAATGGTCTGCCTGAGTAGCAAATCGACCGTTTAGGTCACTGTTACCAGAAGAGCTATATGCCTGAAGAATGAAGTAATTGAAGTATTCGCCATACTGAGCAGCCATAGCGTCAGGCTCACCATCGATAACGAACATCTTATCAGTTCCAGACTTAGGACCGATGCGCTTGCCCATTGTCTTTACGAAAGCCTCCATCACCTTAGCGTTTTGCCAAAGCTCCTTATCGGTCTGGAAAGGCTGAGCATATGAAGGCTCAGCATCGAGGTCGAAACCATCATAACCATACTTAGCGATAGTGTCGCAGATAGCATTTGCATACTTCTCAGTCGCTGCAATCTGTGAAGCCTCATCGCTGCCCCATCCCCAGAACTTATGACGCCACTCTTTCCAAGTGATGGACTTGTCTGTTTGAGTTGGAGTAATCTGGTCACCAATGTCAAATACAAGGCAACTGATAAGCACCTTTGTACCCTTTGTCTTCTGAACAAAGCGGAGATCCTTCAGCATAGCCTCTGTTGGATTCTTCCAGTTTCCCCAAAGAGAAACGAAGTCAGTACTGTCAGGAAGACCTGCCAAAGAGTTCTCATGTGTAACACCAGTACCCGTCCAGTTACCGAACCAACCGAAAGCTACAGAGTGGTCAGTCTTCTTATAGTCGCGAAGTTGAGCATAATAAGCCTCTGACTTATTTGTGTGAGTAAGGTCAGCTCCGTCCTTTGCCTCTGTCTCAGTCCAGTCGCTGCAGGCAGTGAAAGCCGTTGCAGCGCAGGCTGAAAGCAAGAATATCTTTATTAAATTCTTCATTTTTTATCGAATGTTTATTGTATGATAGATATCGTTTAACGCTGCCACCACATCTTGGTTGCATAGTCGTCATTACCCTTTAACAGCTGTACAGCCTTAATATAGTTTGCCTTGTTATTGGTAGCCTCATCAATATCAAATGGGATACGGTTAGCAACCTGGATGCTATAGTCTGTTGACTGTGCCAGAGGGAACACCTTTGGATAGCCTGTACGACGGATTTCGCTCCAGCCTTCCTGACCGTTAGGGAACATTGCAATCCACTTCTGAGTAATCAGACGCTCCATCTTCTGCTCATCAGTAGCTGAGTCGTCCCACTTGATAGTGATATTGCTGACAGCACTAACATCACCACCGTACTCGCTGATTGGGTCAACATAATTCTTCTCGGTTGATGTGTTATCAGCCAAGTAGGCTGTTGCAGAACCTGCACCCCACTGCTCGAAGGAGAGTTTCACACCTTCTTCATAGAGGCTCTTAGCGGTACCGCCCATGTTACTCCATCCTGCCAACGCACCTTCTGCACGACAGAAAGCCATCTCAGAAGCCGTGAGCCATACGCCCTTGCTATCCTGCTTAATGTTAGCAGCAGAGTAAGCCTTACCTGCTGTGGTCTTATTACCAATCTTTGCAGCAGCACGACAGCCGATTACTGAACGAATACCGCCCTCTACTGGGCTGAAGAACTTCGTCAAACGTGGGTCGTTATAACCTGTGAGGAAGCTCTCAAGGTCGGCACAAGCACGGCTATCACCCCACTCTACAGATGTCTTATACTGTCCGTTTGGTGTATAAGCAATAGCGCAGTTGTCGTCATTGCTTGTAATCACACCGTCCTGTACAGCCTGCTCGCCCAACTGCTTAGCCAATGTTGGCTCAACATAACGGATGCGGATAGCAATACGAAGCTTCAAAGAGTTCGCATACTTCAACCATTTAGCCATCTTACCCTGATAAACCTTGTCTAACTCTTCTGCAATAGTAACATTAGGGTTAGAAGCAACCAATGGTTTGATAACGTCTGTTGCCTTGTTGAGGTCAGCGATAATGCTCTTGTAAACATCCTCTTGAGAAGAGTAAGCATTACCGTCAGTAGCATCAGCACCGATAGGAAGTGGTCCGTACATATCTGTAAGACGCATGAACGACTGTGCACGGAGAATCAAAGCCCAAGCATAAACTGGTCCTTCGCCCTTTGTCACGTTGTCAATCGCCTTGAAAGCAGACACCGTCTTTGTCATAGAATCCTTAAACGGATAGCGTACCCAACCATTAGGAGCATTGAGACGAGCAAAGTTCTTCTCAGCGAAACCATTGTTAGCATAGGTCATGTAACGACCCAAGTAGTTACCGATAAGGTCTTCGTTCATCTGGTAAGCATTCTCCTGCTCAGGGAAAGCCTCGTTCTCCATCTGTACGAGGAAAGAAGAGGTTTGATAGTTGTCGCGTGACAGGTCTTCGAGAGAAGCACCTGTACCTGGACGGTTTGCCTCCTGAAAACCATCTGTACAAGATGGCATTGAGATTAACACCGCACTTGCGAATGTGCAGGCAGTGATGGCTTTATATATATTAATCTTTTTCATTTATATTTCGATTAAATGAGTGGTTAAATGTTTAGAATTTCAGCTTCACGTTGAAACCAAGTGTGCGAAGGCTTGGCTGCATGAGGTAGTCGAAGCCCTGATAGTAGGTACCTGTTGATGCTGTTGCCTCTGGATCGAATGGTGCCTTGTTGTAAAGCATGAGGAGGTTGTTAGCTGTCAAACCGAGTGTCAGCTCCATACCGCCCAACATTCGACGTGGGAAGGTGTAAGCGAGGTGTGCCTCCTGGATACGTGCGTTGGTTGCACTGTAGATATACTCTGACCAAATTGGGTTCTCACCACCTACTACTGCGTAGTATTTCTCAGCTGATACCAAACCATTGTTTACTGCGATACCGCCCTTGTCGCGTGCATCAGCAGATGCCTTTGATACACCGTAAGCATCCATCAACGCCTGTGTCTGTGACATTACGATACCACCGAAACGTGCTGTAACAACGAAACCGAAGTTAAGACCCTTCCAAGAGAAGTCATTAGAGAAACCGATGTTACCCTTTGGAAGTACTGAACCACGATAAGATGGGTTGGTAAGGTTCACCTGTGATACGTTACCATCCTTGATAGCAATATTGCCTTCTGCATCACGCTTGAAGTCGCTGGTCATATAGAGGTCGCCCATCGTACCACCCTTCTTAAGGATGATGTTAGCACCATTCAAACCACCTTGGTTGATAACCTCGTTAGGATCGTTGAGCAACTCAACAATCTTGTTGCGGTTAGCACTGTAAGTGAAGCTGCTGCTCCATGCGAAATCGCCCCAACTGTGGTTGTAACCCAATGAAAGCTCAATACCACGGTTTCTTACGTTACCAGTCTGTACATACTCAGAAGAGAATCCCTGGCTACCTGTGATAGGACGAAGGAAGGTCTGGTTACGGGTGTTAGACTGATAGACTGTAACATCCAAAGTAAGTGCATTATTGAAGAAACGAGATGTCAAACCTGCCTCCCAAGAGTTCGTACGCTCTGGACGGAAGTTTGATGGGAACTTATAAGTTACGGTGCTATAAGTACCTGACGCAGGGTTATACTGATAACGCCATGGTGAGGTGATGTTTGGAGAGATAGCCGAACCTACTGATGCCCATGAACCACGCACCTTCATGTAGCTAATCCATGATGGAAGTGTAGCCATCTGAGAGATAACTGCTGACATACCCACTGATGGATAGAAGAAAGATACATTGTCAGTACCGTCCAAAGCTGAGTCCCAATCGTTACGACCTGTTACGGTCATAAACAGCATACTGCGCCAGCCCAACTCTACGTTAGCGAAGAGTGAGTTAATCTTATGTGCATGGTCTGTGAAGATTGGACGGTTGTCAGCGGTTGCTGAACCGTAATCGATTGCGTTTGGAGTAAACAAGTTAGATGGTGCCTTCAAACCGCCTTGGAAACCTGTTACGTTATACTTGTTACGTGTGAACGAACCACCGAGGTTGGCTGATACTGAGAAGTCATTCAATGTCTTGTTGATATTGAACATCAAGTCGCCATAGAGTGAACGGTCATTCACCTTGTCATAACCATAGAAACCATACTTTGAGTGAGCAAAGAGGTTGGTTGTTGAAGCGTAACGCTTGTCTTCCTGCTTTGTACCTGCATCGTCCCAACGCAAACGACCCACAACGTCCATCCAGTCGAAGATCTTATACTTAAGACTTGCACTGATCATGTAACGGCTGCGGTTGTTTGAACGAACCATACGATTGGCTACCCAGTATGGGTTCTGCATACTCAACGCATCACCGAAGTTCCAGTTCTGAACATTGATACCTCTGGTCACATCGTAAAGCTCGTATGTACGAACAGCGTCGAAGCTCTCACCACGTGGGAAGAGATAAACAGCGGTCAATGGGTTGAAGTACTGACCCTGAGCTGTCAAGTTCTTATCATGCTCCTTGATGTAATTGAAGTTGAAGTCGAAGGTCATCTTGTCGTGCAAGAACGTTGTTGTATTGCGGAATGCAAAGTTATAACGGTCGTAGCTGTTATTAGGAATGATACCCTTTGCATTCGTTGTACCTACTGAGATATAGGTCTGGTTCTTGTCAGTACCTGCAGTCAGAGCTACGTTGTTCTGAACGTTCGTACCTGTATTGAAGAAGTCCTTTGGTTCATAGTTACCATAGACTGATGGAGTCTTTGCGCCCCATGACTTCACTTCGCCTGCACGGTTTACATAAGAGTTCTGGAATTCTGGCATGATGAATGGGTTAGCAAACTGTGTACTGTTACTTACTGTCACACTTACCTTACCCTCCTTACCCTTCTTCGTGGTGATCATGATGACACCCTGCGCAGCAGCTGAACCGTAGAGGGCAGCAGCAGCAGGACCACTGAGGACGCTGATTGACTCGATATCCTCTGGGTTGATATCGGCAATACCTTCTGAACCTGGCTGTGAACTGAACGCACCACCTGAAATCTCACCCTGACTGGTGTTGTTGATTGGCACACCGTCGATTACATACAAAGCCTGATTGCTACGGGTAATAGATTTAGGACCACGCATCACAACGCGGGCTGCACCACCCATACCAGCAGAAGAAGCATTGATGTTCACACCGGCTACCTTACCAGAGAGTGAATTCATGAAGTTAGGGTTCTTAACCGTTGTAAGGTTCTCACCGCCTACCTTCTGAACGTTATAGCTCAACGCCTTCTCAGAACGCTTGATACCCAAAGCGGTTACCACAACTTCCTCAATCTGATGAGCCTCAGCCTTCAAAGTGATGTTCAATGGGGCATCACCGCTAACCTTCACCTCCTCAGTGTTCATACCGATATAGCTGACAATAAGCGTAGCACCCTTATGTGTCATAATCTCAAACTTACCATCGAGGTCGGTGGTCGTACCATGCTGCGAATCCTTCACGCGGATAGTAGCACCGATAACTGGGTCGCCAGCATTGTCTACGATAGTTCCGGTAACTTTTACGTCACCACTTGATTGCTGTGTTCCCAATACCTTTGCGGTATTTGCCTTAGTTGCAGCAACGACTACGTTCTTGCCAAAGTTGTCAGCCGAAGTGACATGACTGCTGGCAAAAGCGGTCAAAGAGCAGCAAGATAGGAAAACACTTACTGGTAGAATCTTTCCTTTTCTCATTAGTTATTTTATATTTGATAATAATCTTGTTCTGACTTAGGTCTGCACAAAAACAGATGTGGGGCAGCCTTATATATATAATTAGGTGTGTCCAAAAGTTATCCATGATTTCTCACGTTCCCATCCGTTCTTTTGTAGGTTTCTTAATATAAAGATAACATATAACATGCAAACAACACTTATCATATATCAATTATTTAACAATAATAAACACAAAAGGATTACTTTTTACAAACGCTTTCGTCTATTAAGAACAAAGAAATAAGGTTTTCCCTAAAATGGATTGATAAAATAAAACTCTTATATATAAGGCACACAGAGTCACGGAGAGGACGGAGGTAAAGCCAATATTACAGAGGTGCCGACAGCACAAAGAGCAACGGAGATGCAGCGTACAGATTCCTAATAAGTTTTAAGTTAAATGCTCTGTGCATAATAACTCTAACAAAGTTTGCTAACAAGCTCCGTCACTCTACGCACCGACGGTGCCTCCGTTACTTCCATTGCTTTGTTTTAATAATCCTCCGTCCTCTCCGTGCCTCCGTGTGACATTACATCAAACTCTAAACACAAGTGGCAAACCTTATCACTCCAACATCCTGAAGCCCCATCCTTTTCATTTTAAGACATCGAAAATCTGCAGATAAGGGTTAAAAAAAACATTACATTATCCCAAAGAAAACATCAATAAATAACGGCAAAAAACATAGTAAAAGCAGGTTTGTAACCACAAGGAAATCAAACAGTTATAAAGTAGTAAAGTAAAAGGTGCTTAATAGGACTTCAAAAGGGCGTTAGTAAGCGCCTTAAAGGGCACCTTTTGCAAGCCAAAAAGTCGTTAATTCGCACGCTATTTATGCCCGACTTACTTGCTGATTGTGAAAATCTTTGACAGACAGAATGAGATAAAAAGACAGAATGACATAGAGACATATACTTCAATGACATATTTTTGCACGAAAACAAAAGCGACAAGACTACGAATGACCCGAATTACATTACAATAATCATTAGCGTAATTCGTAGTTCAAACCTCAATGTTCAAAGGTGAAAGGTACATATCATAAAGTTCAAAGTTCAAACCTCAATGTTCAAAGGTAAAAAGTACATATCATAAAGTTCAATGTTCAAACCTCAATGTTCAAAGGTAAAAAGTGCATATCATAAAGTTCAATGTTCAAACCTCAATGTTCAAAGGTAAAAAGGTACATATCATAAAGTTCAATGTTCAAACCTCAATGTTCAAAGGTAAAAAGTACATATCATAAAGTTCAATGTTCAAACCTCAATGTTCAAAGGTAAAAAGGTACATATCATAAAGTTCAATGTTCAAAGTTCAATGTTCAATGTTCAAAGTTCAAAGTTCAAAGTTCAAAGTATAAGGATTAGTAGTTTTTATAGATGAACCCTTAACTTTTAAGGCGGCTCACCTGTCTTATTCCTCCGAATCAGATTAGTGGTCATTTCGTTAGTTTTATTTAATGAAAAAATTTTTGGTATTGAACATATACTGCACTTTAGGGTTTTACCTTTGCAGCAACCTCACGAAACAGTCTTCTCCCCAGTAGGCTGTTTCCATAGGGGGACGATGCGAATGCCACCCGACGACTTCTCCTACTGACCTACACTGCGTCACGAATAAAGAAGGTGGTAGATGATTAAAACCATTATTCTATAACAAAAAAACACTAAGAACAATGATGAAGAAAGTTAATATAGTAATGAAGGCTGCCCACCTCTGGACTCAAGAGGAGGAAGACCGACTGACGACAAGGATTGTTGATAACTTCTGTGACCTAATCAATAGAAGCGAGGAGGAAGGATTGTATTGGACTGGATTGAAGTGTGACCTCATCGACTTGGCTCACATGGTTTGGGAGACAGGACGACTGATGGATAAATGCGGTAGGCCAATGGACTTCCAAACCATCGTACATCATATCTGTAGGGTGCTTCATGTGCGCGAACCCTGTAACCCTTCATCCGTCATCTCCTCTGTACGTGCCCGCAAGAATGTAAGGGTCGGTCCGCTCCGCGAACGCTACTTGCAACTGATCAGTAAGGCAAATATACAGGACCCGATGAGGTTGGAGATAAGGAAAAGAATAGGAAAAAGCAACTGACCAACAGCCAGCCAGCAACAACAACCAGCCCCTCCCCCTTCCCCTCCCCCAGAGGGAGGGGCGTAAACACCGAGATACCCCTATCGGGTTGAGAAGACTATCTTTTCAAGTCAAACAGATTGATTCGGGAACGTCGGCGCTTAGCAAATTAGTTAAAGAAAGCCACTTAACACCTTAGTTTGGGTAAGCCTTATAACAAACTACTTAAAGAAAGGCTCATAACACCTTTGTATAGGAAAACCTTTTAGCAAACTACTTAAAGAAAACTTTTCATCCTCCCCCCAGCGAACTGTATCCAGCACTCCCCCTCTCTGCAGGAGAGGGGTAGGGGGGTGAGGCTTTATTAGGGGTATCTCGCTATCTACTCCCCTCTCCTTTCGGAGAGGGGTTGGGGGTGAGGCTTTTGTGTGGGTTAGCCTTTCACATGCCCTGTCCTCTTCAGCACGCCCCATGTCTGCAGCTCACCCTTTATCGCCTTGAGGTAACTCTTGAAGAGGACATAATACATTATCCAGCGATAGAAGAAACGTTGAGGGATAACCCACAGAAGTACCCACATACGCTCGCCCTCGAAGATATAAGCCATGATTGACACACTGGCGTCAATGATAAGGAAGATGAGATAATAAAGGAATACCTGTAGAGCATTACCAGTAAAGAGTCCGATGAGCATTAGTACGTCGGCTAATGGTGAGAAGGTAGGGATGATATACTGGAAGATAAGCATATTAGGCATAGCCCATAGACCAAAACCTTTCTTAGAAGGTGCGAAGAGAGAGGAACGATGCTTCCAAAAGGCTTGCATCACACCAAAGCACCAACGGATACGCTGCTTCACAAACTGACGGACCGTCTCTGGAGCTTCGGTCATTGCTACAGCATAGTTCTCGTTCTCGATGATATATCCATGCTCGTTGATACTCATCGTCAGGTCGCAGTCTTCTGCTAAGGTATCGGTTGTAAAGCCTCCCACGGCTTCTATAACCTCCTTTCGGAAGGCGCCGATAGCTCCAGGCACAACGGTGACAGCATTGATATTAGAGTAAGCCATACGATCGAAGTTCTGACTACTCGTATATTCAATAGCCTGCCAGTAGGTAAGCATATTCCGTTGATTACCCACCTTCACGTTACCAGCCACCGCACCGACACGCTTCTCTGTGTCAGCGATGAAGTGTTTCATCAATCTACTTACCGCATCATTCTTCAACTGGGTGTCGGCATCAATACAAACAACATACTCTGAACGGCAGGCAGCAATACCATAGTTGAGGGCTGAAGCCTTTCCACCATTCTTCTTAGCAAGCACCGTAACCGTATCATCATTGTCGAAAGCCTCATGTACACGTTCGAGTGTATGGTCCTTACTACCATCATCAACGAAGTAGATATGCAGGTTAGGATAGTCTTGTTGCTTAAGCGTAGTGATGGTACGGACGATGTTTACTTCCTCGTTATAACCCGGTACGATGATAGAAACTGTTGGTGCTGTGGCAGCATCAATAGGAGCATAATTACGTCGGTTCTCCGCCCGTTTCTCTCTTATCATCAGTACATACATAAATATCAGGCGCATCATTCCCAAGGCAAGGAAGACAAGGAAAAGAGCTGTGAGGAAGTCTGAGACATGATAGATCATCTCTGCTAACCAGAGGTTGGTCTGCATCGCATAGTATTCCTTACCTTTATTAATCTCTGGCATCAGTGTTTGCTTGTTCATACCTAAGTATTGTTCGAGGGAGATAAACTGATATCCCTCATGCTGCAAGGTCTCTATGATACGTGGGAGCGCATCAAGGGTAGGCCTTCGAGAACTACCGCCCGCATCGTGCAACAAGATGACATGTCCGTCTTCATGGTGTACACCATCAATGACACGCTGATAGATCTGGTCGGCTGTAACGTTAGGCTGCCAGTCGTTAGGGTCGATAGCCTCTCCCACAAAGAGGTAATTCCTACGACTTGCCACAATCATTGGCCATATCTCTTCATGTTCCGTTGGGTCGGCATCAGCATTATAAGGCGCACGGAAGAGGATAGTACTATGTCCTGTCACACTCTCTATCAACATTCTTGTCAACTTCAACTCTGCATAAGAGCGGCGGTCGGAGTTCTCAATCATGTTATGGTGGGTGAAGGTGTGGTTACCAATGGTATGCCCATCCTCATATACTTGCTTTACCAATGGCAGATTCTTCTCCATCTGCAGTCCCACCATGAAGAACGCTGCAGGGACATTATACTTCTTCAGCGTACTAAGTACGGTAGGAGTCCAACGGCTGTCTGGTCCGTCATCGAAGGTAATAACAAGCTGCTTGTCCTTACATTTGCCTAATCGTTGGATGGTGTAAGTAGAAGGCAGGGTGCGATAATACTCTTCCGAGATAAGGCGATTGTCCTTATCTATCCTTATCGAGATGTCTCCAGGGTGAGGTTCTGTTGTCACTTGGAGCACTTCACCTGAGCCAACAAAGTTGACATCATCGGTGCCGTTGAGTTGCATCAGCTTCGCAACAGACATCCTTGCCACATTCTCCCATGACATATCTTTGCCATAGAAACGCCAGATACGCTTGTCTTCAGTTCCCAAACGCCATAAGCCATAGCCTGCAAGATGATATTCTGCACCAAAACGCATGATGTTAAACGTGGTGGCAGCATCGGTGAAGAACACGTGATGAACCTTTCCATCGTCGGTATTCTGATAAGAGAAGTTCACGTTATAGGTGTCATCATCGAACTTTACCTTTGCATCTGCATCTTGCGCAATAGCCATTGTCTGGTCGAATGACACGGTCGTACCGCCTTCTCCGTTTGCCCAATCATATCCATAGGTAGCCATACCGAGGACAATCTTATCATTCGGAACATTCTTTGCAGCCCAGTCGGTGGCCTTTTCTACCCATCGCTGCGAACTAACCGCTCCCGGCTGACTCTCAATGTTATGTTCATCATAAGCCATGAGGAAGAGATAGTCATTATACTTCGCCAGTTCCTGCATATTATAATCCTCATTGAAAGGGGCTACGGCTTGTGTTACATAAAGCCCATTCGCATGGAAAACACGTGAGAAGTCTTTGAGCAATTCGACAAGAAGGTCGTTATCTTGAATATTAAGTTCCTCTAAGTCGAGGTTGATTCCTGCAAATCCATAGCGCCGACACGTCCTAACCATCTCGTTGATGAGTGCCATACGCTTCTTCTCGTCACGCATGATACGCCCTATCGCCTCTGAATGGAAGTCGGAGTTGTAGTTATTGGTGAGCATAGGAAGAACCGGAATACCTGTTCGACGCATCAACCGCAGTGCTTGCTTATCAATCCGATACTCCACCTTGTCGGTCTTAGGATTGATAAAAAACCACTCTGGCAGAACCATATTCAAATGCTTGATATTGTTCTTCAGAGAGATATAAGCGTGCTTATCCCAGTTTACATACCATGCCGAACGCACACCTATTCGTGGATCGTCCCACTCACGAAAGTATTTCTGTGTCAGACTATCTGCCTTTCCAATAAATCGTTGTTTCTTAATCGTAGCCTTCGCATAGTTATTGTGCATCTTCTTCTCCTTGAAGAAGTCGCGGAACGACTTATAAAGCTTTGCCGTCTTGTTATCCTTGGTATAAGGTGATGACGCTGTTACTGCATTCCGATAATCGTGACGGAAAGGCATCTGAGGACTTCCTTCCAAGGCAAACATTGCCAAGAAAACGATTCCTAACAATGAGAGAATCGTAAGAACGACGCGTAAGGTCCACTTAAAATAACTCCAGCGCTGACGGGAGTCTGTCTGAAAAACTTGCTTGCTCATTGTTTCTTTTCTATTAAATGAAAGCAATAATTATTATCTATAGACATTCTTCTATAGATGATTTCTGTATCTCTAATTCTTTTTTCGGGCTTTTGTCCCACTATCTTATTCCTTAGATATAAACGTGGGGAAGTGGGTTGTTACTTCCTATCATAATAAGCGAAGACTTCTTTCACCTATAAGAATATAAAGGTTCTACGCATAAAATGACAATCCGTCGATTGTATCTAAGAACAAAAAATGTTATCCTTCTCATCCTACTTCCTGTGTTTTAAGCCGTTTTTGTTTCCTACATAAATCCAAGGAACGCGCTGTAGTACTGTTCTTCAAAACGATTATGCTCCGATTCCCAGCCTGCAAGCTCTCTCCAATCTGTCATAACAAAGTCCTAATACCTTTCAGGAAGATGGAAAGGGCAAAAGGATTTGCCTATTACAAGTGCAAAAGTACAATATTTCTTATAAAGACAAACATATTTATATGAAAATAATAAGGCTCTTCCGAAATATGGAGTGATAAACTAAACGTCTTATATAAGGGTCTTCCGAATATGGAGTGTGCAACTAAAAGTCTTATATATTAGGCACACAGAGTTACGGAGGGGACGGAGATAAACGCAATATTACGGAGGTGCCGACGGCACAAAGAGCAACAGAGGTATAGCGTACAGATTCTTAATAACTATTTTGGGGTAAACGCTTTGTATATAGATTGCTAATAAAATTGGCTAACAAGCTCCGTTGCTCTATGCACCATCGGTGCCTCCGTGACTTCCATTGTTTTGTTTTAATAATCCTCCGTCCTCTCCGTGTCTCCGTGTGACATTGCTTCAAACTCTAAACACAAGTGACAAACCTTATCACTCCAAAATTCTTAACACCCAAATTTATCCCCATGTCATTGATTTTTATAAACTACTTTCATGCAGTTCAAAACCAATACATGCCCTTTTGGCTTGCAAAAGGTGCCCTTTAAGCCCCTTACTAACGCCCTTTTGAAGTGCAATTAAGCACCTTTTACTTTACCACTTTATAACTAATTGATTTCCTTCTGGTTACAAACCTACTTTTTGTATGTGTTTTTAGTGTTATTTTTAGATGTCTTGCTCGGAATTATGCAAAGCCTCCGTTCCCTCCGTAACTCCGTGTGACATTTCATTTAAGCCCTAAACTTAGGCGTTTCCTTATCATTTCAAAAGTCTGAAGAACCAACAATCAGCTTCCACTAACAAAGCCTCCTCGCATTTGCTTACCTACCGCTCCGCCCTACTCTATTCACGAAAACAATAGGATTCTTGCGGTATTCAAGCACATTCTATTAGGAAGTATGGGAGTAGAAAGCAGAAAATGGCATAAAACTCATATCTGACTGAAATACAGCGGATATTGCTTGTTTCTTCTTAGGGTTGCATCATAGGAAACAGGCAGAAAAGGGAGCGAAAAGGAGGGAGTTCAGTTACCAAATCGTTCGAAAAACGATGAAAGGAAAAGGACGGCTGAAAGTGGTAACTAAAACGGTGTTTTCTCTTTCATTATCAATGTTTTGCATCGTTCAAAGTTCCTCAAAGAAGTGTAATTTTGCAAGTAAAAAACAATGGAAAAAGAAAAATTCAAGCTGCTTTTCTACCTCAAGAGAGGTACGCAGGACAAAAACGGAAAAAGTCCCATCATGGGACGCATCAGCGCAGGACGCTCTATGGTACAGTTCAGTTGCAAATGCTCGTGTACTCCTCGTTTGTGGGACAGTCGCAAAAACCGACTGCTGGGCAAGAGTGCCGAAGCCGTATCGGTAAACAAGGAACTTGACCGCCTTCAGGTGAGCATACACAAGGTTTATGAGTCTCTTTCGGGTAAATCCGATGCTCCCATCACGGCAGAGCGAGTACGGGAGCTTGTATTCGGACTGAACAGTGAGTCACAAGGACTGCTGCATCATACAGACGAGTATATCGACCGCTTCCGTGAGCGTGTGGGCATAGACCGCAGCGAACGCAGACTAAAATGCCTGTTGCTCTTTCACAAGCATCTGGCAAACTTCGTCAGGTATCGCTACCGTGTGGAGGATATTCCCGTGCAGAAAGCCGACATCGCCTTTATCAAAGACTTGGAGGACTACTTCGCCAAAGAAAAGGGATTCAAGCTCAACACTTCGGCTGGCTATCTCTCCATGCTGGCTTCCTTGCTCAAAGACCTGCATAAACGGCACATCATTGACACCTATCCCTTCATCAACCATTCCATTCGTTGGGAAGTGGGTACTCCACGTTACATCACAAGGGAGGAGGTAGGTCTTATCGCAGCCTTGGGAGAAGATAAATTGCAAGGCTATGAAAAAGTGTCGAGGGATATGTTCCTTTTCTCCTGCCTGACGGGGCTTTCCTATACCGACGTGTATCACTTGACGGAGCAGCACGTCTTTCACGAAGCGGGAATGACTTGGATACGCAAGCCGAGAATAAAGACGGGCAACGTGTGCCACATCCCCCTACTTCCCGAAGCCACTGCCATTATCGAGCGTTATCGGGGCATTCACACGAGGGCTTTCCGACACGAACCGCCCAAGGGGTATCTGCTGCCCATACCCGGATGCGACACGGTAAACATACACCTCAAAAAGATAGCACGGCTTTGCGGTATTCAGAAAACGCTGACCTATCACATGGCACGGCATACCTTCGCATCTCAGATGACACTGTCGGAGGGCGTGTCCATTGAGAGCGTTTCCAAAATGCTCGGACACAGTCAAATCAAAACCACGCAAGTGTATGCGGAGACATCTCCCGAGCGTGTCTTTCTGGACATAGAGAAAATACTTCCACAACTCGCACATTATCAACTGACCAACTAAAACCGCAGAACAATGAAAAGTACATTTGCCATACTATTCTACATAGATAGAAGCAAGACCAATGAAGACGGACTATGCGTAATCCGTTGCCGTATCACCTGTAATGGAACGTCCTCATCGTTTTCCACGCAGTTGCAAACTTCCCCCGACGAGTGGCTTGCCCGAAAAGGGTGCATCAAGGCGACAACAGGTAATTCAAGCGGCATCAATCTGCAACTGAACTCAATAGAAGAGTGCTTGCATTCACTCTATGAACGTACATTAAGGGAAGAAAACTATATCACGGCGGAATACCTCAAGGAGCGTTATATGCAGCAAAGTCGCCCCATGCCAACACTTACGGAGCTATATCAATCCGTTTGTGAATACAAGGAGGAATTGCAGGGCAGAACATTAAGCAAGGCAACTGTCAGGGCTTTTAAGGACAGCTACAAGAGTTTTGTTCATTTCCTGCAAGTAAGGGACAGGGCAGACTGTATGCCCACAGAGGTGGACAAGACTTTGCTTGAGGACTATCGCCTTTTTATGCTTCGGGACTTGGGAAACAAGGAAAGCAGTGTCGGCAACCGCCTACGCCACTTGCATCAGGTCATTCGCAAGGCATTGCAGGAGCGATACGTTCGTGAAGACCCTTTTGAACTCATAGACATAGAAACGCCTACCTACGAGCGCAATGCACTTACGGCGGACGACCTGCAAAAACTCTTGGCTTACCGTCCGCACCGCTCGACAGATAACCATTGCAGACTTATTTTCCTCTTGGGATGTTTCACGGGGCTGGCATTCTCAGACTTAAAGAAACTCCGAATGGACGATGTTTATACATTCGGGGATGGGCGTAGGTACATATCGCTCTGTCGAACAAAGACACAGAACAGAAGTATTGTCCCGTTGCTGCCCGTTGCCGAGAAAATACTCGCCATTGTGAGCCACGGACGAAGGGAGGGGCTTTTCTTTCGAGAGTTTCCCAGCAACAGTAATTTCAATAGAACTATTCAGGAGATATGTATTAAGGCAGGACTGCCACCGCATACTCAAGCGACCTCGCACACCGCACGGCACACCTTTGCCACGACCATCTGTCTGGAGAACGGACTTCCGATAGAGACGGTGAGCAAGATGCTGGGGCATCGCTTCATCTCCACGACCGAGATTTATGCACGGGTGACCAAGAGCAAGATTGCCAAGGAAATGCAACCCCTGATGGGTAGTGAGCATACAAGGGTACTGCGTAAAGCCTTACGGCTGTGTCCGTCAAGAACACCGAAAAAGTCAAGTCCCATAATTGGGATGTAACAGCCGTAATGAATGATTCAAAAAAAAGAAGTCCAACTTTTTAACAAGAAAAACAATGAAACAGAAGAACAAAAAGGAACTTTCCTACTTCCGATTGAAGTTAAGAAGTTACATGAGTGAGCATCACCCCGAAAAGTTGCAAGATACGGAGTTTATCACTGCACGGGCAGATATGGCTCTCACAGTTTACTGCGATGCTGTAGCACAAGGCTTTACACACATTGAAGCGGAGAGCATGGCAAGCGAGGCATTGTATCAAGGCTTGCACTTTTCCAAGTACGATACGCTTATATCCGTGTTGGAAAACGAGTTTGAAAGGGAACTTCCTGCACCGCTCCCAGAGAAACTCGTACCTATACTGTTGTCGAACAAGGCTGTTCAAGCCACATTCGACAAGTTCGGTTTGACGGACACATTGGCTTCTGACGAGCAATACGGCCGTCTTTACACCGAACTGACAGGCACGATAGTGCTGCTCATCGAGAGCAACAATCTGCCAACGGTCAGACTGACGGAGGAAGCAAGCCTGAAGGCGTTGTAGGCAAAGGCGGCGCACGCAAAGTTCCTGATGCCGTTTCTTATCGTGCAAAGGTACAACGGCAGCCTGTCTGCCCTGACAAGGTCGAGTCCTGCGGATGGAGAGAAGAATCTCCACCGCAGGATTTCTCTGTTTCAAGGTGGTATTGCCATTTTCTATATCCATGCGGTCGTATTCATCTCTCCCAACCTTGCAGGGCTGGGCTGCCGTAGAGAGTATAGGCACGACAAGAATACGGCATACTCAGGCTCTTTGGACGCAAGGCGTAACAACTAACAACAGATAGGACTGACGATAATACGGACAATCTATTGTTTGTACAATTTGTTGTCATGACTATCTGTTGTCAAAACTATATATCGTCAAAATAATCTATCGATAAAACTATCTATCGACACTTCGACATCTCGATTTGTCGAACTATCGAATTATCGATAAAACAACAAGATAATAAAAGGAACGAGCCGGCACCTCATCTCATTACCGCAATAACACAGACGGATTTCCTTTGTTTTTCTATTGCTTTCTCTCTATTTCCCTGCTTATCCTCATTTCTTGCAGTGGTGCTTCCGAGGGGTTACTTTTGCACCCGAGAAGTACGGCAATGGACTGCATAACAGTTTGTTTGCTGAGTAACAATAAAGTAATCAAAACAAAATTAAGGCAATGAAACTCATTATCATCGACCGCAAAGCGTGGGAGCGACATCGCTCCGAATTTGCAGACTTTATCCATCGTGTGGAAAAACTCATCGGTAATCCTCCCAAGACCGAGCAATGGCTCGACAACGAAGCCGTGTGCAAGCGTTTAGGCATCAGCAAGCGTACCCTACAATCATACCGAGATACGGGCAAAATCCCTTTCTCCATGATTGGACATAAGTGTTATTACAAACAGACCGACATCTGTGAAATGCTGAATGCAGTCAAGGATTGAAATCAAAGAATGAATGAATTATGGCAGAGAATGAAATCATTACGCGGGAAGACCCTCAGATGCAGTTGTTTTCACAACTGATGGAAGGCACTTTGAAGAAGTTGGAGCGGTATTGCTCTACCGCCCGTCCGATGCTGAATGGTGAGGTTTACCTTTCGGGTGAGGAGGTTTGCAGCCAATTACGGCTCAGCACACGCACGCTCCAAGAGTACAGAAACTCAGGAACGCTTCCTTTCTACAAAATCGGAGGGAAGATACTCTACAAGCAGAGCGACATACAAGCCATGCTTGAAAAACACTATAACCCGATACCCAAGAAATTATGGCAAGAATAGATGAAAAAAGGAAACAACGCTTGGAACAAGCCATTAGAGATATGGGAAATTATGGCGTTAAGCTCCGCAAGCCCGAAGAGTTACCCGATTTTGACCAGCCCTTCGATTATGAAGAGGAAAAGAGAAGGTTTGAGCCTGTTGATAAAGTTGAGGAACAAAATGACAAGGAGAGTAACAAGGATTTTTCTCAACCGTCCTATCAAGAAACAGCGTTGTCGCCAACAGAAAGGGCTACTTCTACCGAAGAATTTCATCAAAGAATGGGAAAAACAAAGGACAGAAAGCAATTATCCGAGTTTCAGGGGAAATATCTCCAGCCCTTTCGCAACAGCCACCGCAAAGCCGTGTATGTATCAGAGGAAACCCAACGAAAGTTAGACTTCGTGGTGCGGAGAATCGGTGAGCATGGAGCGAGCGTTTCGGGATATGTCGAACAGGTACTGCGGGAACACCTCGACCAATACAAGGAAGATGTGGAAAGATGGAGGAAACTCTGAATTACTGCATTCCTCGAATGCAAGCCTACGCCGAGTTACTGTATTCAATGAATGCAGTAACACAGCAGGGGCTTATAATCCCATTTTCTACATCAGCAAGGTGTGTCTTTGTACCACAAATTGCCATTTGTACCACAAAGACCCTTGCCCCGAAAGGGGATTAAATCACTCCAAAGTCGTGATTAGAAAGCAATGAAGAAGCAAAAACAAAAGAAGCCAGACGGCAGATGTGCCACCTGCCCACGATGGGACAGATGGCACATCAGAATACCTAATTCCGAAGACCAGCAGAAACTTATCAGACTCTATCGCAAGTCGGGAGCAAAGACAAAGAGCGACTTTGTCCGAGCAAGGCTTCTTGGTGAATCTTTTAAGGTCATCACCCAAGACCCTGCAAAAGAACCTTACTTGGAGAAACTCTCAGAAATCGTTGCCTTGGCTCATAAGATAGGAGTTCTGTACAACGAAGTCGTGAAAGTCCTCAATACTTATCATTCTGTTGCCACTGCTCAACAACTGCTCGGCAAACTCGAAACCTATTCCCAAATTCTCATCAGACTACAACAGCAAGCAGTACAACTGACAAAATCCTTTGGGAGTAGAGAAGAATGAATGCTGATAAATCATAACACCCATACTCGTATCGTACCGCGAATGTCCAATCCCTCTTTGGATGATACAAAAGGGTCACTTTGAACGATTACATAGGACCAGTTTCAACGATTTTTCCACTCTGCCCTAATACTTTATCTTTTGGAAAGTACATTGATAATCAGATAATTATTTCAATAACTCCCGATTTGGAGTATTACCCCACATTTATTATTTTTTTATTTTGACAATTCCCGATTTGGGGCATTACCATGACCATTAACAAACACAAAGTCTGTATAATCCCCTATAACTAACGTATCTTTTGAAATTTTCCGTATTTTGTAATCAACATATGGATAGAGCTTTTCCACAGGATGTGGAAGTTTCCAATAAATAAAAACTCGCATGCCATCAACATCAAACACTTTAGGGAATAAAATGTCCTGTTGGGAAGTAAATTCTTCATCTCCTTTCTTATTATAAGCTGAATTCAACTTGCAAATGCAACAGAATTCTGATTAATAATTTGTTTAAATTTTTCGTTTGGCGTGAGGTATCCAAGTCTTTTACGAGGTCGATTATTGAGTTTATTTTCAATCCACTTAATCTGTTTGTTGGTTACTTCACTAAAGTCCTTACCCTTTGGGATATACTGCCTGATAAGCCCGTTGGTGTTTTCATTGGCACCACGTTCCCATGAGTGGTATGGTTTGCAAAAATAGAATTTTATTTCCAATTTTTGCGCAATTTCCTCGTGCTTTGCAAACTCCTTTCCATTGTCAGCCGTAATTGTGTGTATTAAGTTTTTCACTTTCCGCAGTGCCCATACTGCAATCTTAGCTACCGGGATGGCTTCTTTTCCCGACAACTTGCGTATCCAGACCCTGCTTGTTGCTCTGTCGTTAATGGTAAGAATGGCACCTTTGTGGTTCTTACCAATAATTGTATCTATCTCTAAATCACCAAATCTCTCCTTCAGTTCCACTATCTCGGGACGCTCATCAATATCCACCCTGCCTGGGATAAATCCTCGCCCTGCATTTTTAGAACCACGTTTGGCATACCTGCGACCTTGTCTGCGAAGATATTTGTGCAGTTTGCCACCCCGCCGCTTATCCTCCCAAATCCAGCGATATATCGTTTCGTGAGATACCATCGCAATTCCCTCCAAGCGGCTCCTGCCGACAATCTGCTCCGGGCTGAATCCTTTCTTCAACAGCTTTATTATCCGTTTTCTCATTGCCGGTGTAAGCACTTCCTTGCGATGTTTTTGCTGCTTGCGCCTGTCTGCTTTTCGCTGGGCAAGCTCCATGCTATAGCTACCACTTCGGGCGTCGCAATTGCGCTTTATCTCCCTGTAAACAGTGCTTTTATCTACTCCGATAGCTTCCGCTATTGCTTTTTTGCTCATCGGTATTTGCAACATCATAGAAAATTGCATACCTTTGTTCCTCGGTTATATGTTTGCTCATCTGCAACTTTTTTTTCTTTGGACGGACAATTAAAGCAAAGATAGCAAACTTTATCCATTCAGAGTGAGAGAAAGGGGGACATTGTCTCTCTTTCCTCTCTGAAAAATAAATGTTTTTATTGCTTATTATCCGCACCCAAAAAGTTGCATTTATAAGTTGAACTCAAGAAGTATTCACCTGTAAGAAGTTACTAATGACAAAAAAGAAATTGCCCGTTCGTTTTACGGGTCAGCACTTTACTATTGATAAAGTGCTAATAAAAGATGCAATAAGACAAGCAAATATAAGTAATCAGGATACGGTTTTAGATATTGGGGCAGGCAAGGGGTTTCTTACTGTTCATTTATTAAAAATCGCCAACAATGTTGTTGCTATTGAAAACGACACAGCTTTGGTTGAACATTTACGAAAATTATTTTCTGATGCCCGAAATGTTCAAGTTGTCGGTTGTGATTTTAGGAATTTTGCAGTTCCGAAATTTCCTTTCAAAGTGGTGTCAAATATTCCTTATGGCATTACTTCCGATATTTTCAAAATCCTGATGTTTGAGAGTCTTGGAAATTTTCTGGGAGGTTCCATTATCCTTCAATTAGAACCTACACAAAAGTTATTTTCGAGGAAGCTTTACAATCCATATACCGTTTTCTATCATACTTTTTTTGATTTGAAACTTGTCTATGAGGTAGGTCCTGAAAGTTTCTTGCCACCGCCAACTGTCAAATCAGCCCTGTTAAACATTAAAAGAAAACACTTATTTTTTGATTTTAAGTTTAAAGCCAAATACTTAGCATTTATTTCCTGTCTGTTAGAGAAACCTGATTTATCTGTAAAAACAGCTTTAAAGTCGATTTTCAGGAAAAGTCAGGTCAGGTCAATTTCGGAAAAATTCGGTTTAAACCTTAATGCTCAAATTGTTTGTTTGTCTCCAAGTCAATGGTTAAACTGTTTTTTGGAAATGCTGGAAGTTGTCCCTGAAAAATTTCATCCTTCGTAGTTCAAAGTCGGGTGGTCTACATCAATGCCACTGTTTATCTTCCATTGCTTACCCTTATAATCCATTCTCAGGGTGAGTTCCTGCCCACATATAGATAGTGTGTTCTCATAACTTAGGCTATCTATGTATGGTCTATTCGGTATAGTATAGTCGTAAGTGTTGCTTGTGTTTCTATCCTCTTCGTGATGCAGTCCGTACCCTGTCTGCAATTTCAACTGTTTGCCAAAAGGATGGGTATATTGCAATGATATTCTGCTTTCGTTGCGCAGGGTGGGCAGTTGTTGGCAAAGATTGCGCAACAGTAGTGAATCTCCGCCCACAGCGTTGCGCAGGTGGTGGAATTTCGTCAGTGAAAGGCTGGTATTATTAGTTTCATTCGAGTTACCGCCAAGTGTCGCCTTCACGGTAAATGATGCCCCAGCCTTGCCAATCCGCCGTGTGAGGTCGGCAGATACATGGTAATTCTTTCCATTGCTTTTTGTGTTATTTCGCAGCGTTCCCGAGGTCAGCGTGTCCGCAGCCGTATTGCGCTCATATAGGTATGTTGTGTTGTCAGTCAGGTTGTCTGACCGTCCGAAGTTTCCATTTGCACTTATATTCAGCAAAGTCTTTTTGTCTATGTTATACTGCAGATTTATGTTTGCGGCATTACTGTGATTCTTGCTCAAGGAAAGCAGCATTGATTCCCGATATTTTGTTCCCGATGAAAGATATTGCTCATCATAGTCATGATTCTCGCTTCCATTGTGGAAGGCATTGAGTGAGAGGCTTGCATTGAGCGTAATTTTCTTACCAAATTTCTTCACGATATTGCCCGACAATATGTTTTGGAAATTGTTTCCCCCAATGTTCATATTACTAAGATTGTCAGAGCGCAAAGTCAGCGAGGTGTTTTCGCCATCGGCATTGAATAGATTGCCCTGTACCTCATCCCTGCGTCTGTCGCGATTGCCGTGTTCAGCCGTTAGTGTTCCTGTCAGGCTGCCATTGTAGGTAGATTTGGTCTTGATGTCCAGCACATAATTGTCGGCACCATCATCTACTCCCGTCATTTTCTCCAATGCGCTGAGCATGTCATACAGTTTCAGTAGTTCCACTGCATCGGTTGGCATATTCTCCAACGCTGCGATAATGTCGTTGCCCATAAAGGTCTCGCCATTGATGTTTACGCCGTTCAATGGCTTTCCTTTGAATGATAGTTGCCTGTTCGCCTTGTCGTATTCCATGCCCGGAATATTCCTGATTAAGTCTTCCAAGTTAGCACCTTTCCTTACTCGAAGGCAATCAGTATTGATAAACGTGGTGTCTTTTCTTATGGAAAACAATTTCCGCTGTCCAATAACTTGAACTTCATCGAGTTCTATCGTTTTATGTAATGAAGAAACATGTTTTCGAGTAGGGTATATAGTATCACCCACAACTAAATTCAAAATAGTAGCATTAGCAGTGGGAAACAGCAGAAGTAGAATGATGAAGATTAAAAGAATTCTTTTGATTATCATTTTGCAAAATTACCATTGTTCATAGATATATGCAATACCTTAAAATGGCGATTTTATAGAATTAGAAATGTCTAAGGTTGATTTTCATTGAAAAAACAACGTAAATACTTTGCTTATATGAATTATATCGCTATCTTTGCAACATCAAACAGAGAGTTCTTTGAGACTTTGCAGAATAAAGAAAGGGAAAGAAACTCGCTCGTTTCTTAGTCGTTCACCTTATCAGATTATATATTCTGCTTTTTATTAGTAATCAGTCGATTACATTCACCCCCATTACTTTTATGCGGAAAACATACCCTCAAAAGGTCAACTTTACACTAATCATCGTATTTGATATATATCAAGAAACAACCGATAGAATGATATTTTTCATCGTTTAATTTTGATAATCTGAATATTATCCATACCTTTGCATTGTAATTCAAGAGAAACATATCTGATTACAAGGTTTTAGACTTTACAGGTATTCAAGATTGCTCAGGATTATTATTAAAAAAGAAGATTTGTTTAGGTTAGTAATAGATTTAGGTTTTTAGTTATATTTTAGGTAAAGATTGTAGAAATATTATCGTCGTGAGACGGTGGTTATTCGGAGATAACGGAAGAGCAATTGCTCTGCCGTTTCTTTTTATATATACCCCAACTATAATTCAGAATTCATAATTCAGAATTCATAATTCAGAATTCATAATTCAGAATTCATAATTCACAATTCATAATTCACAATTCATAATTATGATTACCGATATTAACTGTGGCTTATCGCAACAATTTAACTCGTCAACTACAAATTATGATTATTACTGTTAGCTGTGGTTTATTGCTACAATTCACTCGTAAACTTGTCAACTCGTCAACTACAAATTATGATTACTACTGTTAAGAAACCCACTCATTTATTTGTTTTATTAGGGAAATAATCATAAATTTGCAGCAAAGAAAAGCAGAAGAATGGAAGATGTACAGCAGATAGCATCCTATATCAGTCAGCGATATGAGAAAGAATATGGCAGACAGATTGATGAGATGAAGTTGCATAAGCTACTTTATCTCACCCAACGTGAGGCTATCATTGAGACAGGAGAGCCTCTATTTGAGGATCAATTCGAGGCTTGGAAATATGGACCGGTGCTCTATTCTGTTCATAAAGCATTCCAAACTGATAAACTTCATGGTGAAATGCTCAGCGAAGAGACTATCGGAAAGTACAAAAAGGTATTTGATAAGGTCTTCTCTTCCTATGCACCAAAAGACTCATGGAGCTTAAGTACGCTTTCACATGGCGAATATTCCTGGCGAAAAGCACGTGAGGGATATGATCCCGACAGTGCTTGTAGGGCAAAAATAAGGGTTGAAGATATCTGCGTTGATGCCCAACGCATAAAGCAAAGACGAATTATGCTGAACATTTTAGGCGCATAATGCGAAAGAAAACACCCTTATATCATGAAAATTACAGAAGAACAAAGGAAGGTATTGGACAGTTTTTCCTGTGAACGTCTTGCAGGAAAGCTGGAGAATATGTGGATAGTTGAAGACTTCTACAATAGCAGAAATCCTCAACTTGAGCAGAATCTCAAGGATAAAGCATATGAGGAAGACGAGAATAACACAACCGCTTATTATGTAATAAAGGATGAGGAAGGAAGCGTTGTCTTCTATTTCTCATTAAAATGTGGTATGCTTTATGATAAAATAGTTGAAGCTGACCAATACCAACAGTTACAGAAAATATACAATCTCCTTATAAAAAAGATAACGGACAAGAGCATATCCGAAGATAAAAAAGAAGGATTTAAAGAGTTATTAGAATCCTTTCGCTCGAAAAAAGGACTTACAAGAGAATCACTTGAACGTGTTTTTAGTGCAGATGAGGTTACCATTGATGAGATATTCAAGGGCAATCAACGCCACGTAGGTAAGACTTATTCAGGTGTAGAGATTGTTCATTTCTGCATCAATGATGGTTATCGCGAAAAATGGGAAGCACTAAATATACCTCAAAGGTTAGGTAGTATTATCTTTTGGAAGTTCATAATACCCCAAGTTAAGTGTCTTTTAGAAATTGTTGGATGCGAATATATCTTCCTTTTTGCTGCAGACTTATCGGAAGATGAGAGCCTTGTGAACTATTATAGAGAGCTTGGCTTCACAGACTCTTTGGTCCATCATGTCGCAATTCCTCTCTATGACCTCGCCTGTAAGTTCATGCACCAAGAGACAAACCAGCTTATTGAGAAGCAGAAAAAGTTCTTTGAGGACTTTAATCCAGACTTTAGTGAGAAATAATAGGAACGAAGTCTCTGCTTTAAACATTGCACTTTACACTTTAAACCTTAATATTCATTGCGCCATTACTTCCTTTTCTAACCTTAAGCCATGGGCTTAAGCTTTTTTATTCCTCGGACTTTTTTACTCGTATTTTATATCTTCTTTATCCCTGTTATACCTCTTTCTCACGTCTATTATATATAAGGTAAGAAGCTTTTTAGCTCTTCTTACCCGACCACAGTGCGATGATTACGAACAATCCGGCAACAAAGATAAAGAGGAAAGAGCCTATAGCACCAGCATAAATACGACCCGTATGCACCTCTAAGGCAAGACTCCACAGTGACATTGGCATGGTTCTCAACTCTTCAGGTTGGGCAGAGAAGAACGTACCATCGTAATAATCAGCCACACATTCCTCACCTGTGAAGTCGGAACTATAGCCTACTACCATCTGACCAGCGGCAGCTGTCCCCGGAATAGTAGCCTTTGCAACCATCATATTATTATAAGGCTCAATCTGTCCAGCCTGTCTGTTCCACCGAAAGAGCCCATCGAAAGAGCCAACAAGCCACATTCCACTCTCGTCACGTTGCCATACCGTCTGCCCCATCACACTCACTGGCGGTGCAATGGTGATGGGTTGTGGCTTTGAGGTTAGCGAAGATAAGGAGCAAAAGCCCTTTGATGTCGACAGTAACCAGTCGTGATTCTGCTCGTCATAACGTATCATCCGCAGACAATCGTACCATGCGTTATCGCTTGCCAATACTGTTCCAGGCAGCGGATAGGTGTTATTCATGGTCAGTGGGATCATCACTGGAGGACGCAAAGCCCACCCTGTTATCGCCGTGAAGAGTGTCAATACGATGGTAAACACACCAATCTTATTATGCCAATTCAATACTTTTGCATGTGTCGGACGCACCCAGAACCACACACCCGTCACACAAAGAGCAATGAGAATGAGTGCTATGAGGTCGACAATCAGCTTCCCCACGGTCCCGAAAAGCCCACCACTATGCAGCAACCACACCTGCCGGAAGAGCGAAACCTTACCATCGTCGCCCACAGCAGGCTGTATCTCCACCTTATGGAACTGTCGGTAAGGGGCTGTAGCATAGTAAAGATAGGAACGCGAGAGCACCACCAGCGTGTCACCCCGTGTGGTAATGTCGCTCAACAGATCATCCGAATCCATCTCAGGAAGTGCCACCGACTGCCAGCCCTGGTGGGGTTTGAGTTGGTAAAGACCCATGACACTTGCAGCAAAGACCTGTCCGTTTTTCGTCTGTACCACTCCTCTCATCTGCCGATAATCAGCACCTGAAGGCAATCCCTGGTTATAATCAATGAAGATTGACGCTACCGTATCTGTCCGAATAACGCCTGCAGCACCATAGATGAGCACCATATCGTGCCCCTTATCATCCTTACAACGTAGCGTTCCACGCAACAATCCGTTGTTCCAATGCTTGAAATCATACCGACCAGGTAGCACTGCTCTGCTCACATTGATGTCAGCAAAGCACCGACGATGGTTCAAGACGATTCCCGAAAGACAAAACATTACCAAGAAGAAACTGATGATTAGTCCCGTCCATTTATGATATTTGCGCCACGTTCTGCGTTTCATATAGAGTTATATTCTTCCTTATAAGTGTTATTTTCACCTACAAACTTACAAATAAAAAATCACATTCCGCACATCGTCTGTTTATTTAGACGGTGGGAACAGGTGCATTCTTACGAAGACATCATAGCTGCTGAAGGAGTTAAAGAGGGGTAAACCAACTGTTTAAGGCTAAAAAAATGACGGAATAAAAGAATAAAACTTAGCCTCAAAACGCAATCTTCAACGCCCGAAGCCAATACCTTTAGTACCCAGTCCGTACACTTCCCTACCCATGAAACCGTATCTATAGCACTCTGCCCCTACACCTGTCAACCCATGAAACCATCTACTTACCCACTTACCCAACCACCTAATCGCCTACTTAACAAAATCTTTACACTTTTTATTCACACCAAATCGAAAAACAACAGATTTCCTCTTATTTTTGGTTTTGTAACTATCAGAGATACAAATGGTTACAAACACCCTTCTAAAAGGTGCCCTTTTACATTGCAAAAGGGCGTCTTTTACACCTCAAAAGGGCACCTTTTACCACGTAAAAGGGCATCTTTTGCAATGCAAAAGACCATCGATTAAAAAGCAATTGGGAAATTACTTTACAACAAGGAGGGATAATACGCTCTCCTTTTTATCTATTCCTCTATTCTACAAGACTATACAACGGAAGGGCTATCCTTCCCTTTCAACTGTCTTCTAACCAATAATTTCTCATATATTTTTCACTTAATACATTATTTTTCGTATCTTTGTACCATACTATATGATTTCTAATCACTCCGCCAAGTCTGTGATGTAGAACCCATTTTACCAATATTGAATCATATGAAAAAGATAATTATAGACATTCATAAGTTCGGACCTTTACAGGAAGTATCATTCCAGGTAGCACCATTCATGGTGTTTACGGGTATGTCAAAGCTGGGAAAGAGTTACGCGAACTATCTTGTTTATTATCTTTTCACAAAATTATTGGCTCCTGGAGAGATCACACGCCTATATGAGTCTTTAATGGGGAAAGATTCTTCAGGCTCTTTTACGCTTTCAAGTGATTTACTTTCAACATATCTTCATGATAATGTAACAGCATTTATGCGCGCATTATTAGGAGATCCGACCATAGAATGCGACGTAGATTTTCTCTTTCCAGAGTTTGGTGAGTCCCTTCATGTCACATATCAAGAGGTAGCAGCAACAGAAGAGGAGACAGTAAAGAGATTAGGTAATACTCTAAACATCTCAATTAATGGCAAAGAGAGTAGGGTAAATATCATTATAAATACTGCATTTACAGTAGGGGAGAATTGTCATGCGATACTTTTCCACAGATTATTTAGGAACTTTTATGCTATTAATTTAATCTTTCCACCTGCAAACGGAGCTTTGATTAATGCCGATTATTCCCTTACCAGCTCTATAAATACAAAGGGAATGTATGGCAGATTCTTATTTGATAACGAGTATTGCACTTCAATAGAAGTTACTGAAGAGCAGTCTCCTTATCTTAACCAGATTAAGAAGATAACCGATGGGAATGTTGTTACGGAAGAAGGTAAGGAATTTCTGGTACTTGATGGAGGCGAACACGTAAACATGTCTGCCGCAGCCTCCTCTATAAAAGAGATTAGTCCGCTTTTGTTTCTATTAAAGAATCACCCTGGCGCAAACGCAGCAATATGTCTGGAAGAGCCTGAAGCACATCTGCATCCATCCATGCAGATTCAGGTGGCAGACCTTATTGCGGAATGCATCAACAATGGTTTCTTGTTCCATATCACGACACATAGCGATTATTTTATGGATAGATTGAACCAACTTATCAAGTTAGGTAATATCCGTAAGAAAGATGAAACAACCTTTAAAGAGTATTGCACCGCAAATGGTTTATCAGAAAAAACGTTCCTTGATGGCGATAATGTGAAGGCATATTTCTTTCATAGAGATGACGAGACAGGTAAGGTTGTGATAGAAAAACTGCCAGTGGAAGAAGGTGGAATACCAATGAAGACCTTCTATGAGACGGTAGAAAAGATGCGTAAACAAGATGAACAGATTGATGAAATGTTGTACTCCCTTAATGCTTCTGACCAATGATAGACTTCTCTGTCCTACGCAAATGTCTTTTACAAGCCTGCTTTTTTAAACAACATGACGACGGTAAAGTAACCAAATATGAGCAACAAAAAAAAGCCAATAAGCTTGAGCAAGTTACCTATGAACATGCTGGAGAAATAATAGAAATAGAGAACCATTTGCTAAAGAAATGTAAGGACTCTTTTAACAGTAAGCTCCTAGACTGCAGCTATCAGTGCGACTGTGATGGTATCTTCTTACTACAAGTGGGAGATAAGGACTATATCGTCTATTCTGAAATGAAGTCTAATTTTGATGAAAAAGCCATCTGGCAGATTAGTAGTTCAGTCGTAAGAACCAAGTTATTACTTAGCTCTATAAAGGATTTTGGCTTAGAAAAATATCAGGAATTGGGGATAATTATCAGTTATCCTCCGGTTGAGATAAAGATAGACGATAATGATTCCTTTAAAAACAACAAGACGAAAATGATAAGCACTTATCGTGAGGCAATACATAGATGTAAAAAGGAACTTAAAAAAGGAAAGAAGACCACGGTAAATGGTTCTGATTTCTCTATGTCTGATGCTCACATTGCAGAACAATACCAACCTAACAATATGATTATCAAGCATGTAGAAGTTCCTGGAGGAAACACCTCTTGCTCTGTAAATATAGATGACCTCATTGCGTCATTATAACGTTATCAAGACGGAAGGGCATGTTCTGGACTCCCCTTCCATCCATTTACTTAAACTTATCAAGGACGATTACACTATTAATACACACTAAAGGGACGTTGCTTAGCAGTCTTTTGCGCCACAGACATACCACTCTCGCATGCTAACACCTTACTATTTCACTCCTATTCATACGGCAGTAAAGGCTTATTTTTCGCTTTCCCTTTAATTAATCTCCGCATAAAATCATCTCACAAATAGTAAAAAACTGATTATTAGAAGTCTGAGAAGGATATGTGTCAAAGGGTGAACGAATAAAAAGTTCAAAGGTATTACTAAATAATTTGTGTCATTCGAGAAATTCGTAGTTCGGAGAACAAAAAAAAGGAACACTCTCTCGAGTATTCCTTTTGTGATTCCGACAGGATTCAAACCTGTAACCTCTTGATCCGTAGTCAAGTGCTCTATTCAGTTGAGCTACGGAACCATTATTATGGTTGCAACAGATAATGATTTAGTTATCATTTCTGAATTGCGAGTGCAAAGGTATTGCTTTTTATTCGTTCCACCAAATGTTTAGCAATCTTTTTTATTATTTTTTTTCGTCTTCATCTTGTAATGTGGGGAGCGAGATGTGATAACCCACTGCAATAAAACGAATTAAACAGATTGCAAGGAATGTCACAATAACTGTTATCGGAAGTGGTAGTCCGAGCGAAAAGAGTGCCCAATAGATGAGTCCGCCACCCACACTTGCCACGGCGTAGATCTCTTTGTGGAAGATTACGGGGATGTTGTTCAGCAATACGTCACGGATAACACCACCTGCCACACCAGTGATACAACCCATGATAACGGCTACCCAGAAGGGGTGTCCTAAGGCGATTGTCTTCTGAATACCCGCAATAGTAAAGAGTGCCAAGCCGAGTGTATCGAAGACGAACCACGCATTGCTAAGGCGTTGAATCCACCTACGCGACAAGATGACGAGGAAGAGCGCCAGACCTGTACAAAGAACGTACATGATGTTTGCCATCCAGAACGGGCGCACGCCTAACATAGTGTCACGAAGCGTACCGCCACCAATAGCAACGGCAAAGCCACAGACATAACCTCCGAACCAGTCGAAGTGTTTCTGTGCGGCATGGCGGATGCCCGATATGGCAAACGCAAACGTTCCGAGAAACTCCAGTATCACCTGAAGCGTACGGACAAGATGTGGATCAGTGTAGATCATATTTGAATTAAAAAGAAAAAAAAGAAGCCTCCCCCAACCCCTCCGAAAGGAGGGGAGTGCAGATAGCTATGGGTGGTACTCTAAGTTGATGTAGCTAACGAGCATAGCTTACATGGAGGGGTAAGTAATTATAATATGTAAATCAAATCTCTTTATTACTCCACAATGAGAAGATAGTCTTATTAATCCACCAAGAACATACAGCGAACCTTATCCTATTTGCCTCCCTCCCCTTTCGGGGAGGGTCGGGGTGGGGCTTCTTCTTACACCACGTTCTGTGGTTCCCCTGCTATAAACTTCTTAATATTCTCAACGCAGATTGCCATTAGGCGCTCTCGTGCCTCGCGTGTTGCCCACGCAATATGTGGAGTGATGAAGGCATTAGGCTGACGGAAGAGCGGATTGTCTGCACGCGGTGGTTCCTCGGTCATTACGTCGGCACAATAAGCACCGAGTTGACCACTCTCAAGGGCATCAGCAACAGCCTGCTCGTCGATGAGTCCGCCACGTCCTGTATTGATAAGGATGGCACCACGACGTACGCCCTTCAGCGTCTCTGCATTGATCATACGCGTGTTCTCCGCCGTCAAAGGACAGTGCAAGGTGATAACGTCAGACGTACTGAGCAAGCCTTCGAGGGTTGTCTTACGAATACACTCTGGCAGATCGCTACTGTTCTTACTGGTGCAAGCTGAGATGTCCATACCCAGAGCATGTGCTATCATTGCCACCTTCTGACCGATGTTGCCCAAGCCAACGATACCGAGTGTCTTACCAGCGAGTTCCATGAGTGGTGTGTCCCAGTAGCAGAAGTCCTGCTGCTTGCTCCATTCGCCACGGCGCACAGCCTCAGCATAATGGTCGACATGTGTGGTTGCGTTCAAGAGGAGGGCGAAGACATGCTGTGCAACGCTATCCGTGCTATATGCAGGGATGTTGCATACGATGATACCTCGCTCACGTGCAGCCTCAACATCGATATTGTTATATCCTGTTGCTAACTCACCGATATACTTCAATTGTGGCAGTTGATCGAGCACTTCACGGGTGATATTAACCTTATTAATAAGAATACCGTCCGCATCCTTTGCTCGTTCAACAACTTGTTCCTGACTTGTGCGCTCATAGATAACGCACTCTGCTATTTCCTTTATTGGTTCCCATGAAAGGTCACCAGGGTTGACTGCGTGGCAGTCGAGAATTACTATTTTCATGTTTCTTGGGTGTTGGGGGTTAAATGTTGGATGGTGATGATTACCTTTCATCCCACTTTATCCTATCTGTGCTCCCCTCCATTACTTCCCTTTGGTCAGTGACCGTTGGTTCGGAGAGACTGGGGCGACATTTAGCTATCTGCACTCCCCTCCCTTCGGAGGGGTTGGGGGAGGCTTTCTCCCTCCCCCTTCGGGGAGGGTCGGGGTGGGGCTAACTCATCCGGCATATACTGCTGCTCGACATAATGTCCCGGATAATCGTGTGGATACTTATATCCATCGCTATAACCAAGGTCCTTCATCAGCTTTGTTGGTGCATTGCGAAGGTGGAGGGGAACAGGAAGGTTGCCCGTCTGGCGCACTAACTCTATCGCTTTATTGATGCCTACGTATGCAGAATTATCTTTCTTCGACCGAGCTAAATAGACTACCACCTCAGCCAATGGGATTCTACCTTCGGGCCAACCTATCTTCGTCACAGCGTCAAAGGCTGCATTCGCTAACAATAAAGCGTTAGGATTAGCAAGTCCGATATCCTCTGCCGCACTGATAACGACACGACGCGCAATAAACTTTGGGTCTTCTCCTCCCTCTATCATACGTGCCATCCAGTAGAGTGCTGCATCAGGGTCGGAACCACGAATCGACTTGATAAATGCCGAGATAATATCATAGTGCATCTCGCCATCCTTGTCATACGCCAACGGATTCTCTTGCAGTCGTTCCTCCACCATCTTATCAGTAATCACGACATCGTTGCCCGATTCGGCTGAGATAATCAAGTCGAGAATATTCAGTAGCTTACGCGCATCACCCCCACTATAACGCAGGAGCGCCCCCGTCTCGTGCAGTTCGATATTACGCTTCTTCAGTTCCACATCCTCCGTAATGGCTCGATGCAACAGCTTCAGCAAATCATCTTTCTCCAACGACTTCAGCGTATAGAGTTGACAGCGTGAGAGCAACGGTCGAATCACCTCGAACGATGGGTTCTCTGTTGTTGCACCAATAAGCGTCACCGTTCCCTTCTCTACCGCACCCAAGAGCGAATCTTGCTGCGACTTTGAGAAACGATGGATTTCGTCGATAAAGAGAATCGGTGAGACGGAATTAAAGAAACGCCCACTCTGTGCTCTTTCAATAACATCGCGCACATCCTTCACACCACTCGTCACGGCAGAAAGCGTATAGAACGGTGTTTCCAAACGATTAGCGATAATCTGTGCCAACGTAGTCTTGCCCACGCCCGGTGGTCCCCAAAGGATAAACGACGCAATGCGCCCCGAGTCAATCATACGTCGGAGCACAGCCCCCTCACCAACGAGGTGTTCCTGTCCGATATAATCGTCGAGCGTGCGCGGTCGCAATCGTTCTGCCAATGGTTCCATATCTCTTCCTATTTTATTATTGTTACAAAAGTACTGAATTTATCTCATAATAACAAAGAATGAAAGAAAGTTCTTCTGAAATATGGAGCGATAAAATAAGCCTACTACATGATAATTAACATTACAAAAATACAAGCCATAAGTTTGTATTTTAATAACACTACTGCTTTAATGTCTTTCTTAACCCCAAATCTCTAAGTTTGCAAGATGAATTACAAACTTAGAGATTTGGGGTTAACTTTATAGATAAATTTAATAAAGAGAAAAGCAGGTTAATGAATCTGCAATTCTTAGTACAGAAGAAAAGGAATCTGTATCTTATGTACACATAAACCAAATGACTTTTTACAATGAAACTTCCCAAATCAAAGTTACTTATTGCGGTCGCATGTTTAGTCCTTCCACTTTTGTTTGCTTCATGTTCAAAAGATTAAGAAAGCGCAAACGACCCCATGCCCTTTGTTCCTATCGAACATCATGATTTCACAGCTGATATCCTGCAACCTAATATTAATTTTTCAATTCCTATCCAAGAAGACGATGCTGACGATATCTTTTTAAAGGCTGTGGGCACCTACGAGGGTACGCTAACCGTTTATGACCCTAAAACCAAACAGGTAATTCCTTCTAATTTTGATAATCATGTAAGTGCCAAGTTCGAATTATACTTACATCAATTTTACTTGACTCCTGTTCCCCTTCCTTTTACATTATATGCCTTAAAGAAGGATCAATATACTTATGACATACTATATAAAATTATTGCTGTCCGGTAAAAATAAACTGAAAGCTCTGTATCTCTTTATCCATCGGTGTTGCAGCCGTTTTACTTATCCATGGGCCTGGGTTTTAAACTGTAAGCATTATAAAATGTGCTTATTTTGACAAGGAAAGCCCTATAATAACCAAATAAATTAATGAAATCATAAGTTTAAGTCTATTTTATCTAACACAGATAACCAAAAAAAGTTTTATCGGACACCAATATACTCGAACTTGACGTAGCCCGCTACGTCTGCATTGCAAAGACGGACAAGATGCCGATAAGAAAATAAAAGATGTTAGGAAACAATACCATAGTAATAAGAACGATACGTATTGTGGTATAATGACCGATTAGGGTTTAAAATAAGGTGTATAGTCATATCTTCTTTTGTTAGATTATTTCATAACCTAAAAATCAAAAGGGCGTTAATTCCATTCGAATTAACGCCCTTTTGGCTTGCTAAAGATGCCCTTTAAGAACCTTAATAACGCCCTTTAGGGACCTTAGTAAGCACCTTCAAAACCGTACTTCGACAACTACTTGATAACAAAACACTTACAAAGCTAACAAAAAAGCAGATTATCGACTTCATTCCTCACCTTTTCTTGACTAAAAATGTAAAATAAATTCGGGCATCGACTACGAATTTTTATACTTTGAACATTGAGGTTTGAACATTGAACTCCTTTACCTTTGAACTTTGAACATTGAACTTTATGATATGTATCTTTTTCCTTTGAACATTGAGGTTTGCAAGGATTCGCGCAATTCGCGTAATTCGTAGTTCAAATCATAAAGTTCAAAGTTCAAAGGTAACAGTTCAAAGGACTAAAGTCCTTTGTTGCGTATTGGATCATCATACTGCACCTGCAGTTGGAGGAGTTGCTTCTTCAAGTTCTTTGTGAGCTTCTCCGTACCTGGTTTACCATAGATATTATGCATCTGGTTAGGATCTTTCTTTAGGTCGTAAAGTTCCCAAGCATTGATATCATTGTAGAAGTGCATGAGCGAATAACGCTTCGTACGAATACCATAGTGACGGCAAACAGAGTGCTCGGCAGGGTATTCGTAGTAGTGATAGTAGAGCGACTGACGCCAGTTGGCTGGCTTCTTACCCTCAAGGAGTGGGAGGAAAGAACGGCCCTGAATGTCAGAAGGCACCTTTGCACCAGCTACCTCGAGGAAGGTTGGGGCATAGTCGATGTTCTGTACCATCTCTTTGACAACCCCATGCTTACCGCCGGGATAGTAAACCAACAATGGTGTGCGGAATGACTCTTCATACATGAAACGCTTGTCGAACCATCCATGCTCGCCCATGTAGAAACCTTGGTCAGAGGTGTAGACAATCATTGTGTTGTCAAGAAGACCATGCTGGCGCAGATACTCAATGACACGACCGACGTTGCGATCAACAGAGTGAATCACACGCATATAGTCGTGCATATAACGTTGATACTTCCATTCAGCGAGTGCCTTACCAGAGAGTTTGTCTTCCTTAAACTTCTTGATGATAGGGTCATAGTAGCTGTCCCACTGCGCACGCTGTGAAAGTGTCATACGTTTGTAGTTGCCACGTCCCCACTGCTCAAGCCCTGTAGTGGTGTGAATCTCATTCTCCTTATCAGCCATCTTATTGTCGTAGACGAGGTCCATGTCCTTTATGATACTCATCTCCTGCTTCTGTGCAGCAAGACGACCAGCATAGTCATCATAGAAAGTCTTTGGCAATGGATAGGTAACATCATCATAGAGGCGGAGGTCGCAGGTATCAGGATTCCACACACGGTGAGGAGCCTTATTGTGCATCAACAGACAGAAAGGCTTGTTCTTATCGCGTTTGTTCTCCATCCAGTCAATCGCCATGTCGGCAATGATATTCGTCACATAGCCCGGACGGCGTATCTTCTTACCATTGCTGAGGAAGTCAGGGTTATAGTAGTCGCCCTGTCCGATAAGGATATCCCAATAGTTGAAGCCTGTTGGCAGTGAGGTGAGGTGCCACTTACCAATCATAGCGGTCTGATAACCCTGCTTCTGGAGCAACTTAGGGAAGGTCTGCTGACCGCCGTCAAAGGTTTTAGAATTGTCCGTGAAGCCATTAGCATGGCTATGCTTACCGGTCAGCATACACGCACGTGACGGACCGCTGAGCGAGTTAGCAACGAAGCTCTCTTGGAACTTCACACCATTGTCAGCCAACCAGTCGATGTTTGGTGTACTGATAAAACGCTTGTCGTAAGCGCTGATTGTCTGGTACGAATGGTCATCGCTCATGATAAAGACGATGTTCATCGGTTTCTTCTGCGCTTGGGCAGGAACGACTGCACCCATTGCAATCGCTCCTGTCAAACCGTATAAAACTTTATTTTGCATATATAATAAATTGGTTTATCTCTACCTGTAGCAGTATAACGCATGCTTCCTTATACCCAGGAAGACAGTAGTAGATTTAGACATAATTACATTGATTTAGGTTTACAGGTGCAAATATAACACTTTTTTTTATAAATCCATAATCCTTTATTAATTCAGAATTCATAATTCACAATTCATAATTATGATTACTACTGTTAACTGTGGTTTATCGCTACAATTAACTGGTTTACTCGTAAACCTGTCAACTACCACTTATGATTACCGAAGCTGGGAAAAATAAAATGAGTAAGACCCTATCAACACTCCTTATTCGAGCATTGATAGGGTCTTACTAAAATAACCGTAATCTATCATAAGTTTAAGATTGATATCTTAACTATATGACAGAACGAAATAAAGACTATTCGTCTACAGAAGCCTCAGGCTCTATCACCTTATTATCCTCAAGCCAACGACGCTGATAACTACGGCGAGCAGCCCAAGCTATATCATTAATGAAAGAAGCATTGAGTGCAGCCCCTACAGCTCCACCAATGAAAGGAATAGACTGAGAAGCCTTACGCTTGGTAAGGTTCACACCGATAAGCTTTGCCGCCTGACGCACGCTCACAATACTCTTAGCCAAAAGGTTGGCAGTTCCCATCTCTGCCAATTTCTTCCACGCATTTCTTTGTATCAACAAAGAAATCTGCTTGAGACCCAAGATAAAACTGGCTTTCTCACCTAATGTACTCGCATTTGCTGTAGCAAGAACGCCCAAGACAAAAGCCTTTTCTTCCTCCTCATTATTTGCATCAGCCACATAACCATAGCATACACCAATCTTATGGATTGTACGAAGTGCCAGTGTGGTAATGAACGGAATGTCAGCAACAAGACCCGGCAAACCAACAAAACCACCCGCAACACCTTCTGCCGTAGCTATTCCGACAGCCCAGTTATGCACCGAATCTGCCATCTGGTCACAGAGTTTAAGATCCTTCGTACGCAGTTCTTCAATACTCTCTACATTTCCGTCACGCAGCACGTCGGCTGTGTCCGTAAGGTACTGTGCAGCAGCATTTGCAGCGTTAATTGCGCTCTCTATGACCTTTTCAGGCACTACCACGGAAATAAGTTTACCAACGGGACTTAAAAGCTTACCAAACGTTTTACTAACAACACCTGGCTCCTCATTCTCCCATGCTTTGATGAGAGCGTACTGTTGCATCAAGTAATCTGACTGTTTCATAATAGATTAAAATGCTCACCTGTTCCCAAAAGTTAAGCGGTTTATAATTTATTAGATAGAAAAAGCGTGGAAACTATTGCTTATTATTCCACTGAGGCTCTGGACTGCCCACCACTGTATAATAAAGCAATAGCCCACGCCTATAGATATATCATGCCCTGAGTATAGGGTATAATAATCCCAGCGTGAGCGTAATTGCTATTATCCACAGTGTATGAAATTGTCCAGATTTCAGATGGAGGATAATGTCAAACGCTCTTTAAATATATAGGACTCGTATAAAATACACCTTTGAAAAGATGTAAAATCTGGTCCGTGTGCAAAGGTATAGATTTTATATTAATTATAACAATTATTTAATAATAATGTTATATATAGCTCTAAAAATCTGGGAAAAGAATGTATACACATCGTTTATGACTATGTGACACATATTGAAAACGCACATATAATTAGCAAACAAACGTTTACTCTATTGAAATTGTATTACAAAATACTCGGAGAAAAGGCGGAGAAAAGGGCTTAAAACGTACATTTTTAGCACCCTTGTAAGTCTTTTGTTATCAAGTAGTTGCAGAAGTGGTTTTCAAAAGGTGCTTACTAAGGCTTCAAAAGGGCGTTAGTAAGACCTCAAAAGGGCATCTTTTGCAAGCCAAAAGGGCGTTAATTCGAATGGAATTAACGCCCTATTAAATTTCAACCTCTGAATTTCCTTTACAATACAGAGGGGTTATAGAAGACAGAATGACAAAAAGACAAAAGGTACATAATAAATAATTTTATGCACGGAAGACTATAAGAACCTTACATACTCCTTAATATAAAGAAAATTTTTGAAGTATATAATAAAACCTTGGTTTTGAGTTACATGAAAATAGTTTACACATATCGATTAGTAAGAGAAGAAGATGTTTGTAGAAGACAGAAAGAAATGCTAATTGATAGACATCTTTTATTTGCCTTTTCTACATTATATCTTATCCCTTTTATATATACCTAATGGGATATATCTATCCATTTAACGGAAGAACCAGAAAAATGAGCATCTTTATAGCCTTTATACGAAGATTTTAGAGGAGAGAGTACAGACTGGTCAATACCGCTGAATAGTTACCAGAAAGATTTGGGTAAACAAACATTCTTAATTCCTATAGCTTCCCTAAACAAAGATGCCATGTCACTGTCCTTGAAACCAGCAATACCACAACCAATGCGTGTGACATAGAAAAACAATTCGGTATGTTCCTTAGCAAACTCAATAAACTGGTCAACATAGGGCTTAATAGTCTCTACGCCTCCCTGCATGGTGGGGATTGCATAACTTTGACCTTGCAACCCAACACCTTGTCCCCATATTGCACCAAACTTTTTACAGGCAGCCCTGGCTGCACCACCTCCATGATGACCATGAAGGTTACTTCCGAACACGAATATCTCATCTGATTTCAGAGAAGATATTGTATCTGGAGTGTGTTTTGGACGTATTATGCCATTGTATGTTCGCTCATCGCATTTCACAATTGGCAAACAAAGAGAATGCTTTATCAGCGTATCTAAAACTGATTTTATGTCCTTGTCATCGCAATGAGCCTTCATAAACTCATCGATAGCATCTGCTATCAGGAACACACTATCATCATCGGCAGGTTGATACTGATTATAGATACCGTTCATTTCCTTGAATAACGAATCATCATGCACATTATCAGCAATTTTTTGGAAGACAGTCCTTACGTAGCCAAGCATAGTAAACCTAACACCTGATACTCGATAAACAGAGAAATCTTTTCTCCAGAAATATTGAGACAACAGTTTTCTCATAGTTTCACCACGTCCAAACAAATCCCAAAGCGTTCCGATTCTTTGTTCATAATCAATCTGCTCTGCCTCATAGGTTCCACTCTCAAAAAATGCCCTTGCCGGTTCGTGGATGCCATTTCTTTGGAACGCATTATCCTCCTTATAATATGACAACTCCGATGCTACTATCTTTAGGGTCTTTTGACAACGCACTTTATTAAAGTAGTTCTCCAAAAAATCCGAGAAGATGTCGTCTGGAGACACGAGGTCAAATAGTGTCAGACAAGAACGCAACTTCATAGCATCTAACGCTCCGAAAATGTCTTCTGCGTCTCCGTAGACAGGAAGAGCACTCATAGTCTCGTAAAGGCGTTTGCCCAATGTGTCATCTTCCAAGAATGCTTTGGCTTCAAGAAGTGATTTGATACTATATCTTTGCGACATACTGCTATGTCCCAGACCTTGAACTTGAGGAAAGATGTACCACATCCAATGAGACTCCTTCCTTCCATTCTTTATCTCCTGAAGGGCGATGTCATACGAATCGTAAGCGTCTTGCACTTTTACGAATCTTTCTAAATCAAATAAATCGACGTTCATATTATATCTGACTTTTTATTGATTCCTTAATTCCACAGCACAATTCCTTGTGAGAAACCCAAGTGTCTGAGAAGCAAAGTCCTCAAAACACTGGGATATATCAGATTTTCACCTATCTTGGTGCTGCAAACATAACAAGCAAGCAAAACATCTGACATGACAAAGATAGCAATTAAAAACGAGAATATCACTTCTTTCGGAGGAATATAACTCTATGGTTGGCTATTTGTTTCGGGGGCTGAACAACTGTAACTAATGTATAATTTCTTTGCGTCTTCGTTTTCTTTTAAAACGTACATCGTACTTGGTGCTACGTTGAAATCCATATAAACGGAATATAAGTGGTCGATAGTTTTGCCCGATTGCTTTTTTATATCAAAACAAAACTCGTGTTTTCCTGGCACAACAAGGGTGCTTTTATCGTAAAAAAACGCCTTTTCTTTGGCATCTTTCACGCCATCTAACTTTCCTATATGCAGACGACGAATGGATTTTATCCACGAAGTTGGAGTATCGAAAACCATTATTGCATAGTTAGAATGCTTGTTTATCCAGCGTTTTAACCGCAAAAACTTTATAAGAGCATCGGCAAAAACAACCACTATACATACTAAAATGCAAAGGCTAAAGCTACTAAACAAAGACGGTTCCGACGTTCTATACAGGTAAAGAAAGTAGGCTACGCTTATAATAACTGCTCCACCGAATATCATTAGTTCGGTTATGGCTATGCGCAAAGGATTATACCACCGGTTGAGATGCCAGCTTTTGCGACCTTGCAACATATTTGCTACAACGAATTGGAGTAGCCAAATCGTTACAAAAGCCCAAAAATGATATATATACATAAGGGGTGTTATTCTCTTATTTATAAAATGTTGTTATTTGTTTCGGGCCTTTTGCACTTAAAATTATAGGTCAATTTACCCTCCTTACCTTCTCTTTTGATAATATACATCGAGCTTGGCGCTAAGTCGAGGTCCATGTGCTGGGTGAACAAAACATTATCGCCACCTTTGAAACGGCTTTCTTTCACCTCAAAATGGAATGTGTGTTGGCCTGGCACAACCAAGTATTCGTTGAATGTTCGGAAGGCAAGTCCGTTGCTAATAGGTAGGAAACCATCGTTCAATATTCTTGCTTTGTGCTTCACATACCCCTTATCTAGTAGGTCGGGAACCAGTATGGCATAGTCTGGGTGTTCGCTTATCCACCGCTTCAAACACTTGTATTGGATAAGAAAATAGACAAACGTCAGAAATAAAACAACTAATATGTAGAGGGGATCGCCCTTCTCAGAGAAGATATATCTGGACTTTGGGACTTTAGAAGAAGGGCTGTTTGTATCCTGAATTTCGGTTTTATTAGAGGGTTGTTCGAACACATAGAATTTGCAAAAGAACATACCTAAGCTTATAAAAAACACAGCAGCGCTGAGTAATACAAAACTTTTACTCCGCCTTAAGAGGTTGTTCCAACGATCGAGAATGGGGGCAGTCCATTTTAAATATAACATCATTGCAACCAAAAAGGATAACAACCATAAGTTAACAAGCCAAAAATAATCAATGTGCATAACCTATTTTTTAAATTGTTTCTTTACTTTCGTTATCTGTTTTGGGCGCTGAACAACTATCATAAACGTGCAATTCGTCTACCAGAGTGTCTTCTTCCACCACATACTGATGGCCTGCAGAGAGCTGAAGTTCCATTTCTTGGTCGAACAAACGCCTATAATTGCCCTTTCCATGTAGTACTCCTAACCAGAATTGATACTTATGTTTGCCTGGCAATACCAAATATTTATAATAAGACAAGATGTATCTTCCGCCACAAGATTCCTTATTATCTATGCTGAGTATAAATATTTTGCGAGCTGGCATCTCGAGTATCACCTTGAAAGTAAGTATTGAATAGTGTGGGTGTCTACTTATCCACCATATTAAACGTAGGTGTTGGATAAGCGGAATTATAGAAATAACAACTATTAAAACTAACATTAAGAAGTAATCTGGCTCGAAAATGGGCTTTGATTGTGGGTCGGTAAGACAGGAAAAAAAGTGGGATATTGATTTAAATTCTATGTTATTCTTCGCTTCATACTCCTGTATATATACATAAGAATGTGCTATAAAACTTAAAAAAGACACTGCTAAAGCCGAAAGAACTACTAAACGACTTTGCTTTATAGGGTTGTTCCAATGCACATGCGATGGGTTTACTAAGTAGGAAATATATAAATAGCAGCATACCCACCACAAAAATAAACAGAAATAGAATGTATCTGCGTCCATATATATAAGGCCTTAATTCTGCAGCATAAATTCTTGTAAGAACTCCAAGTGTCTGAGAAACAAAGTTTTCAAAAGACTTGGATATGTTAGAAAATTCACCTATCTTAGTGCTGCAAACATAACAAGCAAGCAAAACATCTGAAATGACAAAGGTAGCAATTAAAAACGAGAATATCACTTCTTTCGGAGGAATTTATCACATGATGGATGTTTTTATAAGGTCCAAACATCAATGCTCAAAGTTCAAATCTCGAAGCTCAAAGGTAATTCTTCCGTGTCGTATCTGCCGTGATTCGGAAGGTCTGTCTTTCTTGAAGTACCTCTATCACATATACTGTATCTGCTCGGAAATTAAAGTCCATCTCCTTTTTATAAATAACGTTACGCGTATTGCCCTTTGAAAAATAACGATCCTCATAGAATTCAAACACCACTCTGTGTCTTCCTGCAGAAATAAAAGATCCATCAAACCATGAGAAACTTACGCCACGACCATAAGCAATATCATCTATCTTACTTATTGACACACATAAATTCTTAAAACCTTTATCCCATGAGGGCAGCATCAACCTACTATATTTGAGATTATGACGTAGCCAAACACGTTTCTCGTATCGAAAAATACCTACTATCACAACAACCAACAGGCCTGTCAGAATTATAAGTAGACATATGTACATATTCACAGAATGGAGAAACCTTGTTTCTCTATCAGGAAAGGTAAAATAAAAGAGCAAACCAAAGTAAGCGAATATAGCTATAAATACTCCAAAGATACTCCTTGCAGGAAGGGTCTTGATACTGGGTAAAGTATGAAAAGGAGAGAAACGATAAAAAAGATAATTTATCGCATAAATGATGCCTAATATTGCGAAAATACAAACAACACTTACAGCCATTGATTTCATTCTGTATATTCCTTTATTCGATAAGAGCAGCAACTTATAATTCAGAATTATGATTGCCGATGTTAACTACGGTTTATCGCTACAAATAACTTGTCTATTCGTAAGCCCGTCAACTCGTAAACTACCACTCATGAGTACCGATGTTAACTATGGTTTATCACAACAATTAACTGGTCTACTCGTAAACCCGTACACTTGTCAACTTGTCAATTTAACCAAATGGGGGTATCTCGCATTTCACGCCCCTCCCTATGGGGGAGGGGTCGGGGGAGGGGCCAGTTGGTTTGTTTTGCTTTGTTGTTTTGTTATTTTTCCTTTTTACAACAAGCTCTCTCCAAATATCGCGTTCTTAATATCCTTCTCGTGTTCGAATACGAAGCGAGCAACAATAGCACTCAATAGGGCTGTTGAAGGAAGTTTCACACTCGTAGCAGACTTCAGACGGTCGAGGACACCCTTGAGGTCTGAGTCGATGTAAACGGTAGCCAGACGAGAGTCGCGTGCCTTATAGTCGCGTGCCAAGTCGAGGAAAATCTGCCAGCTATCCTCACCGCTATCCTTTGCAAGAGAATACTCGCGTGCTAACTGTCTGCCCTCCGCCTTCGGGAGCTTTTTCGCTGCTGGTGCAGTACGGTCCTTACGATCAGTGGCCTCTTGCTTTGGCTCTACACGGGCAAACGGACTTGCAGGAGTCGTTGGTGCTACTGCTGGCTCGTCAACATCTGCAATAGCTTCAGCATACGCCTCTGGCTGCTGTTCCTCAACCTGAGTACGCACCTCCTGCTCAACATTGTTCGTATAATACGGTGCAGGCTCGTTAGCTTCCTGCTCATCCGTCGTCGTCGTCTCCTCTGAATTAGTAGTAGGATTTGGTCTTGCACTCTTCTGTACGCTATGTGCCAAGTCGGTCATTGCACCAGGCATCATAACCATTGTTTTCTTCTTCTTAGCCATTGTATCTTTATTTCTTTGTTTCTACTTTATTATATATAAACGTGGACCTTATCATTTCCTTTCTCTTGATCTGTCCCTTCGTCATCCTCTCTCCCCTATTGCGCCCTCTTGAAGTCTTCTCGGTTAGTATCTTCTAACATCGTTTGTCCAACCTAATCTGCTTAACTTTTATCCAAATTACATTGTCCGATTTTTATCCAACTTCATCCCGTTAGGCACTCCCCTCTCCCTTCGGAGAGGGGTTGGGGGTGAGGCTTTTTGGGGGGTGAGGCTTTTTTTTACTTCATCCTCCTCAGCATATAATCAAACGCCTTCTTCACCGCGTCACGCTGTGTACCGAGCAATTCGAAAGTGTTTGTACGCTTCAGTGTCGCACGGCTGTTGACAACTGGTGTGACACGTCCAAAGTTACCAAACACCTCATCGGTTCTGCGCCACATCTCCTGCTCCTCAGCCGTACCGATACGTGGGTCGATGCGGTTTGGAACGAAGAAGAGTTGTGCGGTCATCTGTGGGTTATGTTCGCGAAGCACGTTAAGCACCTGAACGAAGACGCCCGTTGAGTCTAACGCCTTATCCTCATATTCGTAAGGACAAACGATGTAGTCTGCACCTACGAAGAGCGGAGCAAGACCGTCCTCGCTGATATTACCAGGAGAGTCAAACAATACGAAACCTTCTACCTGTGAAGCTGAGTCAACCAGTGTCTGCATTGTCTCGACATCGGTTACATCGAAGTCCTGAACGTTATAAGGTTCTTCCTCGCCCTCATAGATCAGCTTGTCCTTTCGACGCTGCATCAGAATCGTCTTCTGCAAGTCGGTATCGATGATACATACGTCTTTACCCTTTGCAGCAAGATAATTGGCAAAGAGGATGCACAGCGTGCTCTTCCCTACTCCACCTTTCTGATTTGCAAAAACAATCTTCTTATTCTTCATTGTTTATATATTTATATTTTTAATTTCTTATCTTTTTCTTTATTTACGTATTTACGTGTTCGAATATTTATATTTTCATTCGTTCACTTGTTTACGTTGTTGCCTTCTTTGCTGTTTCCTCTTTCGGAGTCTTGCAAGTTGGCTGCCTCTCCCCCACTCTGCTCTTTGTGCCGATTCTCACTTTCTATGAGCGAGGAAAGGACTTTTCAATGGTTTTCTCCTTTCAATTTATCTTTTCGCGCCTTTTAAACGCTATTTCCTTCTCTTTCATCAACAAATATGATAGTATTGAAAATATCTATTTGATACTTTTATCTTTCTTATCTCCCACCTTCTCATCAGAGCAGCTTACATTTCACCACACAGACATAGCGTAACGCTTTCTTTCTGTCAATTCTCCTCCACTTCATCAGGGCTCATTTCTACAATATTTTTAATTCTTCGCCCCTCTACCCACAAATTCTCAAGTTATGAATTACTTTTTTCTGTCCCTCTCGTCCGAACAACTCATTTTTTAGTGTCTTAAGGTTTCAGACGAGCTGAGAGCAACGAGTTGTGAGTAAATTCTTAATTCTTCTTTTTTAGTCCTCAACTACCATTGTCGTCTTCAAAACGCAGAATGGAATCAGAGTAAGAACGACGGTTAACAGAGAGATAATCGTAAAAATATTCGTAACCTCTGTCATCGTAGCACCGCTAACCCATGTATATACAATAAAGTATGTGAAATCTATCAACCATGCCAAAGCTTGACAGCCAAACAAAGATGCACCAAACAAACGAATCTTACCAGCATAAGTACGCACTAACTGCACACAAAGGACTAACTTCGTAATAAAAAACACAAGGAAAGCTACTTTCGAGAAAGTTGAAAAATATGATGGTAATCCACCATGAAGCATTGCCTCAATTTCCTCCTCTTGAGTAAAAAGGAACTGTGGTAAAGCACCTGCAAGAGCTAAACAAAATATAAGCACCATCATAATAGTGACGGTCAACTGTGCAGCCTTATCACCATTCTTATTTAAGCATCTACGAAATACCTCCAGCATCGCTAACTTTGTCGCAGCAATGACAAAATACTCAACAGCACGAATAAAGCTATTCGACTGCACTGTCGCAAAAGCATTCGTAAGAACTCCCTGCCCAGCATTGGGCACTGATGTCCATCCATCGATCAGATTGAAAACACTAAAAACAACGAATAAGCCCAGGCTCCAATTTAAAACCTGACCTTCTTTAGGTGTAATAGAAAAAATCTTTAAATTCATATATATTTATATAAAGGTTGAATTAAATAAATGCGCACATATTGATGTGGTTATATTTTTATACTTGCAAATATACATCTATTTATCGAAACAAGCAAATACATCTAAACATTTTTAATGAGAAAAATAAAAAGATAAGAAAACAAAAATGCAATAAAATATTTATCGCTTTGCGTTTTAATCTTTATATATATTTATATAGTTGTATGTTGGCAAAATAAATAAATTAAAAGAGAAAAAAGCAAACTAAAAACGAATAATAAAATAACAAAAGCAAAATACTATTCTATATTTATATATTTACACACATAATGACATATAAAACAAAAAATAAATGAAATATATTTGTATTGTTATATATTTATTTAACTAATGATTTATGTGTTTAAATAATAAATCAAATGAATAAAGAGGAAGACAAAGTGAGGAATAGGCAGACAAAAGAAGAACATAGAAAACCTTAAACCTATCACAAAAGAAACAAAAAAGAGGAAACAAACGAAAAGAAGAAATAGAAAATAAAAAGATAAAGCTCGATAAAATCGAATAAAAGCACACAAACATATTTAAACAAATATATAAAAACATAGAATCCTTATAATCAGGGGAAAAATAAGAAACAAAAAACTCAAGAAACATATTATATATAAGATCTTAAATGAAACAAAACATAAAAAAACAACGATTTCATCGAGAGGAGAGCAACAAACAGATCTATATACAAACAAGAATAGAACACAGCTAAAAGCAAAAGGGACGTACAAAGAGATATTAAAAAATAAAAATATAAATAATTGTTTAAGTAAATATATACAATATTGATATTCTTCAGATTATATAATAACACAAAGAAGATAACAAAAAAATAAATATATAATAATTGGTTTATACTAAGACATAAATAAGAAAACAAACAGAAAAAAACGCTTGGCAAATAGAAAATGAAAGCGACAAATCAACAAACAAAGAAGAAATCACAAACAAGAGTCCAAATAACAAAACAAGAAAAATGATAAGATAAACAAAAGTAAGGGGAGCTAATAAAAAAAAAAGAAAAAATTGAAATATAGAGGTATAAAATAATAAAAAGTCATCTAAATATTTATATATTTACTTATTTTAGAGTATAATAAAACGCAATCCGAAATCATTTATATATTTCCATATTTGCTTAATAGTATAAATACGTATACTAAAACATATTTATATATATATTAGACATAAGCATATAAAAATAATATTACATGCTTATATAAATATGGATTTATATTATAACACATCTGATTAAAAAATCAATTACATAAATAACAAACGAAAATAAAAACAAAGTAAATAAACAAACAAAGAAATAAAACGATAAAAGTATTTTTATATACTTAAATATTCAAGCAAAAATATCAAAAAATAAACAGATGAAAGGGTAAAAATGAAGCCAAAATGAAGAGGAAAAATAGGGGAGAGGAAGTGCGACAAAAAGATGAAAAAGAGACAGAATAACAAAAAAGACAGAGCTATAAGAGAGACAGAATGACATAAAGATAAAGTAACATAAAAAACAAAATAAAGAAAAATTGCAATAGAAAGACTTAGTAAAAAAAAGAAACAGAATGACATAAAGAAAAAATATAAAGTAAAAAGATTAGCAGATAAAAAGAAAAAAAAACAGGCGGTAGACAAAAAAGCATGACAAACAAATATGAAAAGACTTAAATAACTAACAAGAAGAGTTTTGATTAAAGTTGCTGTCACTTTTAACAAATAGAACAAAACAACAATAAACCAAACGGTTACAACATAAAACTGAGTGAGAGGAGTGACAGCAAAACGAAAAATACTTCAAAACAATGAAAGGAAAGACAATGATCATCTGAAATATAGAGGAATAAAACAAAACTCTTATATCCTTAACTCCGCAGTATTTTTTCTTGTGAGAAAATTTTATATGATGAGACGTCTTTTTGGGGCTCTATATGTTGATATGAGGTGCTTCGGTGTTTCTTGGCTCTTTTCTAAGCATAAAATCCCCCACCCAAACCAATGGGGAAGTATGAAAAACCACAAAAAATACTTCCATAACAGAATGCTTTGCCGCTACTTCCACGTTTACCCAATACAGATTCGGTAAGTTTTTCAAAGCCCAACTTTGAAAAAACGTCCATAATGTGATAAATTCCACCGAAAGAAGTGATATTCATGTTTTTTATTGCTACCTTTGCCATGTCAGAATTTTGCTTACTTGTTATGTTTGCAGCACCAAGATAGGTGAAACTTCTGACATATCCAAGTGTTTTGAGAACTTTGTTTTTCAGACACTTGGAGTTCTCACAAGAGTTTATGCTGCGGAATTAAGGTTTATATTGGAAATTTTTATTATTGTAATCATAAAAACACGCCAATCATTTTGTCATTCGGACTATCTTTGTTAAATTTGCAAATTATAGTAATAGTTATGCAAATGAAGTCGGATAAACCGACTGAAAATAGTGCTTGCGGAACAAGGAAAAACCAGGAAATGGTTGGCGCATGCATTAGATAAAAATGAATCGACAGTCTCTCGTTGGTGTACAAACGAAGTTCAGCTTTCGGTAGAAACACTACTGACGATTGCCGAAACTTTAAAAGTTGATATTAAAGAATTACTTTGTTCTACGCAAATGTGTAATCAAGATGATGGCATCCAAATATAAAGCAATCGATTTTCTCTGCGGAGGAGGCGGAATGACTTGCGGTTTAAGACAGGCAGGGATTAACGTTATAGCAGGTGTGGACTTTGATCAAGATGCCAAAGAAACGTATGAATACAATAATCCCGGAAGTGTTTTCATTCAAAAAAATATAAAGAATTTACGGAGTAATTATTTTGAGCGAAAATTCGAGATACGGAAAAATGACGACTTTTTGATTTTGGTAGGATGCAGTCCCTGCCAATTTTACAGTATAATTAATACGGATAAGAATAAAGCCTTAAAATCGAAGGATTTATTAAAAAATTTTGCTCGCTTTATCGAATATTATAGACCGGGATATGTATTAGTGGAAAATGTTCCGGGTATAATCACAAATAAAGATAGCATCTTACCTTATTTTCTACGAAAACTGGAAGACCTCGGATATAAAAATCCCGTTTATAAAGTTGTAAATATGAGCTATTACGGTGTACCTCAAAGTCGTCGAAGATTTTCTCTTATCGCAACACGATTGGAAAACGTCAATATTCATTTACCTAAGGCGGACGATAAAGAGACCGTATTAGCCGATTATTTAGGTGAAGGAAACGGCTTTCCCAAAGTTAGCGCAGGACATAAAGACGGTAGTGTGTTTAACCATACGGTTGCTGGATTAAGTGATATATGTCTTAAACGATTGGCAAAGACCAAACATGACGGCGGGAACAGACTTGATTGGGCAAACGATCCGGATTTGCAATTACCTTGCTTTATAGGAAAAGACGATTGCTTTAAAGATACATTTGGGCGTATGTGGTGGCATCGACCAGCTTCGACCATTACGACTAAATTTTATAGTATCTCAAACGGACGTTTTGGACATCCGGAAGAAGATCGTGCCCTTTCTTTACGGGAAGGTGCTACATTGCAAACGTTCCCCAAAAACTATGTATTTAAAACAAATAGTATTACTGCAACGGCAAAATTAATTGGCAATGCAGTTCCGTGTGAATATGCTCGGCGATTAGGTGAAACGATAAAAGCACTGGAAAACAATGGCACAATTTAAAACTCGAGCAAGAGCTCTCGACTTATTGGGGTGACAACAAATTGCTGGTATCCCAACAGCCATTAATGAGCTTATAAAAAATGCGCATGATGCGTATGCGGATAAGTTCGATATCGATTTTCTCCGATGTAATAATCTGCTGGTATTACGCGATGACGGGCTCGGTATGACGAAAGAGGAATTTGAAACTCGTTGGCTTACGCTCGGGACCGAAAGTAAATTGGCAAATAAAAAAAGCAGTTTACCGCCCATTGACATATCAAAGCCAAGACGTCCTATCATGGGAGAAAAAGGTATCGGAAGATTGGCTATTGCATCAATAGGAAGTCAGGTTTTGATTGTATCGAAAGCAAAATTAAGATCTAAAGAATATGATATTGTTGTGGCTTTCATTAATTGGGAGATATTCGAGTTGCCGGGGATTAACTTGGAGGATATTGTTATTCCGGTAAGAGAATACTCTCGTATGCCGAATGCTGTCGATATTGACAATATTAAAAATGAAGTAATACAGTCCCTTGATAAATTAGACCAAAAAGGACTTATTGATGACAAGGATTTTGAAAAAATAAAAAGTTCTATCACGTCTTTTCAAGTTGATCCACGCCAACTTTCCTTACAACTACAACAAGGATTTGAATTAACCAATGGTTGCGGCGGAACTCAATTTTTCATCTCCCCAGTTTACGATACGATTATTTCCGATATAGAGGGAGACGGCAATTCGGACGAAGCTACAAAAATCGAGAAAATGTTGATGGGATTTCACAATACAATGACCCCCGATCATCCTTTTCCCGTCGTTGACATTTCATTTAGGGACTATAAGACGAACGACGGAAGTTTTGTCAGCATCATAGATAAAGAACATTTTTTTACAACAGAAGAATTTGAATTGGCAGATCATCATTTTCAAGGGCGATTTGATGAATTCGGACAATTCAAAGGATTAGTAAAAATATATGGAGAAAAAACATACGATCACATTGTAAATTGGCGGGATAACTCTTATAGAGAAACCGAATGCGGTCCGTTTAAAATCAACTTGGCGTATTTACAAGGAGAATTGAAAAGTTCTCGTGTAGATGTCCAAAATTATGCCAGAATTAAAGCCAAAGGAGATAAATTCGGAGGTTTATACATATATAGAGATAATATTCGAGTTCTACCGTATGGGGACTCTGATTATAATTTTCTGGATATTGAAAAAAATCGTTCGAAACGAGCATCAACATATTTCTTTTCTTATCGACGAATGTTCGGCGCTATTGAAATAGCAGACCGAGAACACAGCAGTTTGGTAGAGAAAGCTGGACGCGAAGGTTTTATTGAAAATAAAGCATATCGTCAACTTCAAGCGATTTTAAAGAACTTCTTTGTACAACTTGCCGCTGATTTTTTCAGCGAAAAAAACAAAACTGCACAATCAGAATTTTTCAATCAGAAGAAAGACGAGTTCAATGCGTACCATAACGCGCTTGAACGTCGGGACAAATTAGCAAAATCGAAAAAGGAAAGATTTGCTCGTGAGCTCGATATCTTTTTTACCAGTTTAACGGAACATAAATTCGAAAACGAGCTGGAAGGGCTACTTACGCATTTTAGGAATGATTTACATTCTGTTTTATACATTAACGATGCGGATGAAGCAAGCCAGAAGATAATTGATCTGGAATTCGCCATGAGACAAAAAGTTGCCGATTATAAAAAAAGAATATCGGTAACAAGTCCCAAAGGATTTGCTATGTCAAAATCAATGAGAACAGATTTTGATACATACCTTAATGAGTTTAAAATTTTGGAACAAACGATATTTAAAAATATCAATGAAAATATCGATCGACTAATTGATGATTATACGGCACAGCTGAATCTGGAAATAAGTAAGCGAAAGCGGTTGGAGCAAGCGGTGGAATTGATTTCAGCCGAGGCTTTGTCTCTTAATAAAAAGAAGAAAAGCGAAACTAATGATGTTGTTTCCGATGTTTCTCGTAAAATTAAGGATCTTACGAATGAGCTGATAATCGATTTAGATAATCAAATACGAAGCGTAAAGGATCAATTCAAATTATTAGCAACCAATAAAGCCGATAACTTTGATTTGGTAACGGAACGCAAGAGAATGGAAACAGAAATAGAATCCATAAGCAGTCGAAATACGGATGTTATGGAACGTATAATTCGACAATTTGAAAGTTTTTATGTTGAAAAAAACGAAGACGGTCAAATAATTACAAATGACCAAATAGCGGAAGCCGCTTCGGAAGAATTGGAGGAATTACGGGAACGATTACAATCGGACGTTGAATTAAGCCAATTAGGACTGGCTGTCGGGATATTGCACCATGAGTTCAACGGTACGGTTAATTCGATTCGACATAGTCTGAAAGATTTAAAAGCATGGTCGGATGTAGACATCAAATTGGAAGGGATATACAAAAATATCAAGGTAAATTTCGAACATTTGGATGGCTATTTAAATTTATTTACCCCGTTAAACCGACGATTGAATCGACGTAGAGAAGACATTTCTTTATTGGATATTAAAACATTTTTAATAGATTTGTTCAAATCTCGCCTTGAACGACACAATATAGCTTTTAAACATACTAACGGGTTTGCAGGTCGAAAAATACACGGATTTCGTTCTACATTTTATCCTGTATTTGTTAATATCATTGATAATGCCATTTATTGGTTGAAACAAAGTGATGTTCCTGAAAAAGTGATTCGGCTGCATGCGGATGATACGGGAATATACATTTCCAATAACGGTATTGAAATAAAGCCCCAAGATAAGGAACGAATCTTCGAATTGAGATTTTCCAGAAAGCCCAATGGAAGAGGATTGGGGTTGAGTATCAGTAAAGAGGTTTTGAATGCAGAGAACTATGATATATTTGTGGCACAACCTAAGGAAGGTTCTACAGTTACTTTTAAAATTCAAAAAATGCAATAAAAATATGGCTGACAGATTTATTGAACAATCGAAAGAGATTGCAAACAACTTTATACAAAATATAGTATTTATTGACGACAAGGCATATAAAGAAGACTCCACCAATAATGCCTTTAGTGCGTTGGATGTATCAAATGCATTTGCAAAAACAGGTAAAATTTGTGCCATATACGCGCCCAAATCCGTTTCGGATATAGATAGCTACAATGTTATTTTGAAAAAAGCTGATGTGGTTATTTTAGATTGGTATTTAGATATTGAAAGAGACGCGGAACAACAGTTAGAACCTGATGCAGATGCAGATAATGATGAACCTCGAGGAGAATTTACTTTAAAATTACTAAAACAACTTACAAGTGATGCCGGGACTGATAAATTAAAATTAATCATAGTATATACGGGAGAAACAGGGATTTCAGACATTAAGGATGCCATTATAAAAAATATTGATTCGGAATCATTTAAAGATAACGATTATACGATAAAGTCTTCAAATGTCTGTATCATAATCCGTGCAAAAGCTGGAAAAAAATTCGAACACATACCGGAATACAAGCCATTGATTGTAGAATATGATAAACTTCCAGAGTTAATATTGACGGAGTTTACTAATCTAACTAACGGACTTTTATCCAACTTTGCTTTATCGTCAATAACCACAATTAGAAATAATACATCCAAAATATTAGGCAGTTTTTCTCCTAAGTTAGATCCGGCTTATTTAGGACATCGAGTAAATCTTCCTAATCCGAATGACGCTAAAGAACTTTTAGTGCAACTGTTTGGTGATGCGATAGCCGAATTAATTGGAAGCGAAAATATCGATACAAATACATGGGTTGAGAATTGGATACACAATCGAATAGAGGAAAAGACTATAATCCTTGCCGGGAAAGATTTAACCGTCAATCCAAAAATTTTGTGTCAAATTATTAATGCCGTTTCGCCTGATTTAAATACCAAAATTAACTCTGCGACCAAAATAAGTATAGGGAAAAAGGCTCCTAAACTTGCGTCACAACTTTTCCAGTATGGAGATATTCAAATAGAAGATTCCGATATTTCTTTTGCAAAACTAACTCATCATAAGAATATATTTCTTCCACAACAAAAAAGGCCGATGCTTACGCTTGGTACAATTATCAAGAATATTAGATCTAATCTTTATTACATTTGTATGCAACAAAGATGTGATTCCGTTCGAATACAAGGAGAAAGACGATTCTTATTCTTGCCGTTAGAACAAAATGAAGAACATTACTCAATTATAGTCAGCAAAGAATCTAAATTTAGAATAAACGAATCTTCGTATGCTCTAAAAACCATCAAATTCAGTGCAAATAATGATGAACAGGCGATATATGCAGTAAAGAATGATAATGGTAAATATTTATTTACTTCCATCCATCAAGAACCATATGAATGGGTTGTAGACTTAAAAGAAATGCATGCCCAACGTATTGTGAATAATTATTGTGCGCAGTTGTCCCGTGTAGGATTAAATGAATCCGAATGGTTGAGATTACAAGCTAAATAACACAATGTCTGATATTTTTTCTTCTCAAAAGCGATCGGATATTATGTCTAAAATCAGTGGAAAAAACACAAACCTGGAGATTTTAGTTCGTAAGTTTTTATTTTCCCTCAAATCCGCAACTAAGCCCTTGAACGTCCTTCTTGCGTTTACACGTCCTCTCATTACTGAATTTGCAGATGATTTACGCGAGTTCGGGATAAGAAAAGGCTTGAAAAAGTTGGTAATCTCGTCAAAAAAATCGTATCTTTATAGGTGATTATCAATAGATTACATTTTTTTGAACGATGATTACCAAGAATAAAGTTTCTGAAATTTTCTGTATAATCGACGAGTTTGATAAGAATTTGAGTGCCGAATTAGCGAAAAACCTGCGTACAACGGTGCATTCATATCTACAATACCTTTGATATAAACAATCCTCCGTTTCTCCTTTGCTCTATGTGACAGTACATCAAAGACACAAATTTAGGAGATACTCTGATCGCTCCCTATTGCTAAAAGCTCAAACGAATCTTCGGCAATAGGGAGTGATAATCTGAATCTATTACACAATAAGCCAGACTGAGTTACAAAAGAACTATTTCCTCTTTGCTTTCTTCAACACTATTCTCAGCGAATCAGTGAGCACTCTTTTCTCATTACACATAAGAAAATCTGATGGTAGAATAGATAAGGCTAATGAATCTTCAACCCTTTTGTCTTGGCGTTCACAACGTAATTGGACTGAGATGATTCTATTCTTTACGTGCGTATTATTGTTCATATATGTATTGGTCCCTGAAAACGGAAAAGATTTCCCTACGTTTATATTCTTATCACAAAAGACCAACCGTAAGGAATCGGGATTCAATACATACTCTCCCTTTAACCCCAATCGGTCATTAGAGTCTAAACATATTTTGTTTTATTATCGAGCAGATTGTTTGGCTTTGTAACGCAGGCGTAGCGGGCTACGTCAAGTTACAAAGCCAAACAAGATGACGATAAGAATATAAAGATGTTAGGAAACAACACCAGAGTAATAAGAATTATACATATTGTGGTCTAATAACCGATTGGGGTTATAATTAAAGAGAAGGTAATACCAGCCACCGAAGTACATACTGCTGACCTTCACCATACGATTCTCTGATAAATGAATATCGTGGCTAAACTTATTGTTATCTAACGGAAGAGTAAATCCAATATCACATGATAGAAGTGATAACAAGAAGAAAATACAAAGCCCAAGTTGTTTGATGCGCCGACAGCTAAATATCATTTTCGAAAAATTCTTCATAATAAAATTTACAGTTCTTCAGAACTTTCAAGTGAAAAGGTTAACCACATATGTTTAGATAATTAAAAATAGTATTGCAAAGTTATTAAAAAAATCACACTGCTAAAACCAATAGTCCGTTAAATATTATGCTGCATCAGCAGCGAAACTAAATATATCATTTATCCTTTCTTTATTTAATGGCGTGTTCGGGTTCTTCTCGAACACGTCAATAATTCGTTGTGCATAGTAGGCATTGACCATCTGCGCTTTAAGTCGACCGATGGACGTGCCAAGTTCCTTGCACATGATTTTGGTCACATTGAGTGCTGTGAATGAAGAGTTGAAAGCAAATTCAAGTTTTCTCTTGTCGCGTGCCTGACAATCGGTAAGACCGAGGAATTGCTTTGCGTCGCGAAAGCAAAACTCCTCTTGGAAACGTGTGGTATAGTACTCCATCACATCGCGTCCACTCATGCTCTCATCCGTAGAGAAGTACAAACGGCGGACACCGTTGGGCAACTCGTGGATGACAATCGACACGACCCTATGCAAGGACTTGCACCACGCCTTGAGCGCATAGGCTTTGCCTTTGGTCTCTCCTAAATCAAGCTCATTGCCTTTGGATATGTCGATGTTCCTTACGTCAATCTTGTCACCTTTGATACGAGGACGGCCGGGCTTTCCCGTGGGTTCCCCATCCCATGTGTAGAACAAGGCTGCGTCATGACGCAAGCGGCTCACAACATGGAAGCCCATCTTCATTACCTTGTCGATGAAAGGCCTTTTGGAGAAGGCTGAGTCGGCGACAAGAACCTTGCAAATATGCTGTAAGGTTACCTTGTCGTCCTCCAACACCTTGGTATACCAGTCGTATAGACTCATCTCTTTTTTCTCCTCCCCTTTTTCCAATGTGGTCTGCACAGCCTTGAGCATCATACACTCATGCAAGTCCACGTCTATCACACCGATGCCGAGGATCTCAAGACCGTGCTTTACCGCACCTGCACAGCCCGACCAAAACGTACCCACGTATGGGGTATGCTTCCCAGCCTTCTTGATGAAGCTTGGATCAATAACGATGGCATTGAGCCCTTTACCCTGCTTGAAGGCGAAAGCACTCAGCCACATATTTATTTCGAGCCAGTTCACGCTGCGCTCTGCCGTCTGCCGATAGCATTGTTCGCCACGCTTTCCATAGCGTCCCATCTGCGTAAAATTACATTTCCTTGGGATGACCATCAAAAGAAAAAGCATTTCCATGACGTTTGTTTGAATACTTTTGTTTAACTTTGCTCCATCTTCAGCACTAAATGCTGCTTTGCAGAGCTTCATATATCGGCTAATCAAGTTGGTTATCAGCATAAACTTTATTGTCTTTTTACATCTATAAAGTTACTGAAATTCAATGAGATAGCCGATTTTATTATGTTATACTTTGTTATATTCTATTGCCTAATTATCTCTTTCTCAGAGACTTATCATGTTTTCTTTCTGCCACAATTCCTGTTGGCTTTTGGGTAAAAGCTTCGCAAACTGCGAAAATTTAACGGACTATTGTAAAACAAGTTATAATCTTTTTCAAAAAGAAAAGAGTATTCAGTAATTTGTAATGAAAACATTTACTTCTTAGGATCAGAAATTTGACATAATATCACACAGAGAAACGGAGGGGACGGAGGATTATTAAAACAAAGCAATCTAAGTTACGGAGACAGCGTCGGTGCGTGGAGCAAAGAAGCTTGATTGCCAAATTTGTTAGCAATTTATATACAAAGTATTTACCCCAAAAATAGTTATCAAGAATCTGTACGCTATATCTCCGTCACTCTTTGTGCCATCGGCACACCTCCGTAATATTGCGTTTATCTCCGTTCCTTCCGTTTCTCTTTGTGTCATCGGCACCTCAGTAACATTGCGTTACCTCCGTCCACTCCGTGACTCTGTGTGCCACATTTTATAAGAGCTTTAGTTTATCATTCTAAATTTTGGAAGCTCACCTTACAAACGCTCCGCACATATGGTGCGAAGGCTTAGCACCACATGTGCGGAGGACCTATAACATTACAAGAATAGGAAAAACCTCAGCAAGCGTATGATGAAAAGGGCGACAAATAGGGAGAGAAAACTTAATGTAAAGCATTCATGAGGGACGACAAAATAGGAACATATTTGGCACTTATAGATTAAATAGGTGAAGAAAAACTGTCGATAGCTGTGTTATAAATCAAAATTACCATGCTTTGAGAGCATAAAACGACAAAAAGGGAATATTATTTATTGAATTAAAAAACCTTCATAATAAACTGAATATCAGTAGAAAACAAATATTAATAAAAGTAAAGTGCGACAAAAAAGTGACAAGTATTTGTACTTTTCAGACGTAAATGACAAAAGAATCCGTCATAACATACTTATTTGTAATACTTTATCAAATAAATAGAGTAGGCGAGTATCGAAAATAGCTACCCAATTTGTCGCCTCTAACTTTTAGCGATAAAACTGCATTTTAAAAATAAATAAGAACTAAAAAGAACTTAGGTGCGACAAAAAAGGAGGAAAAACTCTACTGTAAAAACTCATAAAAAGAATGTCAACAAAGTTATGAAAAAAAGAAAACTCAAAGCAAATAACCTACCTAAAATGTGACCATAAAATCCAAAAAATTTAAACAATAAAAAAGAGAAACAGTCCTTCTAAACTCGAAATACATACCGACAAATTAATAACAAAGAAAAACGTACAAACGTCCTGACGCATAGCCGCCATCTAAACCATCGAACCCGAGTGAGTAAAACACTGCCCTTGACATAACTGAAAAGCGATAATATACTGATACACAAATATATAAAAACATATTTGAAGATAATAAGAATCCTATGTAACCCCCTAAAAAACAACCGAATAAAGCAAAGAACAACAGCAACAAAAATAAGAAAACGAAACAAAACCTACTGCCAAACTGCCATGAATCTCACCAAAATTTCCTGCCTGAAACCACCGACTAAAACCCGACTAAACCATGAAACGGAAATGAAAACCCGACTCAAAACGTTCGTCACCCAACCCAACAACGCAACAAAAAACGCCCGCAACGTTCCCAAAACGTATGTGCGACAAAAAGGGAGGTTGCGCCCAAAAGCTTTGTTTAAAATCTTCTTCCCCCAGCGAAAAAGTATATATTTTCTTAAAACAAAACACCTCTTCTAAACTTAGAATATCGTTATATAATCTTTATTAGATATTAGTAAGGGACTTCCAAGCCATTGAACCTTAAATAGTTACACGACTAATCGACGACAAATTAGTAAGTTAGCGGCGACAGATTAGTAAGTAGGTTGCGACAAATTAGTAACTATGGTGCGACACTTTAGTAGCTATTGGGGTGGGGTAGTCGACAAGTTAGGAGCTTAGGTGCGACGAATAGGGAAGGAATAAGGCTTTGTAGTGAAAAATATAAACAAATCCTTTACTTTTACACGATTTTTCTTTCCATTTCCCTTGTTGGTCGTCTGCTTTTTATTGTGTGTAAGTATAAAACTACTATCTTTCTCTTATTGCCTTGTTTAATATAAATATTTGTTTACTTGATACTTACAAATAACTGTCTAAAAGAGCGAGACAAAAAGGGAATATTTCCCCCAAACTCAATGTTGACGATTATCGACAAAATAGTAAGATGATAAAAATAATTTACATAAAAGAATCCAAAATGGCAGACAGAATGAACGGAAGACATAATGGACAGAGTATGTAAAAGACAAAGTAACAGGGGAACAGAAGCCATAATGACATAATGGACAGAAGTCATAATGACATAAGTAATAAAAGACATAGAAATGCCCCTCCCCTGTAGGGAGGGGAGTGAACACCGAGATACCCTTTAGGCTGTGGCAAGAAATAGTAAACGGAAACTAACAAATCCTCTTTGTCTTAAAAGCCTTCTTAAGCTTATAAGGCTTATTAGCACCATTCTTCCAATATAATATTCCAAGCTTTGTTTTTTTCATTCTTTCTTTTCCCCTGTTACTATGTCTTTACATACTTTGTCCATTATGTCCTTCTGTCTTCTGTTCCCTTGTTACCCTGTCTTTTATTACTTCTGTCCCTTATGTCATTATGTCTTCTATTCCCTTGTCTTTGTATTACTTTGTTTTTTCTGTCTTTATTTGTCATTCTGTCTGAAAATGATTACCTTTGCAGTGAGTATGTATAACACTGTTTTGTACTAATGAGGAGAGAGCTATAATTAACAATCACTGTGGTGGATGGTAATAGAATAAGGCTCTTGAAATCAATGACAAAACATATAGAAATACTTAGTTATATTGCTCATAACTATTACCGATATATTGGATATAACTAAATCATATTAGGCTAAATGAATGTAAATTATGGGGTTGAATAACAGATTACAGATAGGCGATGTATCAAACAATGGTCAGGTAGAGATTGTTGATGAGGACAGATTATGTTATTTGGTAAGGTCAATAAGTAAAGGTGCTACAGGCTTACGTACAATCTCAAAAAGTCTGTTGGAAGAATATGTAAACTATTGGAGTGAGCATTCTGATGCTACATCTGAATCTGCAAGACAAGCATTGTCTGGGCGCAGTGAGATAGATAAGTTTGAGTATGGCTATTCTTCAACGCTGTCGGTAATGGCTCAAATGGTTCTTCAATCAACTCACAAAGTAAAGAATAACGTAAGCAGTCTTCCCCGCCAGCAAATCTTCTACGGTGCACCTGGCACTGGTAAGTCATTTACAATCAATCAGGAGATAAAGGGGGAGGATGTAATTCGTACTACGTTCCATCCAGATAGTGACTATTCGTCTTTTGTGGGAGCGTATAAGCCGACGACACGAGAGATAACGATGCGTGACTTGTCGGGACATCCTGTCGTTGAGCATGCGCAGATACTGACGGAGGAGAAGATTGTCTATGAGTTTGTTCCACAGGCTTTTCTACAAGCATATATTACTGCGTGGGAGAAGTATGCTACGTGTGATGAAGGCAATCCACAGCGACAGTTCTTAGTGATAGAAGAGATTAATCGAGGTAATTGTGCACAGATCTTTGGTGATTTGTTCCAGCTCTTAGACCGCAATCATAGCGGCTTCTCTGACTATCCTGTGAAGGCAGATACCGATATGAAACGTTATGTGGCTAAAGCACTAAAGGGATTGTCTATTCCTCAGGCAGGTGTCATTAATAGCCTTTATGGTGGTCGTGATGTAGTGAGCGAGGTGTTGGAGGGTAATATTCTCCTACTGCCAAGTAATCTGTTTATTTGGGCAACAATGAACACCAGCGACCAGAGTTTGTTCCCTATAGACTCAGCCTTTAAGCGTCGTTGGGATTGGAGCTATATGCCAATATCGGATGCAAAGAAAGGTTATGTCATTGATGTTGCGGGCAGTCTATATGACTGGTGGCAGTTCTTAGAGGAGATAAACAAGAAGATAGAGAGCACGACCAATTCGGAGGATAAGAAGTTGGGCTATTTCTTTTGTAAGGCACATGGAGGCGTTATTAGCGCAGAGACATTTGTGGGTAAGGTTGTCTTCTACCTTTGGAACGATGTGTTTAAGGACTTCGATTTAGTAGGTCCTATCTTTGATGATACAGTTGAAGGTGGAAAACTAACGTTTGCAAAGTTCTATACTGAAGGCGAAATGAAGACTAAGGTAAGGACAGATAAAGTGGCACAGTTCCTTGGTAACTTAGGGTTAACACCAGTTGAAGAAAGCGAAGAGGAATACAACGGACAGGCAGAGAATACAGACGACTCCGAGAACCCAAGGGCGACATGGTCGATGTCAGAACGAAAGCGATATGATTTTTGGGAGGCATTTTTAGCCTATGCACACAAGAATGACGACTTTAAAACTTACTTTGGAGGAACTAAAAAGGCTGGTAAGGATCATTGGAAGAATTTCTATGTGTCTGGTGCTGATTTCTATATGTCTGTAGTTCTGAAACTTTGGGAGCGTGCTATTGCACTGCAAGTATATTTCGATAGAACCACAGATATTTATTATCATCTTGCTGATCAGAAAAAGGATATTGAAGCAGAGATGGATACAACGTATGAGTGGCGTGAGAATCCAGAAAAGAAATCAAGTACGATTGTAGAGCGGATAGACAATATAGATTTTGAAGATAAAGAACATTGGACTACCATCTTCGATCTTATTATTACACGAATACTTCGTATGCGTGAGGTCTTTGTTAAGTATTCAAAGCAGCAGTAGACATTCGTTATGCGAATCCTTATAGAAGAATATCAGTACGATGTCTCTAAGGTTAGGGACGTTCTCTATGGTATTGATGCCTTAGAGAATATGGAGGGTAGGGTGTCTATCCATTACGTAGGGTATTATTATAATATGCTACTCAAGGATTGTGTCTTTATTCTTCCTAAGGTTTTGCTGAAGGATGTTGACGGTCAGGAACTTGTTTTTGGAAAGTATAAGCCAGAGGATATAGCCAACTTAGATACTTTCGACTCCAAAGAGCGTAGTTTTCTTTATAAGTTTGCTGTGTGGATTTATCGTGCCATAGTGGTCTATAAGAATGATAGACGCAATGATACGAGAATAGTTTGTCAATCATATATAGCACAAATTTGTAATCGAGGACGCAGACAGAGTAATACCTACCTTGATATTCTTCTGTCGCTGATACAATTCAATCAAGACAATCAAAGTTTTTTCTTCTTTATCATAAAGAATCTGCATAGTGGTCTGAACAAGATTAATTGGCAACGAACGATAGCAACGAAGACTGCTATTATTCAGAATGAGCAGGCTGTCTATCTAAACCCAGTTAATAAGCGGCGACAGATAAACTTTGATGAAGAACTACTCATCATCTTCTTTTCCATCCTAAATTATATTGGTGACACCTACGGTTTTCCGAAGGATATCTGTTGCCAGTTCCAGCTCATTACCGGTAAGCGTTTTGATACCTATCTCAATGGATTTGGTAAGACACGTTTACGACAGATAAAGTATAAGTATTTCTCTGATAAAGCCTTACAACTATGGCATTTGTGTTATAACTTCTTCGACGAAGCACAGCAGGTGATGGTTGCCACTGAACAACGGGACTACTTGTTGGTTAAAAACTTTTATGTTGTTTTTGAAGCCATTATTGATGAACTGATAGGCGATAACCCATTGCCAGATGGTATGGAGAAACAGCAAGAGGATGGGAAAATCGTTGATCATCTGTTCACGTCACAGAGTCTTATTGCTGGGGAGAACGAGCAAACGTATTATATCGGGGATAGTAAGTATTATAAGATTGGTCATGAGTTAGGAAGTCAGTCAATCTATAAGCAATACACCTATGCACGGAATGTTATACAATGGAACATTGATATATTTAGCAATGGTGATAAGCCATCTTCGGGTGTTCGCCTGCGAGATGATGTGACAGAAGGCTATAATATCCTACCTAATTTCTTTATATCGGCAAAGCTGAATGAAATGTTCAGTTATGACGATGACAATATAGAGAAAACCGACAGAAAGAGAAACAGGCACAAGCGTGTGCAGTTTGATAACCGACTCTTTGACCGTGACACACTGTTGCTGTCCCATTATGATGTGAACTTCCTTTACGTTCTTTCACTGTATGCGAGAGATAATCAAAGTCAGAAGACCGCGTGGAAGATGAAGGTAAGACAGCGTTTCTGTAAAGAGATACAGAAATGGTTAGATGAGGATTATGACTTCTATTTTATCAAAGCTAAGACTGGTGTTGATGATAAAGAATACTTTAAGACACATTTCCAGCAACTATTGGGAAAGTTTTACGCACCTTTTGAGCAATATAAGGATATCTACTCCTTGGCACTTGAAAAGGGAGAGAAGTATCAGCAGGAGAATAAGTTGCTACTTAATCAACTCAAAGATTACTTCTTTGTGGAGAGGTTCAAATTAGAAAAAGATCAGCAGGATGTATTGGTAAGGATAAGGACACGGACACATTAAGAGTGAATGGTCTCTCTTTATATAAGTAGACAAGTTAACAAGTAGACAAGTTGTACAAGTAGATAAGTTAACAAGTTGTTTGTTCGATTCATCTGTATTTGCTGTACCTTTTATCTTTCCTAAGCAAAAAAGTGACACGTAAAAAGTGTTAATGGTATCTTTAAATTACCAATTTTGGTAATTTTACCCTATCTTTGCACTATATATATTGAAACATTTCACCGCATGAATATAATTTTCAAGGAAGAAGCCTTGTCCGAATTATATGAAACTGGTAAGACCAATGATAAGAAATACAAGAAACTTTGTAAGAACAAACGCTTGATAGATGGCTATGTCCGTGTTGTTAATACGCTGTATAACGTAGAGTCAACAGAAGAACTAAAAGTATTTAGCTTTTTACACTATGAGAAACTCAGGCATCAGAAAGATAAGCCTATCAGCTCTGTACGTCTTGTAAACGGATTGGTTGAGCGGCTGCTGTTTTCGGAGACGGACGCCGGCATTGAAGTAGAATTAATAGAAATTGATAGTACACATTATGGCAACAAGAAATAACAGATTAGTTCCTGTTAGGGCAATCCACCCAGGAGAAATCTTGCGTGAAGAGTTGCAGGAACGTGGCATCAAGCAAAAGGATTTTGCAAAGCAGATAGGTGTGCAGGCAACTCATCTGAATACATTTATACGTGGTAAACGAAACCTGAACGACGATTTGGCAATGAAATTAGAGCGTCATTTAGGAATACCCTATAAGACTTGGATGAACTTGCATAGTGGCTTTATATATGACAGTAAAGCTGTGGATGTAAAACAAAGCGAAGAACAAGAAGCTCGTGAATACGAAGATACGTGTGCGAGTATATTCAACTTGAAACTTCTTTATAAGAAATTAAACTTGTCACATCTTCCATGTATTGAGCGAGTAACGAAATTAAAAGCATTATTCGCTTTTGATTTGCGGTCATCTAAAGAATTGAGTCTGCAGGTAGTAGGGCTTTACAAGCATAGCGAGAAAGTTCATATTGACGAGAAGAATATGCAAACTTGGCTTATTCTTAACTGGCTGGAAATATCACGTGCAACGATAGAAACACAGTATCAAAAGGGAAACGGATTGAAAGTAGCAAGCGAGATAGCTGAGATGGCGAATAATCGTACACTTTCTGCACAAGGTATAAAGGACTGTCTTAATAAGTATGGAATTGCTTATCTTAATGTTGAGAAGTTAGATAAAACACCTGTAGATGCTTATTCTACATTGGTTGATGGATGTCCAGTAATCACAGTTACTTATCGTTATAATGATATAGATAAATTAGCTTTTGATGTTCTTCACGAGTTGTGTCATATAGAAAGGCATCTTTCAGAAGATAATCAGGCGTTTATATCGACGGAAGGAACTCTTTATTCTAAAGATCCACGCGAAAAAGAAGCTAATGACTTTGCAAGGCAGCAACTTATCCCTGATGATGTATGGAGCAGAATTATCGGAAGAGGCTGTAAAAGTCTGTTACCGCATAAGGTTGTCAATGCCATTGCAAAAGAGGCTGAACGCTATGGTATCAGTCCGTCTATAGCAGTTTCCAGATATAAGCATGATATAAATTGGTATCAGACATCAGTTTATAAATCACCAAAAATTAGTTGATAAAAATAGAAAAGGAGTTGGGTAATTTTTCCTAACTCCTTTTTTGTCTATATAATCCCTGAAGATGAATAAGTGACGAGTTTATCATGAATTTACTAACAGGAAATCTGTGCCATCTTCGACCTTTAGGTCTCTGTGCGCGCATTCAATCTGTTTATCCGTGAGAGAATGTTTTATAATAATTCGAACGGAGTTCACATCAGTGCGTCATAATTTATAACTGCTTACTATTTACATGTTTCTTTCCACTAACTGAAGAGGGAGAGGTTATTCTTTCCTTACGAGAGGGGCTTTTCTATGTTATTTGTTTTTCTGTCTTTTTTGTCGTTCTGTCTTCTGTTCCCCTGTTATTATGTCTTTACTTTGTCTTTTCTTGTCTTTATGTCATTCTGTCTAAAAATAATTATGTCATTCTGTCTAAAAATAATTATGTCATTCTGTCTAAAAATACTATCTTTGCAGTTATAATGGCTGTTTTCATTTAGAAGTACTTGTATAGCTATAAGAACTTCTCATAATATGGAATTATAAGAACGTTACGATATGCTACCAGAAGAAAAGGCACGTGTTATCATAGACAGTATGTTTGAAGAAGCAGGCTGGAAAGTAGTGGATAGAAGCGGTTATGCTCCTAACATGACTGCTGTTGCCATAAGAGAGGGGCTTTTGAAAGGTAATCGAGAGGCTGATTATCTACTCTTTCTTAATGGAAAGGCAGTTGGAATATTAGAAGCTAAACGAGTTGAGGTCGACATAAATTCAGATGTCGTAAAGGAGCAAGCCACACTTTATACGCGTCGTTGTCCCTCATGGTGTCAGGCGTGGTTTCCTAAAATCCCCCTTCCTCTCGCATACGTTGCCAACAGCAAGGAGATGATGTTTTACGATACTCGTAAGAGCGATGCTGCCTTTGAGTATTGCAGTAAGATTCACTCTCCGTGGGAAGTTACCAAGATGTTAGGACTTCAGGATGACTATGTGGGATTGCCAACACTTAGCCCTAAGGGACTACGTGGTTGTCAGTATGAAGCCATCACCGAACTGGAAAAGAGTTTTCGATCTGGTGAATCACGTGCGCTGATGGTACTTGCCACAGGCGCAGGAAAGACCTATACCGCCTGTCTTGCAGCCTATCGTATGTTGTCTTTTACCCCTATGCGACGTGTCTTGTTCTTGGTCGACAGGAACAATCTGGGCAAGCAAGCTGAAAGCGAATTTGGCACTTTCCGATTGACGGAGAATGGTGATTCTTTCAACAGCATCTTTACGGTCAATCGTCTGAAGTCTGCGAAGATTCCAAATGGCAGCAGTGTAGTTATTTCCACCATACAGCGACTATTCTCCTTGCTGAAAGGCGAAGAGATTGAAGACAACGATGCTGACGATGGATATGATGAGGATTGTGTTGGAGAGTTTCCTGAAAATCCAAGTCTGCCGTCTGATTTCTTCGATATGATTATCATTGACGAGTGTCACCGCTCGATTTATGGGAGTTGGCGAAGCGTACTTGATTATTTCTCAAAGGCTAAGTTAATAGGTCTGACAGCAACTCCGGGACCTGAAACAAGGGCATTCTTTAATGATAATATCATCGTAAACTATACTTTGGAGAAGTCTATTCTGGATGGTGTAAATGTTTATGGTCGTGTGTATCGTATCAAGACAAAAGTAACAGAGAATGGCGGAGCAATTCTTGAAAACGAGAAAGTGAAAAAGGTAACTCGTTATACGGGAAAAGTTGAAGTCGTTGAAAATAAAGAAACTAAGAACTATACACGGGAGGAACTGAACAAGAGTATTATCAATCCTGCACAGATAAAGCTTATTTTGGAAACTTATCGTGATGCGGTATATACGGAAATGTTCACCGATCCTCAGCGTGAGGCGAATATGGACTATCTGCCCAAAACGCTTATCTTCGCACTGAATGAAAGCCATGCTACGAATATTGTGAGGATTGCCAAAGAGGTGTTCAATCGTGAAGACGAACGCTTTGTGCAGAAGATTACCTACTCTGCTGGGGATAGCAACGAACTAATACGACAGTTCCGCAATGATAAGGACTTCCGTATTGCTGTGACTTGTACGCTGGTAGCTACAGGAACAGACATAAAACCGCTCGAAGTCGTAATGTTCATGCGTGATGTGGCTTCCGAGCCTTTGTACATACAGATGAAAGGGCGTGGTGTCCGTACTATTGGTGATGAGCAGTTGCGTAATGTTACTCCCAATGCCTATAGCAAGGATTGCTTCTTCTTGGTTGATGCTGTGGGCGTAACTGAGCATGAGAAAACGATAGCCTCTCCATCTGGTGCAGTAACGAAAGTTATCTCCCTAAAAGAACTTTTGGAGAAGATAACCCATGGCAATGTGAGCGATGACTATCTGCGCCTATTGGCGGGTCGTTTGTCTCGTATCAGCCATAAGTGTACGGAGAGTGACCGTGAGAAGTTTGTTAGCCTTGCACATCAAAGTATGATGGAGATAGCCTCCGATATCTTTAAGGCCTTTGAGGACAACGTCTTGCCTGAATACAACAACGTTAATGAGCCCAATACGGAACGAAAGGCGTTGGTGCGCAACATCGCAAACCACCCAGATGCAAGAGACCTTCTGTTGATTCTTAATGCTGGCTTTATCGAAACGCTGATGCCCGGCGAAGATACGCTTATTTCAAAAGGGTTCTCTAAGGAGGAGGCACAGTCTACCACGTCTGCGTTTGAGGATTACTGTCAGGAGCATAAGGATGAGATAGAAGCCCTGCGCATTATATATAATAATCAGGGCGAGCCGCTTACGTATTCAATGTTGAAAGACTTGGAAAACAAACTGAAGCTTGCAAATAGTAAGTTTAACACCTCGTTACTTTGGAATTCCTATGCTATCATCAATTCACATAGGGTGAAGCATAGTTCGACAATAGAAGAAAAAGAAGCACTTACGAATATCATCCAGTTAGTACGCTATGCTTTCCATCAGATAGAACAGCTTGAAAGTTTATATCCAAGCGCTAAACAATACTTTAACCTATGGTATGGACAAGTATGGCGTTCTATTACAGCGGGGCAAATAGAATTGATGCGTCAGGTGCTCAACTACATAGCATCTAATGGATATTGCACCATTACCGATATCAAGGAGAATGACAAGACACAGGCTGCCCAACTTATCCGTGCCTTTGGAGGCAGAGATACAGCAAATGAAGCTTTGTCTTCATTGTCACAGTTTATCATCTATAGAAAATTAGCATAATATGGCAAAAAACATATCAACGGAACAGGCTCTGACAAAGGAAGTATGGAAGCTCGCAACGACACTCTCTGGACAGGGTATCGGCTATACTGATTATGTCACCCAGCTTACTTATCTTCTCTTCCTCAAGATGGATGCGGAGAACGTAGAAGTGTTAGAGGAAGCATCGGCTATCCCAGAGGAGTATCGATGGGGACAGCTTAAAGAACTTGACGGTTTAGACCTGATAGCACAGTATGAAAAGACCCTTAATGTTCTCAGCAAGCAGGATAATCTGATAGGAACGATATTCACAAAGGCACAGAACAAGATTGATAAACCAGTCTATCTGAAGAAAGTGATAACCATGATAGATGAGCATCAGTGGCTTGAAATGGACGGTGATGTTAAAGGAGCTATCTATGAGGGTATCTTGGAAAAGAATGGTCAGGACAAGAAGAGTGGTGCTGGACAGTACTTCACGCCTCGTCCTTTGATTCAAGCCATGATTGATTGTCTCCAGCCGAAGATAGGCGAGACGGTATGCGATCCTGCTTGTGGAACAGGCGGATTCCTGCTGGCAGCATACGATTACATGAAAGGACAATCACAGGACAAGGGTAAACTTGATTTCTTAAACAATAAGGCTTTGCACGGTGTTGACAACACGCCACTCGTCGTAACGTTGGCATCTATGAACCTTTATCTGCATGGCATCGGCACTGACAGAAGTCCTATTGCTTGTGAGGACTCGCTGGAGAAAGAACCTGAGACACTGGTAGATGTTATTCTTGCCAATCCTCCGTTCGGAGAGCGAACTGCAGGTTCTGTGGATATCAACCGCCCTGATTTCTATGTAGAGACAAAGAATAACCAGCTTAACTTCCTCCAGCACATGATGCTAATGCTAAAAACAGGTGGACGGGCTGCTGTAGTTATACCTGATGATATTCTTTTTAAAGATGGAGCTCATGAAATTGTACGTAAGAAATTGTTAACGGATTTCAATCTGCATACTATCCTGCGATTGCCTACAGGTATCTTCTATGCAAATGGGGTAAAGGCTAATGTTCTCTTCTTTACCAAGGGACAGCCCACCAAAGATATCTGGTTCTACGATTATCGTACGAATGTGAAGCATACTTTGGTTACCACTAAGCTGCAACGACACCACCTTGATGATTTCGTGGCTTGCTATAATGCTGCAACACGTACGGAAACCTATAATGAGGAAACAAATCCTGCTGGACGATGGAGAAAATATGCTGCTGATGATATCTTAGCACGTGACAAGACAAGTCTTGACATTACATGGATAAAGGCTGGTGGGGCAGAAGAACAGTTTACATTAGACGAACTGATGACGAATATCACAACCCAAGCTGGCAACATCAGTAAGGCTGTAGCCGAACTGCAGAAGTTAATGGCAGGGATTAAAGAGTAGTTTCATTACTGCGCATTTGTCCAGATACCGTCTGGACAAATGGAAGAGCAGATTGAAAAGATTGTGGAAACAACTACAGATGTTATGCCCATCGTACAAACAACGTCTGTACAACTACCCAAAGTTCTGACTATCACAGGACGGACAAAACCCCACAAACAATTAATTGGTAAAGCATGGACACAAAGAAGTTAAGACAAAAGATATTAGACCTTGCCATTCACGGTAAACTCGTACCACAAGACCCGAACGATGAACCAGCATCGGTCCTCCTTGAACGTATCCGTTCCGAAAAGGAACGCCTGATTAAAGAAGGGAAAATCAAGCGTAGCCGAAAGACTACAAAGACTACTGGTGCTGCTTGTGATAAACAGGAGGTGCCGTTTGAGGTGCCAAGTGGGTGGGTGTGGACAACACTTGATGATTTAGCTTTTTACAAGAAAGGACCTTTTGGTAGTTGTTTAACTAAATCTATGTTTGTGCCTAAATCTGATAATACGTACAAGGTTTATGAGCAAAAGAATGCTATACAGAAAAACGAGTTTTTAGGTTCTTATTATATAAGTAAAGAAAAGTATAATGAACTGAATGGTTTTGCTGTTCAACCTTTTGATATTATAGTAAGTTGCGCTGGAACAATTGGTGAAACTTATGTTTTATCAGAAACTCCTGAACAAGGTATAATAAATCAAGCCTTAATGCTTATAAGGTTACATAGTAGATGCGTTGAAGATTTTTATCTTATATACTTTGATTATATTTTAAAAGAAGAAGCGTATAAGGAAAGTAAAGGGACAGCTATAAAGAACATACCGCCTTTTGATGTCTTGAAGAATTTTTTTATTCCTTTACCCCCTTTATCAGAGCAGCAACGCATTGTTGAAGAAATAGAACGTTGGTTTAAACTTATTGAGATTATCGAACAAGGTAAGGCAGACTTGCAAACGACTATCAAGCAGGCAAAGAACAAAATCCTTGAACTTGCTATTCATGGTAAACTTGTTCCTCAAGATCCAAACGATGAACCTGCTTCAGAACTCCTCAAACGTGTCAATCCAAAGGCTGAAATTACTTGTGATAACGGACATTATCCGAAGTTGCCCAAAGGGTGGGCTATCTGCAGATTGGAAGATATCATAGAATATGAACAGCCAACAGCGTATATTGTAAAGTCAACTGCATATAGTGATGATTATTCAACTCCTGTACTCACAGCAGGTAAATCGTTTATTATAGGACATACAGACGAAACAGAAGGTATCTATAATAAATTACCTTGTATTATTTTTGATGATTTTACTAAAGATTCTCGATTGGTTGATTTCCCATTCAAGGTTAAGTCGTCAGCTATGAAGATTCTGCAAGTTAACAAAGGTATTGATATAGAATACGTTTCACAATTTATGAGCATAACGCGACTTGTTGGTGACACACATAAACGATATTGGATTTCAGAATATTCAAAATTAGAAATACCTATACCTCCACAAAAGGAGCAAAAAAGAATAATTAGAATGATTCATCAACTATTTAAAAACTTAGAAACTATTGAGGAGAACTTATAAGCTCTCCTCAATAGTTTTTATAAATCCAAATAAATCTTCTATTTTACTTACTATTCGTTTTTGTTCTTCTATTGGAGGTAGGGGTACTATTATATTTTCCATTTTCGATTTGTTGATAATAGAAATTGTAACAGCGGATGAAAGTGTTATGAGCTCTTGATAAAACAAAGGAGATGTGCACAGATAATACAAGAAAACGGAGTCTACAGCTTCAGATGGTATTACACAATTTATCTGTTGATTAGTAGTACCCTCTTTTATAAGGTAGCCAGCTTTTCCTATAGAACCAATACAACAAACAGCAGTACTACCTATAGGAACAACTCTTGAAATAGCCTTACCTGCCTCTGATAGATATTCCGCAGAGCTATCAACAAACCGTCCCGCATCTAAATCTATAGGCTTATAAAAAGGTACTTTACCACCATAGTATGCTGAATTTGATTTACTTGGGGTAGAACCAGTGATGATTAAACTAATATTTTTGAGTTTACATAAACACCACCCTTTGGGCAACTTCGGATAATGTCCGTTATAGTCTACGTTATTGTTACGATATTCATTCAAAATCAATGTAATATGGTAACAACATTTCAAAAGCATCTTGCCAAAACTAATTTGGCAAAAAACACCATCACGTCATATCTATGGACGGTGGACTATTTCCTTAATCATTATAAGGAGGTGAACAAGAAGAATCTTTTGGCTTACAAAGGGTATTTGGTAGAGAACTTTAAGCCACAGACTGTTAACCTGCGGTTGCAAGCGATAAACAAATACTTGGAGTTTACGAAACAGGAGAAGCTTAAAGTGAAATTTGTCAAGGTTCAGCAAAAAAACTTCTTGGAGAATGTAATCAGTGATGCTGATTATAAGTTTCTGAAAACAAAGCTCAAAACAGATGGTTATGATGAATGGTACTTTATCGTTTGGTTTATGGCAGCAACAGGTGCACGTGTTAGCGAACTTCTGCATATCAAGGCAGAACACGTGCAAGTAGGTTATCTTGACTTGTACAGTAAAGGAGGAAAGATTCGAAGGCTGTATATCCCTAAGACATTACGAATAGAAGCGACCAAATGGATTAAAGAGAAAGAACTATCATCGGGTTATATCTTCCTCAATCGTTTCGGGCAGCGGATTACGACACGAGGGATAGCCCAACAGCTGAAACATTTTGCAGAGAAATATGGATTGAATCGTGATGTGGTCTACCCTCACTCTTTCCGTCACCGCTTTGCCAAGAATTTCCTCGACCGCTTCAATGATCTTGCTTTGTTAGCCGACCTTATGGGGCATGAAAGCATAGAGACAACGCGTATCTACCTGCGACGTACTGCCAGCGAACAGCAGAAAATTGTAAATAGGGTAGTAAATTGGTAATAGATATTATTGCTTTTCATAAAAGATATATTTAGTGTTCTCCTTTGGTATGATATTTGCTCATACAGTATTGAGATGTATTGGTAAATACAAGTATCGGTAAAATAAATCTCAGAAAGGAGGTGTATAGAATGGGTAAAAACCAACATGTTGTCCCAAAAGATGGACGATGGGGAGTTAGAGGAGAAGGTAATTCCAGGTTAACTTCAACTTTTGATACTCAAGCAGAGGCTATTGAGAGAGCTCGTGAGATTTCAAGAAATTAGCAATCTGAGCTTTTTATTCATGGTCGCAATGGACGTATCAGAGAGCGTGATTCGTATGGAAACGATCCGTTTCCTCCACGAGGCTAAGTATTGTCTTTAAGGATGTGCCAGAGGGATAAATAATCTCTCTGGCTTTATTTTTACATAGCTAATTCTGTTGCTATTATATTGAGAATGGAAAACAGTTCTTCTATTTTGGTAACAATTCGCAGCTGTTCTGATAGGGGAGGAAGGGGAAATCTTATTTCTTCAATTATTCTTCTGGCAACTCTCTGCTGACCAACAACTCCATTAAAAGTACCAATGCATTGCTGTATAAAGGAATCCGACTTGAAGCAGTATAACGCATATTTAGGGTTGATATTTAAACTTCTAAATATATATAGTTCTGTTGTACCTGCACCAATTCCATTAGGTAGTTTTTCCAGAATCATAGATTTCCGATTTTCTAAACAAGGAGAAATCTTTGCTACAGCAATATCACCATCTGCAAAATGAGTAAATCCTGCCTTTATATCATTCCATTTCCTTTTTTCGTATTTGAAGGCTCCACTATATCCATCATCAATATATACCATAGGGACAAAACCTGCATTTATATTGTCTAAAACTTTATTCTTTGGATTAATCGTAAACACCTCTTTAATCTTTGGATTAGACCAAGTCTTTGGCAACTGCTTATAATGTCCGTTATACCTTATGTTTGAGTTTGTAAGAATAGGTTATGCCCATCTATTTTAAGCCTCTTGTTCATCTGTTTGGATAGGGGGTTGAAAAGTCATTACATAAATTTGAGGAGATTACTTAAAATAATGTGGAAAAACACGTGAAAAAAGTAAGGTTGCAAGTAGCGGGAAATCAATTAGTTATGAAGTCGTGCAAGAAAAGGTGCTTAGTTAGGCTTCATAAGGGCGTTAACAAGACCTTAAAAGGGCATCTTTTACAAGCCAATTAGGCATCTTCTCGAAGGGAAAAGAGCATGTATTGTTTTTGAGATGTTCGAAAAGAGTTTACAAATCTGTCTTCCAGTCCACTCGTCCACTAACTTGTGTTCTTCTGTTACCTTGTCTTTTATTAGAAGCAACTCGTCCACTCGTTAACCTTGTTCACTTGTCTACTCACATTACTACATATATCTTCCTTGGAATCGGTTTTTTAGTGTTGTACCTTTGCATCGTCATCAGGAATGAAGGGATGACGAACGGAGTTTTAATGAACCAAATAATCTATAATAATTAATGTGTATGATCAACGATAGTCATTCTAATGAGATAGATTTTGAGGAGCGACTCTCTCCACATTTTACGGTGGGCGAGATGATGCGCTCGGGAAAGGCGGTGAACATGGGTGTTAAGAACGTGCCTGAGGTGAATCCTGCGCTTGGAGAGGCTTCGAGAGAGGAGGTGATAGCGAATCTTCGGGAGCTTTGTAGATGCGTCTTAGAACCGCTTAGACGGCGTGTGGGACGTGTGATAGTTGTGGGAGGTTATCGCTGCGAGGCTGTGAATAGGGCTGTTCATGGGGCTGAACATTCGCAACATTTGCGGGGAGAGGCGGCTGATATTCATGTGACAGGACTGGAAATGTGCCGGAAATATGCGGCAATTCTTGCTCAAACAGACTTCGATCAGATGATTCTTGAACCACAAGATTCGATGATTAAACGGTGGATTCACGTCAGCTATAAGCGAAATGGGAAGAATAGACACCAGATTTTAGGAGCTAAATAGGGGAGAAAAGGCGGTGAAAGATTTCACTTTTTTGTCGCCGAAAGTCTGAGAAATACGTTTTAAGTTTCTGACTGTAAATATTTTAATTATTTACGTGAATATCTTTTCATATTTTTAGTCGTTTATGTTTATGATGAAGTATGTTTTTACGTTTTTGCGTTTTCCAACTTTTACCTTTATATTTTTATACGTTTTTGCGTTATTGTGTTTTTAGTTATTTCTTTGTTTATCTTTTTATTTGTTTACGTGTTCATTTATTTACTTGTTTACTCTTTTACTTATTTTTACACTTTTTTGTCGCAGTATGTCTTTTAGGTCGTTGTCCCTCTCCCTTTTTTTTGTGTGGGGAGGGGGTGGAGACTTGCGAACGATGAGGGCGATGAGGAGTGGGAAGAAGGGTCTTCAGTAATAGGTTTGCCACTTAGTTTTAAGGTAGTATCACACAGAGAGAAGGAGGACACGAAGGAGTAATAAAAATAAAGCGATGTAGGTCACGGAGGCACCGTCGTGCGTGGAGCCACGGAGAGGATTTGCCTCTGTCTTATTAGCGCATTGAGTTAAGATTTCATTTTTTCATTTCAATAATTTCTTTGTTTCACTTTTTAAATTTTCAAGTTATGTCAATCAAATTTCGTATGTATCAGGACAATCGTAAGAACAGCAAGCGCAAGGGTTATTGGTATGCCCGTGCGGTGTCTCCCGACCTTGTTAGTGTTAAGGATCTCGCTCTGCGTATCAGTGAGCGATGCACCGTAACTGAGCCCGACATTTTGGCTGTCATCAGTGCGTTGGTGTTCGAGATGAATCAGGTTCTCAAGGATGGTAACCGTGTGAAGCTCGACGGATTGGGAACTTTCCGCGTAGGTATTCACTCACAGGGTGTTCAGAAGGCGGAAGACTTTAACGCACAGAGAGATATCTACGGTGCGCATGTGCTTTTCTCGCCAACGGTGACTATCGATGCGATGAAGCGTCGTGTGAAGACCCTCATCAGCGGTTTGCGTATTCAGGAGGCTGTGCAGTATGATGCGCCTAAGGCTGCCGAGAAGGCGAAGAACAAGGGCAAGAAGAAGGAGAACAAGCCTTCTGCTGGTCCAGAGCCAGGTGAGGCTACTGCCACTACTGAGGGCCACGCATAGTCGATTGGTTTGAGAGATGAGCGTGGGGGAGTGCCAAGTTTGTGCCTCTCCGCTCTCCGTTTACCCTAAATCGCTTATTAGGAAACAATGTTATTGTAAGAACGTAACCTATTGGCTTCTGATGAGCGAGAGGGGTTTTGTATTCACTTTTAGTTCAAATCGGCTCGGATACAATGCCGCTAACAAGAAGGGACGGCAGTGTAATCTGCTTGCCAATTGGGCTTTTAATTTATTTAGACGTTATGATTAAACCTATTTGGAAGAATATCTTGCATATTCTCGTTACCGTACTCACAGCATTAGCAACCACATTGGGCGTCAGTTCTTGTATGTAAAACTCCTCCCATAAACTCCAGTCTTGGACTTAGACAATCATTGTCAGTCACTTTTTAAGACTTAATTAGATACTCTTATATATTTGAAGTACAGGTGCTTACGCTGAAAATAGGCGACGTATATGTAGGTTACGTGCGACTTCATGGGAGGTTGTCCCCGACAGCGAAGTAGCTTCTGTGCGACAAAAAGGGAGTCTTTTTCCTCATTGTTCGACGGATAGGGAGGAGTGGAGAGACGGATAAGGAGGTTTGTCCCCTTATCTTTCTCTTTTCTTTACAAATATGTAATATTTGTGTTCTTTTCCTTTTGTTTTCATCGTTACTAATTTGTTTGCTACTGTTTTTTGTTTGATTTTCTACCTTTGTAATGTTATGTAAATCAAATGATTGTGGAATAGCGCGACAAATTAGTAACTTTCTTCGGTTGAGGCTGTGTGCTAATCTGCGACAAATAGGTAGATTGCTGAAATAATTAAACTTTACACTTTTTTGTCGCAGGATTATATAAATATATATTCTAATTCAGAATTCATAATTCACAATTCATAATTATGATTACTACTATAATTCACAATTCACAATCCTCTGTTAATTCATAATTCACAATTCATAATTATGATTACCGATGTTAACTGGGATTTATCGCTACAATTAACTTGTAAACTACTAATAAAGCACTACGAATTACACAAATGACACGAATTACATTACAATAAGTTTTAGCGTAATTAGCGAAATTCGTAGTCGTTGAAAGTTCAAAATTCAAGGGATAAAAGCATTAGTGTAATTAGAGAAATTCGTAGTCGATGAAGGTCAATGATAAAGAGTAAATTTGTTTTTGTGTTACGAAGTTGACGAGTTAACAAGTTGGACGAGTTGACGAGTTGCTTGTGATAAAGCTAAATTTGTTCTCATGTTACTTTGTCTCTCTTGGGAGTTGACGAGTTGACGAGTTGGATGAGTTAGCAAGTTGCTTGTTATAAAGTCTAAAAAAAACAGAGCAACAAATTAGCTTGTTACTCTGTTTTTATGTTTCTATAAAAGAAGTCTTACTGTTTATGCCCCTCTTTCTCTTAAATCAGCGGTTACGAGTTTGGAGAATCCTTGGGGAATCTCGGTAATCACTCCCCTCCCTACGGGGGAGGGGCAAGGGGGAGGGGCTGCTTGTTTGCTTGTTTGCTTGTTTTCTTGTTTTTACTTACTTTTCTTATTCAGCAGCACATACCCACCTATTCCGCCTAAGATGGAGGCGAGGAAGATACCCAACTTTGCTTGTGTCATCAATAGCTCGTCGGTGAAGGCGAGGGTAGAGATGAACATTGACATGGTGAAGCCGATAGAGGCAAGCATACCTAAGCCCAGCAGTGTGCGACGAGTGATGGCACTTGGAAGGGTTGCCCAACGCATTTTTACCATTAAGAAAGTTGCTCCGATAATACCAATCGGTTTTCCTAAGAGCAGACCCAATGTCACTCCGAGTGCTACGTGGGTAGAGAAGATGTCAGATAGACTTAAATCCGTGAAGCTGATACCAGCATTGGCAATTGCAAAGATAGGCATGATCAAGAAGGTAACGATAGGTGACATCTTATGTTCAAGCTGTTGCAGCAAGGGAATTGCAATCTCGGTGTCGTGCTGTATATGTGTCAGCACGTCCACCTGTCCCTCCTCCAAGGTTCTCACCTCGTTAGCTTCCTCATGCTCAAAGCGTCTTGTCAGTTTCTTCATACGCTTGAGATAGACCGACTCGTTAATCTTCGCATCGGCTGGAATCATAAAGGCAGCAAGTACGGCAGCAATCGTTGCGTGGATTCCTGACAGCAAGAAGGTTACCCATACACCACCGATACCGAGTGCGGCATAGAAGAATAGGCTCTTGATACCGAGTCTGTTTCCTATAAACATCACTGCAAGAAAGCCCAAACCAAAGAGCAAACTCGCAATAGAGAGTTCGGAAGTGTAGAAGAAGGCGATGACAAGCACAGCCCCAAGGTCGTCTACTATGGCAAGCGTTGTAAGGAAAACCTTTGCCGATACGGGTACTTTATCGCCCAAAAGATATACTACTCCTAAGGCAAAAGCAATGTCAGTTGCCATCGGTATTCCCCATCCCATCGTTTGTGGGGTACCTATGTTCAGACTTAAAAATATTAAGGCAGGTACAATCATACCGCCTATTGCTGCACCGATAGGTAGAATGGTGTTTCTGATGTCAGCCAGTTCGCCACCGATGAATTCTCTTTTCAACTCTAAGCCGACCACAAAGAAGAACATAGCCATTAAGCCATCATTAATCCAATGGTGCAGACTATAATTCAGATAAGGCTCTCCGTTGACGATAAAGCCTACTTCCTGTTCAAAGAAATGGAAGTAGCTCTCAGCAATATTGCTGTTTGCCAATATCATTGCTAAGGTGACACTGAGAATCAGAACGATACCTCCTGACTTCTCCCTACCCATAAACAGCTTTATCGGTAGCATCAAATGCTGGTTTAGCTTCTTTTCAACTCGTTGTCTCATAATTTTCTTCTTATCCTTATTTTACAATATATATAAAAGGTGAAGAACGCTATAAGCCTTATATAATAAAAGTATATAAAGCCTATGCCCTAAACACTCTTCGATTTAAACGGAATACCCTCGTAAGCCAATATACTTGCGAGGGTATTCTGTTTTATTCTTTTTCAACCTTCATCTTTTGTGATGACTTCCCCTTGTCTCCACACTTCACTTCTCGCAATGACCGCAAGTTCAGAAATGATTGGGGGTATCTCGCATTCTACGCCCCTCCCTTTACTTCCCTTCGGTCAGTGACCGTTGGTTGGGGGAGGGGACGGGGGAGGGGCTGGTTGCCTTCGTTACATTTCACCCCCTCCCCCTTCGGGGAGGGATGGGGTGGGGCTTCTTCTACTTCTTCTTCCTCCACTCCATATATCCTGCCCCCGCAATCGCCAAGAGCAAGATAACAATCGCAATATAAGCGATGGTCTCAGTGGTTGAGATACTTGTTGGGTGGAAGTCGAGGACTACGGTGTGCTTACCCGGCTTCACGCTTACAGCACGGAGGATGTAATTCACACGACCGAGTTCTGCAGGCTGACCATCGATAGTGGCTGTCCAACCAGGATAATAGATCTCAGAGAAGACGACAACACCACCATTCTTTGAGTTGACAGTGTACTGCAGGTTGTTAGGCTCATACTTATCGAGCTTCACAGTTGCGGTAGAGTCGTTCACCTTCGCCTGCCCTAAAGTCGCCTCAAACTTCTTATCAGCTACTGCCTCATGGCGCACGTCAATCTTGCCCACCTCAGCATATTCAGCGTTGGCATCGTCGACATAGGTGAGCTTGTTAACAAACCAGCCGTTACCCTGTGCATATGGGTTCTGAATTGGTGCCGTTGTGCCACCCTGCAGCGGAAGAATAAAGTACTTCGTATTCAGCATATTCAGTACAGGGAAGATCTTCACACCGTCAACCGCCTGCATATTACCACCCGCAGCAGCAATCGCCTGCATCGTCTTCTGCATCTCTGGAGCGATGTAAGCATCAATCATCTCCTGATAACGACGGAGCTTAGCAGGGTGATAACCACCGATACTCTTATGGAAGTAAGAAGTCTCGTTCTCGTTGAAAGTGTTAGAAGCAAAGTTCAGCACACGATAGTCAAGACTCTTGTCCTTATTAATCTCAAGGTCGGCTGCTGTTGGCTGCTGTGGCATATCGCGCTCACTCTTTGGTACGAACATCTCGTCATTGAGGTAACGTTTATCCACCTGCCACATATCCACGAGGCAAAGTACCAAAAGACCAGCCACCATATAGTCGGCACGCAGCTTCTTCATTTTGTAAGCGAAGAGCAGCGCAAAGCCGATGAGGATAACGATAACCGAACGCCAAGCGTCAGAGCTGACCATTGCAGCACGCATCGCAGAGACATTCGCGAGGATTGTTCCTGCCGTATTGCCGTCCATGCCCTGAATACTATTAATCATCTGGCGTTCCTGATCGCTGACAAACGGACCCATCATGTCTGGGAATAAAGCCACTAAAAGGGCTACACCCGCTGTCAAACCAAGGCTGATATAAGCATACTTCATCTTCTGTCCTAAGAGTTCGGGCTCGTCAACAAGGCGTTTTAAGGTCAGTGCTGCCAAGAGAGGGATGGTGAACTCGGCGATAACAAGGATACTTGCCACTGTTCGGAACTTCGCATACATCGGGATGTAATCGAGGAAGAAGTTGGTGAAGCCCATGAAGTTATGGCCCCATGAGAGGAGAACGGACAGGATTGTGGCTGCTAAGAGTGCCCACTTCATCGTACCCTTCACCAAGAAAAGACCTAAAATGAAGAGGAAAAGCACGAATGCACCGACGTAAACTGGTCCGCTCGTACCCGGCTGTGTACCGAAATACTGTGGGAAAGCGTCATAGAGCTGTGGAATCATTGACTGTATCTGTGGGTCAACCTTCGACATAGCCGTACTGCTTTGGCTCAATGGAACACTCGCGCCACCCTTTGCATCAGGCACGAGTAAGGTCATCGTCTCATCAATACCATAACTCCACTGAGTGATATAGTCGCGATCAAGACCAGAGCTTGTCTGGTTCGCGCCATCAGCCTTCAGCAACTCACTCTTGCCACGCATACTCTCTTTCTGATACTCCCATGTGTGGTAAAGGCTTGAGAGATTGATTAATATACCAATCAATGCCGCTACAGCCAATACGCCCGAAGCCTTGAGGAAACCCACGAGTTGCTTCTGGCGAACGGCTTGAACGAGATAGCCAATGACCATAAAGAGGACGATAAAGAGATAGTAATATGTCATCTGTACGTGGTTGGCTTTCACCTCAAAGGCGGTGAAGATAGCCGTCACGATGAATCCCGACAAGTAACGTCCTCGATAAGCCAAGACAATACCGGCAATCATTGGTGGAAGATAAGCCAATGCCATTACCTTCCAGAGGTGACCGGCAGCAATGATGATGAGGAAATAGGACGAGAAAGCCCACATGATACTACCCAATGCCGCCAACGACTGTCGGAAGTCAAAGGCTCGCAACAGAATATAAAAGCCTAAGAGATAGACAAAAAGAAACCATACATTGTCGGGCAACCAAAGGTGGTAAGCGTTCATCACCTGCGACAGTCCGTCTGTTGACTGATACGATGGTGACATCTGATAGGTAGGCATACCACCAAAGATGGCGTTTGTCCAGCGTGTTGCCTCACCAGTACGGTTCTGATACTCTGTCATTTCCTGTGCCGAACCGACACCTGCTGAGGCATCGTGGCGATAGAGAATCTTACCCTGAGTGACCGGAACGAAGAAGTAAGCGAACGAGATGACCGCAAACAACACGACTACCAGTACATCGGGTAGAAATCTTTTCCAAGTTTTCATTTTTATTTAATTTTGCTTATGTCGGACAAATGATTAATCTCTGCAAAGTTACAAAAAACTAAGAACTTACAATATCCAACTTGTAACTTTTTCGTACCTTTGCAGTATGAAAATAGGAATCATCGTTGCGATGGACAAAGAGTTCGCGCAACTTAAAGCAATTCTTTCCAACACCGAGACGAAACATTTTAATCATAAAGACTTCGTTACGGGACGGTTGGGAGAGAAGGAAATCATTCTGCAGCAGTGTGGTATCGGTAAGGTAAATTCTGCCATCGGTGCTGTAGAGATGATTAATCATTACCACCCTGACCTTGTTATCTCAAGTGGTTGTGCGGGTGGGGCTGACACTTCATTGGAGGTTACTGATGTGGTGGTGGCAACGGAGTGTGCTTACCACGATGCCTACTGTGGAGATGAGGTGGCTTACGGTCAGATTATCGGTATGCCTGCTCGCTTCAAGGCTCCTACGGAGTTGATTGAAAAGGCGCTGTCGTTGAACAACCTACCTGATTGTAAGGACCTGCATGTCAAGGCAGGACTGACCGTCAGTGGCGAGTGGTTTGTTAACTCACGTGAGAAGATGCAACAGATTATGGACCACTTCCCAGAGGCGACAGCTGTCGACATGGAGAGTTGTTCTATTGCGCAGGTCTGCCACATCTATCAAACTCCCTTCGTCTCCTTCCGTGTCATCAGCGATGTTCCGCTCAAAGACAACAAAGCCAGCCAGTACTACGACTTCTGGGAGCGCATTGCTAATGGCAGCTTTGAGGTGACGAAACAATTTATTAATTTAATTCAGAATTCAGAATTCAGAATTCATAATTATGATTACCGAGGTAGGCAGAGTTTATAGAATAAGTAATTTGTTTACTTGTCCGCTTGATTCTATCACGGAGCTCAAAACAAGCAGATTTCCGTTTAGCTAACAAAACCCACAAAGACCTAAAGACGTGGATAATACTTATGCTGACATCGGTAATTATAATTATGAATTGTGAATTATGAATTACCATAGTAATCATAATTATGAATTGTGAATTATGAATTATAATAGTAATCATAATTATGAATTATGAATTTTGAATTATGAATTAACAACGGATTTTGAATTATGAATTCTGAATTAAGTAAGATTCCTTCCTTTACCATTGACCACGAGCGTTTGCTGCGTGGCATTTATGTGAGTCGTAAGGACGAAGTGGGTGGCGAGACCGTTACCACCTTCGACATCCGTATGAAAGAACCAAATCGTGAGCCAGTGTTGCACGTCGGTGCTATCCACGCTATTGAACACTTGGCTGCCACCTTCCTCCGTAATGATGACGAGTGGAAAGATCGTGTTATCTATTGGGGTCCAATGGGCTGTCTGACTGGTAACTACCTCATCCTTCGTGGCGACCTTGAGTCGAAAGAGATTGTCGACCTCATGCGCCGCACCTTCCAATTCGTTGCCGACTTCGAGGGTGAAATCCCCGGTGCTGCTCCACGCGACTGTGGTAACTACTTGCTCCACGACCTGCCTATGGCGAAGTGGGAGTCACGTAAGTTCCTCACCGAGGTGCTGGACAACATCACCGATGCTAACCTCGTTTATCCGGAAAAGTAGACAAGTGAACGAGTAGACAAGTTAACGAGTAGACGAGTAAACAAGTTGCTTGCGAGGAAGACAAAGTAACATAGTTAACAAGTTAGACGAGTTAACGAGTTCTTGGGATAAAGAGAAAAAAGCAGTGTTAGAGATTTAAAAGGGCGTTAATTCCATGTGAATTAACGCCCTTTTGGCTTGCTAAAGATGCCCTTTTACCTTTGAACTTTGAGGTTTGAACATTGAACTTTATGATATGAACTTGAAACATTGATGTTTGAACATTGAACTTGGAACTTTCGGTGACTACGAATTTCTCTAATTACGCTAATCCTTATTGCTAAATAATTCGTGTCATTCGCGTAATTCGTAGTCATTAAAGGTACATATCATAAAGTTCAATGTTCAAACCTCAAAGTTCAAAGTATAATAGTTCGTTTCATTCGCGTAATTCGTAGTCATTAAAGGTACATATCATAAAGTTCAAAGTTCAAACCTCAAAGTTCAAAGTATAAAAATTCTTGTCATTCGCGTAATTCGTAGTTAACTTAATGATTTGAACTATTAATGACTACGAAACGATGCGGATATAGCAACAATGCGAAAAAAAATAACGATTTTTCTTGTTTAAAAAAAAATATTTTGTATATTCGCAGCGTGTTAATATAAAGAATACGATTGATAGACAAGTTTTAAATTATGAAATACACCTCTTGTAGAGAATATAATTGTAGGCAAACTGATAGAAAAGTTCGGTTTATGCCTGTAAAATCCATTCGGTTCTTTTCATCCAAGAACTCTAATCATTGTTGGGCAGAGTATGGTCAGACAAAAGACGTAGGATATGGCTAAAATGATCTACCTTCTTGATATATCTTAGAAAGAATCTTCTGGATTTACAACCTACAAGCAAGCGTTATTTCCTTACCTAAAAGATAAATTAGAGGAATTTCTATTCCCCCAGACCTCTTGTAAACAATACGAATCAAACATTGAGAATAAAATATGAAAACCTTTTGTACAGCTTTAATTTTGTTATGCCTTACCGTCTGCATATCAGCACAAACCTTAGACAATACGATTACCATTGAAGGTAGAGTGCAAGACTTTGTTACTCATGTAGATGTCCCTGGTTGCTTAGTTGAAGTGCTAAATGCTAATGACAGCTCAGTCGTTGCTTCACAGAAAGCTCTTAAAGAATATCAGAGTGGTGAACAGAGCTGGAAAACATCTGAATATTGGATAACGATTCCACGTAAGGAGGGTGATTATATCCTTCGCGTTACCGAAGATGGTTTTATGCCTACCTACGTAAAGCTCCCACTGCATCATTTTTACAAGCGAGAGATAAGTAGAGAAGTTGCTACTATCTTTCTGAAACGACCGAAAACAGTAGACTTAAAGGAGGTGGTTGTTAAGGCTACAAAGGTGAAGTTCTACCATAAAGGCGACACGATTGTTTATAATGCTGATGCTTTCCAGTTAGGTGAAGGCTCTATGCTCGACGCCCTTATTCGTCAGTTGCCCGGTGCTGAACTAAGCAAGGATGGACGCATATATGTTAATGGAAAGTTTGTTGAGAGTTTGCTTCTCAATGGAAAAGATTTTTTCCGTGGAGATAATACTGTTATGTTTGAGAATCTGCCTACTTATATGGTAAACCAAGTAAAGGTGTATGACCGTCTTGGCGAAAATAGTCGTTTTCTCGGGCAAGAGGTGGCAGGAGACAAGAAATACGTGATGGATGTTCAACTGAAAAAGCAATACAACATTGGATGGGTAGGTAATGTGGAAACTGGTGGAGGGACAAAGGAACGCTACTTGGCTCGTCTATTTGCTATGCGGTTTACTGATCACTCCCGTTTGGCTGTCTATGGAAATATGAACAATCTAAATGACGACCGTAAGCCCGGTGAGAATGACAATTGGTCGCCTTCTGATCTTTTTGGTGGGTTGACACAGCAACAGTTAGGAGGTCTTGACTATAATATAGATGCACGCAGTGGTAAGTATAAACTTAGTGGAAATGCACAGGTTAGGCATGCTGACAACACGATAGTGAATAACACTAATCGTACAAATTTCCTTGCTAACGGAGATACATACGACCGTATTGTAGCTAATAATAGAAATCATAATTTTACGCTCTCCACCGATCATCAGTTCTATTTTGAGTTTAAGAATGCCAACTTGAATATCAAGCCATGTTTTAACTACCAATATTATAACAATAAAAGTGGATATTCTTCGCTGACGCTTAATCGTAGTTTTACGTCTTTCTCAAAGGCGCAGTTGGATAGTTTGTACACACCAATGATAGGTAGGGAGTTGATTCGCACAGCCATTAACAGAAATCTTCGCAATGGATTATCAATTGGACATTCTTTAGAAGGTTCGGTTTCGATGGAGTCGTTAATTAAGTTCAAGCACTCGCCCGACCACGTCACCCTTTATGCTGATGCTTCTTTGAGGCATGCTACTGAGGATAGCTTTGACCGTAACCGCATTGATTATTATACCAACGGTCTGCAAAGTAATACAGACTTCCGCAACCGATATTTCAACAACCGTCCTGACCACGGCTATAGCATGACAGGTAAGGTGACTTACAGCTATTTAGTAAAGCGTGGCTTGTTCTTCGACTTTAGTTATAAATACAATCGGACTACCTCAAACCGATATTCTTCACTCTATCGTCTTGACCAGTTAGCAGATTGGGGAATTAATTCAGAGCACGAGCTTGGAATACTTCCTTCTGTGGAGGCTTATAACAGAGTAATGGATATTCATAATAGTTATGACAGCAGGCAGACTGATAATACCCATACCCTCGGTGCCTTTCTTGTATGGAATAAGAGAACGACGAAGTCGGAGTGGTGGGCACAGCTTGTACCTAATTTATCGCTGCTTTCACGGACGATGCATTATCATAGTGGAAATGTAGATACGACTTTTACGAAACGTTCTATACTTTACAATATGTATAGTACGTTCATCAAATGGCGTAGTACTGATCACAAATATGAATTCATGTTTCAATATCATGTGAACGGGCAAGCGCCAGACATGAACCTGTTTGTAAACATCCTCAATACCACTGATCCATTAAACGTAACAATGGGTAATACCAACTTGAAACCATCCTATAAGCACGAACTTATATCACACTTCCTACGTATATATCCGAAAAAAGGTCTGATGTGGTTAATAGAGGCTCAATATATCCCCACTGTTAACGCTATTGCTATGGGCTATACCTACGACAAGGCTACAGGACAGCGAACATTCAGACCAGACAATGTGAATGGTAATTGGCACGGTCAGCTTGCTTTAGGTGGTGCTGGACCATTGACCAAAAACCGCAAGTTGGATTTTAAAGCTATGGCTGGGTTAAGATATGAGAAGAGTGTCGACCTTATTGGTTTGGCAGGCACGTCTGCATCTAATAGGAGCATAGTAGAATCGTTAAACTATATTGGTGATTTACAGCTGAACTATAGGCTTGGACAATCTTCCATTGGTTTCATTAGTAAAGGAAACTGGGCACATGTCGATGGCACTCGTGAAGACTTTGAGGCATTTAATGTGAGTGATTTCAATTACGGTTTAACAGCACAATTACAGTTGCCATGGGATTTCCGACTTGGGACTGACCTGACAATGTACAGTCGCCGAGGTTATTTAGATAAGTCGATGAATAGCGATGATTTGGTGTGGAACGCTCGTCTGTCACGATCATTCTTCAAAGGACAACTTACCTTATTGCTTGATGGCTTCGACATTCTTGGTCAACTGAATAATGTCACACGGACGATGAATGCACAAGGAATCACAGAAACTTACAGTAATGTTATTCCCCGCTACGTGATGCTACATGCCGTCTATCACTTCAATATTATTCCTAAGAAAAAATGAAAAGTATAAGACCCTTCCGAACTTTGAACTTTGAACTTTGAGTTTTGAACTTTTTTTATCCTTTGAACTTTGAGGTTTGAACATTGAACTTTATGATTTGATACTACGAATTACGCGAATGACACGAATTACATTACAATAAGCATTAGCGTAATTAGCGTAATTCGTAGTCATTAAAGGTTCATATCATAAAGTTTAAAGTTCAAAGTTCAAACCTCAATGTATAAGTTCCTTTGTTACTTTGTCTTCTAATACTCTGTCTCAGTCCCCCCTATCGCTATTAACTCGTTAACTTGTCTACTTGTCCACTCGTTCACTCGTCTACTCAAAAAAAGAGGGTGTGTCAAAATTGATACATCCTCTTTTTATTCTTCCTTTACCTTGTCTACCACATAATTCGTTATTTACTGCAGCTATGCTGCTAATTTCATATAAAATGATTTATTGGGCTTTAAATAACCTATATAAACTTGTATAAAGCATCTGAAGGTGACTAAAAGTAGCTCCATAACGGCTTTTAGTTCCTTGAGATTGGTTTTTCTACACATTTTCCCTATGTTAAGGCAATAGCGAAGAAGGCAAAGTCCATATTGACCTTGTCTTTCCCAAAATGCCTAAACCTCTTGTAAGCTTTATTATATTTTGTTTGTCCAAAAACAGCTTCAGGTTCTATGCACCTTCGTGCTTGATGCTTGATGCCTTCTTCCGAGGTCAGTAGTTCCCGTGCCTTTTGTTTATAGTGCTGTAGTTGGTGGTTTACTTCTATAATTCTGTTCCCTCTTGCCTTAAAACATGAGCCTCTCAAGGGACAACCATCACAGCGTTCTGCCTGATAACGTACGCTGTAAGTAACGAATCCATTAGAGGTTAGGGAACGCTTCATACCTATACGCTTCATATGCTGTCCCATAGGGCAGACGTAGAAATCCTGTTCCTTATTATAATAAAGGCTTGCGGGACTGAATGGGTTAGGTGTGTAGCGTGGACGCTGCTCTTTATGGAAGTAGTTATCAAACCTTTGGCTGCAAGTACTAATACAACTTGTGTGAATATATTGTTGATTTCCTTTTTCACGCGATTACGAAAACGATTGATGGTAATAAAATCAGGCTGCTCATATCCTGCAAGATAGATGAAATGAATGTCACGCTTGAGAAGCGACTCTATACGACGGCAGGAATAGATATTATTCATATAGGCGTAAAGAATCACCTTGAGCATCATTTGTGGATGATAAGGCTTGCGACCACTGGGCTTATAAAGTTTGTAGACATTATCCAACATAAGATTATCCACCAAGGCGTCTAAAAGACGAACAGGGTCATCTTCTGCGATATCCTTATCGATTCTTTGAGGAAAAAGAATCATTTTCTTGTGTATGTAAGAACGAAAGTGTACCTTTGTCATAATGAGATTTTTTGTATGCCTAAAGGTACAAAAACTTTAGGAAATAGCAAAGCCCTGGCTTGAGAAAGTCGGGGCTTTGTGCATAAAAAAGAGGATGTGGACATTTTGACACACCCTCTTTTGATTTACTACTTCTTGAACTTGCCGTCTTTCAGGTCGCTCCCCACCATCCGCTTATAGATTTTTTCACGGAGTTCGTCAAGAAAATAAGTGCGACTGTCATCTTTGCGATGCTTTATATTCATATATACGTTGTAGCAGTTCTTTATCTCCACTCCGAAGATTTCAGAGAGTGTGTGTGCCAATTTCTCCATTACTGATACAATTGCAGGTATCGAGAGCATACAAGAGTTCGACTAAATAATAAACAGAAATACCAAAAGACAATGATAAAATTGTTACTCTGGCAAAAAAATGAAACTTAAATGTCGTTATTTTCATTGCCTGATGTTTTTGCAGGCTAAGTTCGAAAGATTGTTTAGGGCAAAATAACCCTCAAAATGCAAGTAATATTTGTGTAAAACTTATAATGAATCAAGATATTGCTTAGGTTTCATCCTGTGATATTTGCAGAAAGCCTCTGTGAAATGACTGAGGTTAGTATATCCAACTTTATAGCCTACTTCTGACACCGAGTAGAGGCGAGTGGAAAGCAGTCGTTTTGCCCATTTCATCTTTTCGGATAGGGCATATTCTGCGATGGCTTTTCCAATAACCTGCTTGAAGCACTTTTGTAATTTGGAACTGCTCATATTGGCTTCACGCGCCAATTCGGGAATACTCGGTACATTACTGAGACTTTGAAGAATCTGGCGACGAACACGGAATACTGATTCAACATCATTCAAGTTTAGGTTGGCAAGAGATTTTACTTCCGAACGTTTTTCGAGCTTTTCAAGGAACATTGTCAGTAATTCCATAGTTTTTCCATGCAAATGAAGCGTTGAAAAAGGATTGTCGATTTCAGTTATAGACTTAATGTTATCCAAGACCTGTTGCATTGCAGGTGTAATGGTCTCAAACAAATAAAAAGCCTTGTCCGATTGGAGAAGCCGACCGATATAGGTTTCATGTGCTGCATCAATCTTTTCAATCCAATCCTTATTGAAAGTCAGTGTAATATTTTCGTATCGTTTCTTTGGAGGAAAACTCCACTCAGTCGGGATGCTACTTGAAGGCATGAAAATGCCATCGAGCGTGTCCACTCCGACCGTTTTTGTACTTGTTCCAATTATCTGCTCGTGTTTATGCTCATTGATATAGAACATGACAGGAATCCATTTCGAGTTTTCTACCGAGCGACGTATCATAGTTATCGGCTCGTATGCTACGAAACTGATATAAGTCAATGTTAGCCATGGCAGAGGATAATATTGTTTGAAGAATCCACTACCAATAGAAGAAGGAATGGTAAATCCATCGTTTATTACTGATGTGCCAAATTGTTCGGCAACCATTTCCATCCAATCTTCAGGCTTATTGATTGCACAAAATTCTATGGTCATTTTATCATGTCTTTTTGCAAAGTTACAAACAAACACGGATAAAAACTTGAATTATTGCAAGTTTTTATCCGTATTACTCTCAAAAAAAAAGAACCAATAGCTCCATGAGAAATGTTTTTAATGAGAGTTTACTCAAATGCGACTAAACTTGAAGGAACTCCTATGGCAGTAACAATTGGTTTTTGCGAGCATTCGCCTGTCTTGGTATTGTAGGTGTAATACCCCGTACCATTGTTACATATCATTCCAAAGACGATGAAGTCCTTGTAGCGAGTTATAGCAAAAGAGCCATTGCTGTCGGTCATTGGCAAATCAAGTTTTTCGATGGTTTTGTTCCAAATGTCGATTTTCACAGGTTGGAAGTCTTTCTTGAGTATTCCAAATTCTGTATCCGTTACTTTCACGCAACTATACACAATACCATTACCTGCATAGAAAGACTTAATCATATACTGCCCTGTTTTACCTATTCCTTTTATGGTTGTCTTCGATAGGTTGAACAGATAATTGCTATCCCATTTGTCGCTTCCTTTGCGGATACGCAGGAAACCTTCCTTATCGGCAACATTGAAGTTGTTGCCCGCACTGTAAAAGTAGATGTCACCTCGCTCGTCTATGAATGCGTCAGAATGGCGGAACAATCCTACAACACTTGTGCGGTTATCTTTGATAACTTCAGTCTTTTTCGTCTTGAGGTCAATGATAGCTACCTCTGCTCCAGTACCCGGTACGGAGGTATGAGGCGAATTGAGCTGATTGAGGGCAACATACATCTTTCCATCACGGATGACATTACAGCCGGGATCAGGATTGTTGTCTTGAACCGCATAAGACGAGAGGTCAATTTCATCTTCCTTTTGCAATGTTGAAGTATTGATTAACGCAATTTTTCCACGTCCGTGCAAAGCAACGTATGCCCGCTGTTCATCAACGAAGTTAATTTCTCCGGGTTGAGCCATCTGTTCAAATGTCATAGTACCTGCTTTTATCAGTTCTCCATGGGCACCTCTTGTAAACTTATGTATCTTATCCCCGAATTTCCCTTCGGGTACAAGCACTGTATTACCCTTAGCAAAGAGATAGCAACCGAACCCGAATTCAAATGCTTTCTTATTGTCGGTTGCTTGAGGAGTCAAATCACTGAATGTCCCTACATAAGCACTTTTGTCCACATAATGCACAAAGGTGAAATGTTGCTGAACCTCTTGAGGAGTAGGCGTAGGTTCATCATTTTTGTTACAAGATGTCAGCCCTATGAAGCCGACCAGCATAGCAGAAAAAGCTATACGATTGAAAATAGTTGTATTCATCTTTTTATATTTGTTAAATTAGAAAATTCCTTTTGAGAAGACATATCTGAATTTGAGGTGAAGTGTCCGTCCTGCCAATGGTTGGCGGAATTGGTCCCAAACTTCTTTGTTCATTATATTATGGCATTCCAAGGCTACGGAATATTTGCTTTTGTAGGTCAACAATAGCCCTATGTCATTGACGAAACTGCGGGGAATACGTCGTTTCTGTAATTCGGTAAGTTCCCAGAAGTAGAAGAACTCCTCAGTAAATTTGCCGTCCCAGAAAGCCTTGACATACCAATTCTTGAATAATCGGTTGCTGTGATACTCCGCCCCGAAGTTGGCGAACAAATAGGGAATGTTCGGTAGTCGCAATCCTTTTGTCGGATTGGGGGCTTGGGTACCGGGTAAATAGTTCAAGACATCACGCACATCCTGATAAGTTAGATTTCCGTAGGCATAGACCGTTGGCGATATGTCCAATTTTATTTCGGTTTCTATACCTTTAATATGTACCTTTTCTGCGTTTACATATCCGGCTGCCATGTGTTGTTTCATCAGTTTTATCATATCGCTTACCTGCATATAAAAGCTGTTCACTTCAAACTGCAATCGCGATAATCCGAGGACATCATTTTTGTCTATTAAGAACCCCAGATTGAAGTTGTGGCTTTTCTCTGGTCTCAATCCGGCTGCAGGAAAGGTGATGATACCATCACCGAATAGTTCTTGTGAATTGGGAAGGCGTATTGCCCGCTGGTAAGATGCTTTCAAGTGAAAACCTCTGAAGGGCTCGTATTTTATAGCCTCTATCCAGCCTATTTGTGAGGTCGTATTGTTCTTTTTCTTCGGAGCCTCAATCATCTCGTATGAAGTCAAATCTTCTATCTCGGAATGGAGGTGGAAATACTTTGCGGAAAGCATATTCGTCAGTTTCTTATCAAAGAGTTTTGACTCCCAAGTCAACCCCGAAATGAAACTGGTCTTTTTACTGGGAAATCCTCCGATAACAAAACCTGCATGCTGACTTGCAATGTTGTCGCTCGGTTGTCTTCTAGCGTAGTTAATAAGTGTGTTCAGATTCAAACTGTGATTGGCGGACAACTTGTAATCAAAATTGATACGTTCATTGATTTCCAATCCTTTGTCATTCGAGTTGTGAGGAACATCCCCTGTTTCTCCCTGTCCATTCGGACTCGGATATATGTTTCCTTCGAAATCGTGATTAACTCGTGCCGTATCCACAAAATTGTTTGTTGTATGTGAAAGGGAGAAATGGGACTCAAAGTTAAGGCGGTCGTTCAGCATTCCGCTTTTTATCAATTTGTTTTCCAACATAAACATTCCTGATTTGTTTTCGGCATGTTGTATGTTTTTTAAGATACCTTGGATTTCATTGAAACGATTGTAATACCCGAACTCGGTACTAATCTCATCGAGCCAAAGTTTCGTGAAAGCAATTTTTCCCTTCAACATATACGAACGAAAATGGTCGTGGTCACGTCTTACTAACAGATTTTCTCTCTCGGGAACTCTGAAAGAGTAGTCATTCTTTGCAGATGTATAATAACCTCCCGCACCGAGTAGAATGCCACTCTTTGGAAAATTCTTGCGAGAGAAGACACTTCCTTTGTGTGTTTGGTAAGATCCGAATTCATACGAGGCATCTAAATAATCCGTACTAAACTCTTTAGTAACGATATTGACGGCTCCCCCCAATCCATCACATCCGAAACGGGCGGGTATGATACTCTTATAGACTTCTATTCTTTCTATAATGTCTATCGGAATTTCATCAAGAGAAAAAGCCCCGTCAGAAGTACTCATTGGTATTCCGTCCCATAAGATTTGAATGCGGTTTCCTTCCAATCCATGAACAATAATTCTCGAACTGCTCCCCAAGCCACCGGTCTGTCCGACTTTCAAACCTATGGTTTTATTCAAAACGGTTTCTAACGAAATAGATCTGCCTTGAAGTTCTTTCGCATTTATTACAGAAACTGCTTCAGGCGACTCTCTGAGTATTTGTGCTCTTGTTTTTCCTACTACGACTACATCTGCCAGCTCTGTTGATTCCGGGAGTAGTCTTATGGTATAACGCTTCCCATTTGCAGTAATCGTATCGGTAATGGTCTGATAACCGACATAACTTACCATAAGCATAAGTTTTTGATTACTTGATGCACTTAGTTTTGCAATACCTTTCCTGTTTGTAGTCGTACTATTCGTGTACGTTGGAGCATTCAAACCTTTCCATTGTACGGTGGCAAATTCTATACTGTTCCCATTTTCTGCATCAATAACTTTTATTTCTGTTGGTTGCAGTTGTGCAAACATAGGAAAAGACCACAACGATAGAAAGCCGACAATGAGCATTCTTTTGTATAAATGGACTATTGAGCTGATTGACATATCATATTTGTTTGTGAGATTCTGTGCAAAGATACTTACCTGCCAAGCAAATAAATAACCCTATTATCCACGCTTATACCCCTATTGTGTTTATATGCGAGCAAATTGTTGTTTTGGGGCAGTATAATGCTTATCGGGGTTATTTTATCCCTGTTTGTTGCCGTACTTTTGCAGCAGAAAAGATCAAAACGACACATATATGGATAAACAAAAAGTCAGACCCCTTGATGAGGAACGGGAGAGCCGTAGCCTGCTCTCCAATGCTGTGGTTATATTGCACCTTATTTTAGGCACACTCCCTATACTGCTTGTAGTGTGGGCTGTGGACAAGTTGATAAATGGCACGCTCCCTCCCATAATAGTTTGGGGTATTGGAGGAATAATGATACTATTCGCAATGCTTCGAGGCGTATTCTATGGAACCTCGATTTGGCGCGCACACCGGTCGGCTTACAATGCCCTTACACGATTGAGGTTGCGTATCATAAGTCATTTGCAACGCTTGCCGCTCGGTTTCTTTCAAGAACGGAAAGTTGGCGACTTGGTGAATATTATTAACCACGATGTGGAACAAATTGAAATTTATTTAGCACATGGATTACCCGAAATCCTTTCGGCTACGCTTTTTCCAGTCTTACTCTGGGTAATCATTATGGTGTTAGACTGGCGTTTGGGGCTGTCGCTCATTTCTCTTTTGCCTGTGGCATTTCTTCTGCAAATGGCTGTCAAAACACTTTGGGGAAAGAGCTTTCAACACTTTATGGAAAGTACGCAAAAAATGTCGGAAGACCTTTTGGAATATGTGGCTACCATATCGGTAATCAAAGTCTTCAGTAACGAGGAAAACAGAACGGAACAGGTACTTGGTGGTATGCGCGACTACATCCGTTGGGTAAAGCGGAGCATGTTTAGCGTTACCGTTCCCATGACATTGATAACGATGTTCTTGGAAGGTGGTATCGTGGTAATGACTCTTATTGGACTATGGATGATGAGTTCGGGCGAATTAACTGTAGCTCGTTTTATCCTTGCCTTGATATTGGGCGGATTGTTCTCGTCCTCCTTTGCTAAGTTGGCTACATTCCAACATTTCCGAATCATCTATGGTCAGTCGTTGGCAAAAGTACAGTCCATTACAGAGGTACAGACAAAGGAAACAGCGGACAAGAAAACAGATACGACACAGACGGATGTTTGTTTCGAGCATGTTACATTCTCCTATCCAAACAAGAAAGACAATGCGCTGAAAGATGTATGTCTTCAATTTCCGAGAGGAAGCCATACTGCTATCGTCGGCGAGTCAGGGTCGGGAAAAACCACGCTGGCAAGTTTGATGATGGGGTTCTGGCACCCCCAAACAGGGACTATCCGACTGGGAGGAGAGAATATTATGGAATTCTCCGAACGTAATATCGCTGATTATTTTTCGATGGTACAGCAGGAGGTTTTTCTCTTTAACACAAGTATTCGGGACAATATTTGTATTGGAAGACCTACCGCCACACAAAAGGAAGTGGAAATGGCAGCAGAGCGTGCCCGTATTCATGATTTTATCATGGGCTTGCCGAATGGTTATGATACGCTGGCAGGCGAAGCCGGCATAAAATTCTCTGGCGGAGAAAAACAGCGTATTTCCATTGCTCGAATGTTGCTCAAAGACTCTCCAATAATTATTCTCGATGAAGCCACTGCCGCATTGGACGGAGAGAATGAGAAACTAATCCAAGAAGCTCTTGATGAATTGCAGCGCAACAAGACCGTCATTACCATTGCTCACCGTCTCAATACTATTCAGGATATGGAGCGTATTGTTGTGATGGACAAAGGGCAGGTTGTGTCAAAAGGAACACACCAAGAACTGATGAAAGACTGTTCTCTGTACCGCAATATGACGGAAACGCAAGAGCAAGTAAGTAAATGGCAATTAAAAGAAGAGGAGGAATAAGAATGGTACGCAATATACTGAATGAATTGACCGCTCGCGGAGTTCGGCATCTAATTATCTCCGCACTGTTTTTCGTGGTTTATGCCCTTTGCGGCACGGCAATCATGCTAACCGTCTTGTTCCTTATCGACCGTCATATACAAGGAGAAAGCATCTCTTTCATTTCGGCAGCATGGTTACTTGGCGGTCTGCTGGTATTGAAAACCCTATCCAATGCCATTGCCGATATGAGCAAGCATTTTGCCGGATTTGATCTTGTGGAACGTATCCGCGAGAAAATCATATTGAAACTGAAAATGTTCTCACTCGGTTTCTATACCAATGAGCGTCTGGGAGAGATAAGTACAGTCATTCACAAAGACGTGGATAACATGGAAATGGTAGTAGGACATCTATGGACACGGATGTCTGCTGATTTCATTGTAGCTCTGATACTTGGCATCGGACTGTTCTGTGTGGACTGGCGCATGGGATTGACAATGGTAGCCATTCTTCCTATTGCCCTGTTTTCTCTGTATCGGGGCATTCGCTCGGGAATAAAAGCACAGGAAGAGTCTCAGGACAATCTGGCGGATATGGTCAGCCTCTTTGTAGAATACGTCAAGGGTATTCCGGTTTTGAAAGTGTTTGGAGGAAAAGGAATGTTCCGTGACAGACTTGACCACTCTGTCAGTGAATTTGGAGAAAGCAGTAAGAATACTTCTCGTTTGGCAGCTGTGAGTGTGGGCAGATACACTTTCCTGATAGAATTGGCTTTCGCTCTGATGGCTACAATCGGTCTTTGGTGGACACAGCAGGGGGAACTTTCTCTTTTCGCTTATTTAATGTTTATCATCGTCTCAAAAGAATTCTACAAACCTTTTGTCAATATGGAGAGTCATTGGCTGAATTACATCAAGGTAAAAGATAGTTACGGACGCATTTCCCATTTATTGAATGCTCCTGTTATCACCAATCCTGAACAGCCGAAAACAGCAACCCATTTCAATCTTTCCTTTGACAAAGTGGATTTCCATTATGAGAAGGAAGGTTTTGAGATGAAAAATCTCACGTTCCATGTTCCCGAAGGAACGGTAACGGCACTTGTCGGATCGTCAGGTTCTGGTAAAACAACCATTACCAGCCTGTTACTCCGTTTCTGGGAACCGCAGACCGGTAGTATCCGTATCGGTGGTATAGACATTCGAGAAATGGACTATGATTATCTGCTCGGTAAAATCAGTGTAGTGATGCAAAATGTTATTCTCTTTTCAGATACCATTGCCAATAATATCAAAGTGGGCAATCAACATGCTACGCAGGAAGAAATCGAAGAAGCAGCACGTAGAGCGATGATACACGACTTTATCATCAGCCTGCCGGAAGGTTATGAAACAAAAATCGGAGAAAACGGTTTGGGACTCTCCGGAGGGCAGAAACAAAGGCTTTCAATCGCCCGTGCTTTCTTGAAAGACGCTCCCATCATTCTTTTGGACGAGATAACGAGCAATGTTGACCCTGTCAATGAATATAAGATACAACAGGCAATGTCTGCCCTTATCCGAAATCGCACAGTCTTGGTCATTGCCCATCATTTGCAAACCATCCGTAATGCTAATCAGATTATTGTGATGGACAAAGGACGACTTGTAGAGAATGGGACGCATGCAGAACTTGCAGCAAAAAACGGAATGTACTGCAAATTGCTGTCTATGCAATAACCTAATCAATGAAAAATATGGAGGGTGTGTCAAAATGCAAATTAATAACTTGACAACTTTCAATCTATAAGTAGGATTCTACTAAAGGCAAAGAAAAAACCATTTCTTTACTCAAAATCGAGTATAGAAATGGTCATTTTTTATTGCATTATTTCAAACTGAAAGATAATTAAAATGATATTTGCATTTTGACACACCCTCTTTTTTGTGGGAAGATTTATTTTGCAAAGTTTATGGGGACACATTATTGGCATGTCCCTCATAAATTAAATGGAATTAGAGTGAACCGTTGTTTGCCTGACGAACCATCTCAGATGATGCATAGAGGTAAACCTCTACACGGCGGTTAGCCTGACTAATAGTCTTATTCTCGATAGGGTTTGCACTACCAAAGCCCTGTACTGAACGAATCTGACGGCTGCTTACACCACGACCCTTGAGGTAAGATGATACCGCATCAGCACGACGCTGTGACAATGGGAGGTTGATGTTGTCGTTACCAGAAGCATCAGTGTAACCCTGGATAGCAACGTCACAGTTAGAGTTGCGCTGCATCAAAGAAGCGAACTTTGTGAGGTCGTTCTTAGCAGATGCGCTGAGGTTTGAACCATTCAATGGGAAGAGGATACCAGAGTCGAAGGTAACCTTCACACAGTCTAAGCCATTAGCATCTGTCACCTTGTCGACACGTGCGTTTGGCAACTGCTGTGCTGCCTCGCGTGCTACCTTGTCCATGTGACGACCGATGAGGGCACCAGCACCAGCACCTACAGCACCACCGATAGCAGCACCAATGGCTGTGCTCTTACCATTACGACCTATAATCTGACCGACGATACCGCCTAATGCTGCACCAGCACCGCCACCGATTAATGCACCTGTACCTTGCTTTGTCTGACAACTTACGACAGTGAGGAGACACATTCCTGCTGCCATCATTTTCATATTCTTCATAATCAAACGTACTTATTGATTAATATCTTTTACCTTCTGGCTTGGCCTTACAGCCGCACCTTAATTCATTTTAATTCGTGCAAAGTTAAACAAATATGTGCTGTATAGCATTCATTGCCAACATTTTTTTGTATTTTTGCAGAAAATAAAGCTAACTCGGCAAAGTGAAGCAAGTTTCGTTTGCACTCGTTTGCATTATTTTCGCAAAGGATAGGCTGGTATTAGCAAGTGGGAATGGGGTTCCCTTTGTTCTTGACTATCTCAGCCGTATCTGTGTGCAAAGTTAGTGTTTCAGGGCATACTCGCAAAAGGGAAATGCCTATAATAGCATGGGAAATCCCCTAAAGATGCAAAATAAGAAATAGAATAATATATTTATGGCAAAAGAACTAAAAGAGATGACCAAGAGAGCAGACAACTACTCTCAATGGTACAATGACTTGGTAATAAAGGCAGACTTGATTGAGCAGTCTGCCGTACGTGGTTGTATGGTTATCAAGCCATACGGCTATGCTATCTGGGAGAAGATTCAGGCACAGCTTGACAAGATGTTTAAGGAGACTGGTGTGCAGAATGCTTACTTCCCAATGCTGATTCCTAAGAGCTTCCTCTCTCGTGAGGCTGAGCACGTAAAGGGATTCGCCAAGGAGTGTGCTGTGGTTACTCACTATCGTCTGAAGGCTACAGAGGATGGCAATGCTGTGCAGGTTGATCCTAACGCAAAGTTGGAGGAAGAGCTGATTATCCGTCCTACCAGTGAGACAATCATCTGGAATACCTATAAAAACTGGATTCACTCTTGGCGCGATCTGCCATTGATGTGCAACCAGTGGTGTAATGTTATGCGTTGGGAGATGCGTACGCGTCCTTTCCTCCGCACGTCTGAGTTCCTCTGGCAGGAGGGTCACACCGCTCACGCTACACGTGAGGAGGCTGAGAAAGAGGCACAGACCATGTTGCGTGTTTACGCTGACTTCGCTGAGAAGTGGCTCGCTGTTCCTGTCGTACAGGGTGTGAAGAGTGAGACTGAGCGTTTTGCTGGTGCATTGGATACCTATACGATTGAGGCAATGATGCAGGACGGTAAGGCACTCCAGAGTGGTACTTCTCACTTCTTGGGTCAGAACTTCGCTAAGTCATTCGATGTTACTTTCCTTAACAAGGAGAACAAACCAGAGTATGTATGGGCTACCTCATGGGGTGTTAGTACCCGTCTGATTGGTGCGCTCATCATGACCCACTCTGACGATAACGGACTCGTTCTTCCTCCAAAGATTGCCCCTATTCAAGTGGTTATCGTACCAATCTTCAAGGGTGAGGAGCAGTTGAAGGCACTCACCGACAAGTTGCAGCCAGTTATTGATCAGCTCCGTGCGTTGGGTATCACTGTTAAGTATGACGATGCTGACAACAAGCGTCCGGGCTTTAAGTTCGCTGACTACGAGTTGAAGGGTGTGCCAGTACGTCTCGCAATGGGTGGTCGTGACTTGGAGAATAACACCATTGAGGTGATGCGTCGCGACACATTAGAGAAGGAGAGCGTAAGCTTTGACGGCATTGTTGAGCGTATCAAGAACCTCCTCGACGAGATTCAGGACAACATCTTCAAGAAGGCTAAGGACTTCCGTGATGCTCACATCTACGAGTGCGAGAACTATGAGGAGTTCAAGGAGAAAGTGAAAGACGGCGGTTTCTTCCTCTGCCACTGGGATGGAACAGAAGAGACTGAGGCGAAGATTAAGGAAGACACGCAGGCAACAATCCGTTGTGTCCCTTATATGTTCGAGCAGACACCAGGTGTCGACATGGTTAGTGGCAAGCCTGCTAAGTATCGTGTCATCATCGCAAGATCATACTAATCGTCAACAATACGCATAGATTTAACGGCTTCAGGATATTTATAAAGGCAGGACTAACAACGAATGCTTATAAATTCTGGAGCCGTTAATCTTTTTATTCTAAAGTCTAAAATACTAATTAAATAACATTTGCCTTATGAAAAAATCATTTCTAACTTTCGTTTTACTCCTCGCTGTAACAGCGTTGAACGCCCAGACCTTAATCAAGGCTAACTTCCAAAAAGGCGACCAAGCTACCTATGAAACCGTAGCTGATGTTAAAGTCAACACTCCTATGAGTGGTGGTTCTGAAAGCATAAAGACTAACAGCAAAACAAAGATTACCGTACAAGATGCTACTGCTGACGGTTATATTATCGAAGTATTGACAACTAATATGAAGATGGAAGGCAGTAAGGAGATTGCACAGCAGACAGGAAACATGCTGAACCAATACCTCAGTAATGTTCCAATGCTCCTAAAGACGGATACCAACGGAAAGGTGAAGGACCTCTTGAATTATACTGAAGTCCAAACTAAGGCAAGCAAGTTTGCAATGACATTTATTGACTCTCTCTACAACGCCAATCCAGAAATGGAGAAGGTGCTGCCTAAGTACAAGATGGCTATGTCTATGAACAGCCAGTTCACTAAAGAAGCGTTTATCGAGTCTGTCGAATACAACACTTTCTTTCAATTATTTGGTAAGACCCTAAAGACTGGTGACAAAGAGAATAAGGACATGCAGGGTATAAAGACTACTGTTACCTACGAGCTTAACAAGGAGCCAAACGCACTCAATATCATTGGTAAGATTAAGGGCAATATGACCGAAGACGATGTAAAAGCCTTCCTTATTAACAAGATGAAGCAAATGGGTGCTGACGAAGGTATGGTTTCGCAACTCGATGCTAACTGGGGACAGATGAAGCAGATGGGTATGGCAAACATGGATGTCGACGGTACTTCCATGACTAAACTCCTCAACACTGGTTGGGCTACTGAATACAGTACGGACGTGAAAACAAAGATGATGGGAATGGAAATGTTCATCACCTCTGTTACGAAATTGGTAGAAAAGAGTTGGAAATAATCGATATTTCGATATGAAGAAACTACTTTTTACCCTTGCCTTCGCCCTTGTTGTAACAGCTTTGAACGCTCAAACCTTAATCAAAGCAAAGTTTCAGAAAGGCGAAAGGGCAGTTTATGAAACCGTGACAGACATTGAAGGACAGTCTGCTGCGGCTGGGTCTAAAGCGATAAAGGTAACCAGACAGACGAAGATAACCGTACAGGAGGTTCTCCGTGATGGGTATATTATCGAAATACTGACCAAAGACATAGCGGTAGATGGAAATCAGTCGTTCCTAACACAGACGGGAGATATGATCATCCAAAGCCTGAACAATGTCCCTATGCTTCTAAGAACAGATGCAAACGGAAAGATTACTGATATCTTAAACTATGACGAGGTGCAGCGCAAGGCTTGGAAGTTTGCACTCACAGAACTCGACTCTCTCTACAATAACAATCCGAACGTAGAGAAGAGTATGCCGAAGATGAAGGCTATGATGAGTATAACAAAAGAGGTTGCCAAAGACGTTCTTATCGCGAATATCAATAATAACACCTTCTTCTATCTCTTTGGTAAGTCCTTGAAAAATGGCTACAAAGAGAATAAGGAGATAAGGGATATCAAGTCAACCGTTACCTACACGCTTACCAAGAAGGGGAATACGATGAACATCGCGGAGGAGATTAGCAGTAATATGACCGAAGCCGATGTGAAAGCTTTCATCATTGACAAGATGAAGGGAGTCGGTGCTGACGAAAACCTTGAGCATATGGTAGCACAGCTTGAGGCCCACTGGGACAGAATGAAGGAAATTGGTATGGCTACAATGGATATCAACGGAACAACAAACTTTCAACTCCTCAAAAGTGGTTGGCCTACCGAATACAGCTCGAAGATAAAAGCGAATAGGATGGGCGTGCGTATAACCATCAACTCTGTGACGAAGTTAGTGCAGAAGAATTGGAAGTAATCTTAGCATATTTATAAGGTATAAAGGTGGTGTAGGCATTCCCTATCACCACCTTTTCTTTTCAATCTGTAAAATTAGTATTATGCCTTTTTAATGTTTCTATTATACTCATTGCCACGTGATAAGCAAGGTTTACAGGCACTGCATTGCCAATCATTTTGTAACCATAGTTAACTTCATCGTATAGGAAACGATAGTCATCAGGAAAACTCTGTACACGTGCAACTTCTCGAACAGTCATCCTTCGATAAAGATGCTCTTTACCAGGAACAAAACGTTGAAGATTTTTTTCTATCTTTTCCATTTTAGGGGCTTGTGGATGCAGTTGACATTGACGACCACTTGCTTGAACAGTAAAGCCAGGTTCATCCCAAGAACGTACACGATTTCGTGACATAAAGATAGGGGAATATGCTCCTATAAAATATTCGTTATTAGGAACTATACAAGCATCTCCATTTGTGTGATTCTTCTCACGTGCTGGGATAGCAGTCTCTTGTAAATCCCAAATAGCTTCCCGAAGTGTTGGCTTATGTTTTTGTGGGAGAGGATATTCATAATCATTGATATGTAAATCCTTTCGAAAACCAATATAGAACACACGGTTTCGATCCTCAGGAACGTCAAAGTCATTAGCATTGAGCATCTTTAAATTCACATCATAGCCAGCTTGATTAAAGAGGTTCATGAATCCTCTTACTGCTTCAGTATGGCGTTTTGCAAGCATACCAGGAACATTCTCTGCTACAAAAAACAATGGTTGAGTATCACGTAGAATACGGATATACTCATAAAATAATTGTCCTCGAGCATCTTCAATACCTTTCAAGGTCCCAGCCTCACTCCATGATTGACAGGGGGGACCGCCAATAATACCTACTGGATTCATTGGAAAAGCGTCAGAAGGAATATCATGAATATCGCCTTCTATAAGTTTTGTATCTGGAAAATTTGCTCTAAATGTGGGGCAGATTTTTTTGTCAAACTCGTTAGCAACTATAGTACGGAAGCCAGCATTATGGAAGCCTTTATCAAGCCCTCCTGCGCCAGAAAAAAGACTTATCAATCTCATTTATATTTTACCATTTACAATTATACTTTATATTTACATCTACTGGCATCCCTAAAATTTGAATATCAAACTTCAAGGAAGGTTCTACCAAATCCTTTGCGTTATGAATACGGAAAGAGAATTGCCAGCCTTCGTCAAAACTCATTATGATAGTTGTTTTACTGTTTGGTTTTAAGCCAATATACAGTAACGATTTTGGAAGCTCTACCATAGGCACTTTAAGGGTAGGGGAAGTTTCCTTACTTGGGAGATTTAAGGTGCCATACATATTAAAGGATTGTATAGTTGTTAGTCGCTTATTATCAATGCTTATAACTTTGTAGAAATCATATTTACTTAACAGGTACGCTACTAACTTACGAGGAACAGTATTATCCTTTTCTATCTGTTTCTTAATTTCTGCCATAAAAGCTTTGAGTAAGGGAATATAAACATCTTCCTCTTTTGACTTCAACTCACAAAAGTATGTCCCCTTTTTCTTTTCAGCTTCCAGAAAGGTAAAAATAGGTTCAATATCATCCCAATAAGTTTTAGAACATTTCTTTCCATACCATTTCTCTCCAAAATCAAGTTTACGTGAAAGACGACTGTGTTTAACAGCCATGTGATTGTGTTTGATGCTCAAACCTATTTCCCATACAATATTATTACGTTGTATAATGATATCACGAACATCTGCTACTTTACCATGCTGATCACTCTGTATGAATAAATCTAAACTATTATTATCAACTTCTACAATGTTTGGCTCTAATGCAAATATAGTTTCAATGGTAGATTTAGCACTAAGCGTATAGATTTCTTGTTGAGCATCACTCAATGTGTCCCATGCCGCAGCAGCTGCCTTATAACTACTATTTTGTATTATCTGTGCAGGACGAATAGCCTCAATAGCTTCATGCAATGAATGCAAACATATAAACTCATAAGCTCGACCTTGATTATTACTTCTATTACTCATATATCAATAATCGTTTATTTAATTAACATATATATTTATAATCTTAGAGATTCATCATAAATAGAGAAAGTTTAGATAGGCATTATGATAGATTAAAGCTATGAAACCATGGCAATTATTTTCACAGCCTTTAGACACAACTCTCCTTTTTGCCAACCACTTCCCATTATAAAATAAATAGAGTGTAAAGGTACTATTTTTATTTTAAACTCGTTCTTTGTATTAATAAAATAATAAAGAATTCTCATTCTTCTGTATAATTATCAGCCTTACAGCATGATTTCCATTCTATACGTTATCTTTTAGTTATAAGGATTTGAGTCAAAATATCTCATTGCCAAGAAATCCTTGATATTCTGTTAAGCTGTGTCATGTAACAGAATTATTACTTTGTAAGTACAAAAGAATATAATTTAACACTTCTCTATAGCCTTAATATGTATGAACTTCCTTTATCACAACATATTTTATCAGCACCTTTATCCCTACTGATAAGAATTGACAAAACAGACCATGTGCCTATATTTATTTCCTATTCATGCTTAGCACCAATTGTGCGAAGTATAAACACTATATGTGCGGGGCGTCCGCACATATGTTAGAGGGGGCAAAAAGATTCTTTCTCTTACATCAGAAATCATTACAAGGCACTGTTTATTGACTTACAGGCGGACGGATTTAGCGTATTACACATTGATTTTGTCTACAATAACAGGCTATTGCGACGTGTGATCGTATAAAAAAACATAAAAATACATAACCAAAGGTGTTCGGATTTGGTTATTCACATATTTATATGTACCTTTGCACGCCGTATCAATTTTGGATAACGGAAATTAGCTATATTTTTAGGAGGAAATAGTAAACAATTCATGAGACAACTTAAGATTTCAAAAAGTATCACCAACCGATCAAGTGAGGCACTGGATAAGTATCTCGTTGAGATTGGTCGTGAACCGATGATTACCGTTGACGAAGAGATTGAGCTGGCACAGGAAATCCACAAAGGCGGTCGCAAAGGTGAGCGTGCGAAGGAGAAACTGATTAAGGCTAACCTCCGTTTCGTCGTTTCTGTAGCTAAACAGTATCAGCACCAAGGACTCTCTCTCACCGACCTTATCGACGAGGGAAACATTGGTTTGGTAAAGGCAGCAGAGAAATTCGATGAGACTCGTGGTTTTAAGTTTATCTCATACGCTGTTTGGTGGATTCGTCAGAGTATTCTGCAGGCTATCGCTGAGCAGAGTCGTATCGTGCGTCTTCCGCTGAATCAGGTGGGTGCTATCTCAAAGATTAATCAGGTAACGAACGAGTTTGTGCAGCAACACAATCGTCGTCCTTCTATCCATGAGTTGGCAGAGTTGACTGGTATCGATGAGGCTCGCATCCGTCAGAGCCAAAGTGCAGACAACCATCACATGAGTATCGACGCTCCATTTAGCGATGACGACGATAACTCAATGAGTGATATGCTGTCTTCAGGTGATGACTCTCGCACCGACCGTGGCGTTGATTTCGAGTCAATGTCAGACGATCTCCGTGCCGTTCTTCAGAACACTTTGAAGGATCGTGAGATAAAGATTGTCACCGAGTGTTTCGGTATCGGTTGCCAAGAGAAGGGTCTGGAGGAGATTGGAACAGAGATGGGTCTTACCCGTGAGCGTGTTCGCCAGATTCGTGAGAAGGCTATCGAGAAGATTCGTGAGAGCGGGAATGCACGCGTACTCATGAAGTACTTAGGCTAAGAAAGACAAAAGTAAAGATTTCGATTATAGAGATAGAAGTGGATGTGTCAAAGGAGACGCATCCACTTTTTTTTCATTAAACCTTAATTACAAACAGTCTGTTTGACCAGATTTAATGTTCTTATAATCGACATTCAGTTTGGTAAACTCAATCTTCAGTTTCTCCACTTTGGGATTCGCCTTGTTCGTAGGAAATGATGTCGCTACCAGACGAGCTTTCCTTTGGCGATTGCTAAAGCTGCGGAATGTAGGATTCTTTGCTGTTGCAAGCAACTGTTCCATACCATGAATGGCATCATGCCCTTTCAGTTCAACGAATATCTGTGTCCATGCCTCCTCAGGCTCTGCCGATGTCTGTACCATCACTAACCTATCACATTTGACACCAGTCTTTATGATGTAACCGTCAACTTGAAAGACCGCAGAAAGCAGATTCCCTTGAATGGCAAGAGTGTATTTCTTCCCTTGCTCTCGTGTGGCAACCGTTTTACGGATATCAAGGGGCTGTTCAGCCTGATACCCTGCAAGAGTCAAGTTCTCGTATGTACTTTTCCCCATGGCTATTCTGCGTATAATATTTCATTGATACGACCCACATGCTCATCGACCCAATCAGAAACACTATCCAAGTCTATACCAGAGAGCATCGGTATCTCCATATCTTTGATGTCCTCGAACACACCATCTTTGTTGATGAAATATGCCGAGAAAGCATCTGTTGGAAGCAACGTACTTTCGTCAACCACGTCTTTAAGCCTTTCGTCGCCAGGCTTCTTCTCGACGGCTGCTGCATCTGCCATCAAGACATTGAGTGTTGACAGCACATAAGGGCTATGTGTAGTGAGTACCACCATAGAACGATGCTTGCCAACTGACTTCACAGCTTTCAGATGCCGTATGATGTTCTGCACAAGTTTACGCTGCGCATCAGGATAGAGGTTCTGCTCCGGCTCTTCTATAAAAAGTTGTGCCGACTGGTATTTCATCTTCTCACGGGTTGGAGCCAACTCCTCTTCCGTGACCTCGTGGGCACCATGTACGATTTTATTGCGCACATCCGTATTTAACGACTCCATGAGACGGTTCATCAAGTCCGACATACTGAATTTGACTACCTTTCCCACGACACCCATAACATAATCAGTCATCACATCGATAGGCATGATTGACTGGACACCGCTTGAAGCATAGAAAGAAGTTATAGGCTTGCCGTTTGGCAGCACCACATAATCAAGTCCTTTATCGCTGTAATATTTGAAATCATCTGTCAGAGAAAGAGTCAACTTGTTGTCAGAGCCATAAGTATCTTTTGCCTCATACCACTCCTGTATGAAATTGAAGATGGAATCCCTTTCCTTTGCTTTATACGTGTCATTGATGTTCTGAATGGCAGAAACGAGATTTCTTTCAGCTGGGATATAGGACAGTTTGGAATTATACCTATCCTCCCAAGCCTCTTGCTTGCGGTTGATTTTAGCATTCTGGTTAACACCTGTCAGTGAGATAGTAACCACATCACCATCATAAATGATTTCGGTGTCCTCCTTGAAATATATTTCATCAATACGGTAAAATTGTTTCAAATCCTTGGTAAAACGTTTGTTGTGTGTATATGCCTGAATTGTTTTATCAAAAGAAGTCATTATCTTCTTCTCTATCCAACGGCAGAAGCATAACACCTTCATGAAGGTGCTCTTACCAGAACTTTGGCGACCGATGACAAGCAGCACATCGGTTAGATTGATTAAACCAGTATCTTTGATTGGTCCAAGATTCTTTATCTGAATTGTTGCCATGTTATTCTATTATACCTTAATTCCGCAGCGTAAAATCATTTAGGAAATACAAGTGCCTGACAAACAAAGTTCTCAAAACACTTGGAGATGTCAGAATTTTCACCTATCGTGGTAATACAAATTTAACAAATAAACAAAAATCTAACATGACAAAGGTAGCAATTAAAAACGAGAATATAACTTCTTTCGGAGGAATTTATCATATTATGAATGTTTTTTCAAAGTTGGGTTTTGAATACCACTGAAGGAAAAAGTATCCTGAAAGTCTATACTTAATAATATTTACATACATTCTATTTCGCAAGATACTTACAATAAACTCGTGAAAGAGTCGTTATATAATGTATGAAACGTAAGGATATTCAGAAATACATATTACTACTATTGTTCATGGTGACAGCGCAGCTGGCACTGGCACAATCATTCACCCTTCAAGGGAAGGTTTCCGACAAGGAAGGCAACCCTATCGAGTTGGCTTCTGTCATGGTTGTTACGCAAGGAAAACTGTCGATGACCAACCTAAAAGGCGAGTTCAATATGCAGTTGCAGAGTGAAGACTCCGTGAAAGTGCGCTTCTCTATGATTGGTTACAAGACCAAGACGAGGATTCTTGTGCGCCCAAAGGGAAAGCAGACACTACTCATTCAGCTTGCTGACGACAACGCATTGGAGGAGGTTGTAGTGCAGGGCAAAGCCAAACAGCACGGAACAACGGAAGAATTGGATATTCAAAAAACTAAACAAGGACCCTCTACGTCGGGCAATGCTGTCGAAGAAATGGTACAGACTCAGGCGGGTGTTTCAACCCACTCGGAGCTATCTTCACAATATAACGTTCGTGGTGGTACCTTCGATGAGAACTCTGTGTATATCAATAACATAGAAGTGTTCCGTCCCTTCCTTGTGCGAAGCGGACAGCAAGAAGGACTCTCTATTATCAATCCCGACATGGTAGAGAGTGTTGGTTTCTCAACCGGTGGATTCGAAGCGAAATATGGTGACAAGATGAGTTCTGCTTTGGACATCACCTATAAACGCCCGAAGAAGACGGAAGCATCCGTCTCTGCCTCCCTTTTAGGTGCCAGTGCCTACCTCGGATTGGCTACGAAGAAGTTGACATGGACCAATGGTGTGCGTTATAAAACCAATCGTTACCTCCTCGGATCACTCCAGACAAAGGGCGAATATCGTCCGTCATTCCTTGATTATCAGACTTATCTCTCATGGCAACCCAACAAACGTTGGCAGGTAGACTTCATCGGAAACATCTCTGACAACCATTATAACTTCGAGCCAGAAGACCGTGAGACAAACTTCGGAACGCTGCAGAACGTGAAGAAGTTCCGTGTCTACTTCGATGGACAGGAGAAAGACCTCTTCCGAACTTTCTTCGGTTCGTTGGCTATCACACGCCATTTGAGTTCTCGCACAGACCTCTCGCTCCTTGCATCGGCTTTCACAACGAAGGAGCAGGAGCGTTATGACATTCAAGGACAGTACTGGCTGACACAGACGGAGACGTCGGAAAACCTCGGTGTGGGTACGTATATGCAGCATTCTCGCGACTATCTCAACGCTGACGTGAAGAGTTTGAAGCTGATGATGCAGCATCGGGCTGGCAAACACAAGATTGAGGGCGCAGTGACCTATAAACTTGAGCGTATCAAGGAGAACTCTGCCGAATACGAATACCGTGATTCAGCGGGTTATAACGTTCCGCATACGGGGCGTGACTTGAAGATGATTTACTCGCTTCGCGCTCGTAACGAACTCAAGGCGAAACGCTTTGAAAGCTACTTGCAGGACACATGGAACTTCCAGACACGTGACACTGTTCCTACCCTCTTCACCTTGAATTATGGCGTTCGCTTTGCACATTGGGACTTCAATGGCGAGAGCCTGTTCTCTCCACGTGCATCGCTGACCATCACACCGGGTAGAAATCGTAACCTTAGTTTCCGCATTGCAGGTGGTATCTACTATCAGGCACCATTCTATAAGGAACTTCGCGATACGTCAATCGTCAATGGTGTCACCTACGCAACGCTCAATCAAAAGATTCGCGCACAGCAGTCTATCCACGCATTGGCAGGTATGACCTATCGCTTTGAGATGTTAGGTCGTCCGTTTAAGTTCACTGCGGAGGCTTATTATAAGGCACTTTCACACCTCGTTCCTTACTCAGTTGACAATGTGAAGGTGACGTATTACGGTGAGAACACAGCCACAGGACACGCAACGGGTCTCGACCTTAAACTCTTCGGTGAGTTCGTTCCGGGTGCTGACTCATGGCTGACGCTGAGTGTGATGAACACGAGTATGAAGTTGAATGGTAAGCGTATTCCGCTCCCAACCGACCAACGTTATGCGCTCAACCTCTATTTCACGGACTTCTTCCCAGGTACAACACGTTGGCGTATGTCGCTGAAATTGGCTTATGCAGACGGTTTGCCATTCTCTGCTCCACATCAGGAATTGGAGAATAACACCTTCCGCGCGCCAGCTTACAAGCGTGCCGACATCGGTATGAGCTATCGCCTATTAGACAATAACGACGGTCATCGCAACACAATCTTTAAGAATATCTGGCTCGGTTTGGACTGTCTGAACCTCTTTGGTATCAATAACGTCAACTCGTATTATTGGGTGACAGACATCGCCGGACAGCAATATGCCGTTCCAAACTACCTCACTGGACGACAGATAAATGGTAGGGTGACGGTGGAGTTTTAAAAAAAAGAAGCCTCACCCCCAGCCCCTCTCCGAATGGAGAGGGGAGTGAAATGCGTGATCCCCCTACTGATAGAAGAAGTTCTTAAATCAGGTTTTCCGTTAAATATGTGGACGCTTTTCGTATTGCTTTAACGGAAGAACCAAAGTTACTCATTAAACAAAAATATAGCTAAGATAGTCAACTATCTATCCTATTATCATCCTCTGACATTGAAAAACATTCTATTTTAAGACTTCGAAAATCTGCTAATTAGGCTTTGAAAAATCATTACATAATTTCAAATAAAACATCAATAAATTACGGTAAAACCACATGTAAAAAAGTAGGTTTATAATCAACAGGAAATCAATTAGTTATAAAACAGGACAAGAAAAGGTGCTGATTTGGACTTCAAAAGGGCGTTAGTAAGGGTCTTAAAGAGCATCTTTTGCAAGCCAAAAGGGCATCTTTAAGAAGTCAAAAGAGCATGTATTGGTTTTGAACTATGTGAAAAGAGTTTACAAAAAAAATAAACCTTGGGAATAAGTTGTTTGTAGAAGACAGATAGATATCGCACCTAATTACATTTAGCATGTAGTTTATCACCCCCCTTGTAAAACCATCTAATTAGGGCTAATCATACCATGTATGTGGATTAATCTCATTCTATTAATAATCTACGCATTTAACGGAAGAACCTTAAATCATCTCAAAGCGAATTGTTGCCAACACTCCCGTTCTCTCATTACTTCCCTTTGGTCAGTGACCATTGGTTCTGAGCGGGGGAGGGGCTGGATTTCTTTATGCTTTACATTTCCCTTTGGGGAGAGGAATGGCGAGGAGAGTAGATAGCGAATTTCCCCTATTGATTGGGAAAATCTTTAAGTAATCTCGAAGCGAATTGTTTTTAGCACTCCCCCTCTCTGTAGGAGAGGGGGTTGGGGGGGTGAGGCTCTGGCTGGCTTAATGCTTTTTGATACTCATATTAAACCCAGCACAGATTCCCATACCATTCAGCATATTGCTGTAGGTGGTACGGATAGTAGAGAGGCCCGCTTGAGCAAGGGAATTGTTCGAAACATCGTTCAAAGCCTGTAGGAAACGGTAGTAGGCTGGGGCGATGTGATAGAACTCTAACTGTAATCCTTCCTCTATACCATATTTTGTCTTGAGCTCTGCCAAAGACGCTTTGGTCTCATCTTTTATTCCAGTGTAAGGTTCAACGTTCAGACGAAGTGTGTAAGTCTTGCCATTGATTGTCGCATCATCGAAGACATAGAACTGCTTATAAAAGTCACTACTGAAGTCGAAATCATCGTCAATGTCTGACAATGGGTTCAGAAGCGGTTCACTTGCCGTTGAGATAGGTATATACGCTGTTTCCAAGTCGTATCTTACAGCCACACTATCATAGCTGTTGCTCTTACGTCCCTCCATATAGTCAGCGTAAGAATAGTAGCTCATCACCTCCTGCATATAGCCACCCATATTTTTAAAACAGGTAATATAAAGGTAGCGCAACTTCTTACTCTTGACGCGCACAGCATAATAATCGTGTGTCTGGGCAGGGTCGGTGAAGGTGGCTTGCAGCTGCAGGAAGTCTTCTACGTTTGCCGAAGGGTCTTTCTTCATACGTACCATACGTGTGGCAATATTGCTGATACCAATCGGTTGTGGAATCTCCGTAGATGACTCGACAGCCTCTAAGCCCTGCGCTTCAACACGCAACTGCACCTTATCGCCCGCCTTCTGCTGTCCAACGACACGATAACGACCATTGCCCAAGGCAGTCACCGTCCTCGTTTGTCCGTTCAATTGATAGCTGATTACTGCATCATCAATCATCACATTCTTCTCTGTTGTGTTATATTGTTTCAAAGGTATGCTACGTGACACCGTGATATAAGTGGTGTCGGAAGTAGAAGGCATACAATAGACAACCAACTTTGGCTTTGCATCAGGCAGGTTGCTGACACTGAAATCATCCTTGCAACTCATCACCGATAGGGCAAGGAAGAGGAGGAAAAATATCTTTTTCATGTTCGAAACTTAGAATTTAAATGTGTAACTGAACGATGGAATCACAGGGATGAACGCTATGTTCTTTATCTTCATCTGGTTATTGCCGTCGATTTTCACACGTACCCAGAGTGAGTTCAGGTGGCAATAAGCATTGTAGAAACTGAGGTTCCAGATGCGCTCATGCCCCTTCTTGGTGGTATGATGGAAGTCGAAGCCGATGTCAAGACGGTGATAAGCCGGCAAGATAACGTTGTTAGGCTTTTCGTAAGCAAAGTTCAACGTGTTGTCATCAGATGAGTTAAAGGTCAATCCTCCCTGCTCCTGCGCTGGAACGTCAGGCAATCCGATATACTGAGTAGGGATTGTCATGCGGTTACCCGTGCGGAATGTCCATGCTGCAAAGGCTGCAATCTTCTTTGTGATGTTCCATCTTCCGGTGAGGGTGAGCTTATGACGGTTGTCAAACTTATCATAATACCAACCATCGTAGAAGTCATCAAACTTCTTCTCAGTCCATGAGAGGGTATAAGAACCGTGCAGATTGAGGTTGGAAATGTTGTAATCAGCATCCAATTCAACACCATAAGAGCGACCGTCACCCTCCATTACCATGTAGTCCCAGTTGGCAGCTGGTGGCTCTAATCCTGCCCAACTTGAATACTGTAGGATATGACTTGAACGCTTGTAGTAAGCCTCCAACGAGAGCAACCAGTGCTTGTTAGGTTTCATATAAGCTCCTGCTGCCACCTGCCAAGAGCGCATCGGGTGTAGTCGAGCCGTCGTTGGCACCCAGTAGTCGGTTGGAAGATCGAGGAAGGAGTTGGCAATCTTGTGTACAAACTGGCTCATCAGCGTGTAGCTTGCCTTAAGAGACAGACGCTCCGTTGGCTGGAACTTCATCGAAAGACGTGGACTCAGCGTTGCGAAGGTCTTACCGCTAATATGGAAGACATCGGCATTCACACCCCCGTTGAGGCTCCATTTCTCGTTGAGTGTCATCTCGTCTTCGGCATAGAAGGTCAGCTGATGTGCCACATTCTTATTATAACTGTGGGTCGCAATCGTGTCAGCCTTTGCCTCACTATTGGTTTGATAGTTATCAAAACGGTTGTAAGTCTGTGGCTGGAAGCGATGATAGGTATAGTCCTGACCAAAGCGAATGTGATGACGCGGGCTTGGACGGAAGTCGAAAGCTGCTCGATAGCCAATGTCATCAATAGATGAACGATAGCCATGAGAGGTCAATGTTAGTTGTTCTTTCTCTCCGGGGCGTGTAAATCTCCACTCGTCTGAGCTGCTAACCGTTGAGCGATTGTGCGTATAGACGGCTGTGAAGTTAGCAAAGAGCTTCGGTGAGAACTGATAGTTCCAGTCTAAGGCAACATTGAAGTTACCCCAGTGGAAGCGATTCACATAGATGTCTACGTCATTATAACCACTGCTATTGTTACTGTGCCACTCGTCTTTTGCATCCAATCGGTCCTCACCAGAGTAGACACTCAGCGACATTCGCGAACGTTCGTTGAAGATATTGGTCAACTTGAAGTTTATGTCATGGAAGAAATACGACATACTCAACTTATCCTCATTGTCGCTCTTGTGGTTCATTATTGCAAAGGCAGGACGCGTGAGGAGGTCCATCCAGCTACGACGCAAACCGAAGTTATAGGATGTCTTACCCTTTCTGATAGGTCCCCCGATATGGAAGGCACCATCGAGTAAGCCGATACGATAGCTGCCGTGGGTGTTATAAAGGTCGCCATCAGCCGTGCGAACGTCGATGACACTTGACAGACGACCGCCATAACGTGCTGGGAAACCGCTCTTGTAGAAGTCGACATTCTTCACAACATCGGCATTGAACGAGGAGAAAAGACCTAATGAATGGTTAGTATGATAGAGAGGTGTGCCGTCGAGTAAGAAGAGGTTTTCGTCGCCATTACCACCATGAACGTAGAGACCGCTGGCAAGTTCCATACCGTCAGCCACACCGCTCGTACGCTGTAAGGTCTTGATAACGTCCGGACTACTCAACAGTGCGTACTCCGTTTTAATATCTTTCTGTGAGAGAGAGAGTTTTCCAGTCTGCGTTTTCAACAAAGGTGAGTTCAGGTCTGTCGTCACAACCACCTCATCCAACTGTGCTTCGTTTTGCAAGATGATGTCATGGTTTTGGTTTGCAGATAGGTCAATGGTCTCAATAAGGGTTTTATATCCTACGTAGCTACACCTTATTTCGTGTTGTCCTTCGCCCAATGTGAGCGAGAAATGTCCGTAGGCATTCGTCATCGTGCCTTGTCGTGTGGTGAGGTCGTAGATAGTTGCATTGATAAGTGGTTCTCCGTTACGGTCTTTCACATATCCACTGAGTGTAAAACGCTGGTGCGTCTTGTCCTCATCAATGCCCCGAATCATTCTTTCTTTTGGCGCTTCGTTTTTCCATGTTACCGCACCAATCCCGTTAGCCTTATGTGCATACAATCCCAAAGGGCTGAGCCATAAGGCAGCTAATAAAAACTGTTTATTCATCTGAAATACATTTAAGCGGTGCAAAGATAATGCTTTTAATTCATAATTCATAATTCAAAATTCATAATTATGATTACTGGTATAATTCATGATAATAGACGAGTTGACAAGTTTACGAGTTGACAAGTTAACCAGTTGCTTGTAGACAGAGTAAATAAAAGACAAAGTAACAGATGAACAAAGTTCTTTTGAGTAACAAATTTACGGGTGGACAAGTTAACCAGTTGCTTGTAGACAGAGTAAATAAAAGACAAAGTAACAGATGAACAAAGTTCTTTTAGGTAACAAATTTACGGGTGGACAAGTTAACCAGTTGCTTGTATACAGAGTAAATAAAAGACAAAGTAACAGATGAACAAAGTTCTTTTGGGTAACAAATTTACGGGTGGACAAGTTAACCAGTTGCTTGTAGACAGAGTAAATAAAAGAAAAAGTAACAGATGAACAAAGTTCTTTTGAGTAACAAATTTACGGGTGGACGAGTTGCTTGTGCTGGACTTGTTTTTAACGTTACTCTTGGTTAAAAACTAATGACAAAAGAGGAGCCTAATCCTAAAGAATGAAAACAAGTGCGCACTCCTGACACACGATAAGGTAAGAGATTATAGTCCATAAGGAAACGAACATTATAATGCTGACGAACTCTGAAGGTCAGTGAAAGCCCTGTTCCAAAACCTACTCCATGATGAGAATCAATCAAATCGTCCGTTAACTTTATGTCGGGATAAAACACAGATACAACCAAGAGTTTACTACCGAGAAGCCAACGCTCTGATAACGGATAAGAGAAATAAGCACCTCCACCTAACTTCCACGTATCGAAGACATTATCTTCGGCCTTGACATTGTCTACGATGACTGACGTACGCGTCACAGAGAACCGCCCACCAACACCAATATAGGGATTAAAGAAGTAGGCTCCCTCAACAGCTGAGGTACATCCACGCGACACCTTAACCTTTGAGCCTTTCTCATTGAGATACGTACCTAACGGCTCATTAATAAGAAAATCAAGACCAACGTATGACGGCTTCTGCAGCTTATCAAACTTTTCCTCTACATCAGCCTTTCTTAACCCATGATTCTTAAATATCAAATCCGTAAAATAATAGCCCAACTCTGTAGCCACAATACCTATGCCTGCCCCTGTCAGTACATCGCTCAGCCAATGCTTATTGTTTGCCATACGCATTAAACCTGTCGCAGCTGCCACTGTGTAAGCACCGACACCTATCCACGGACTCCGATACCCATACTCCTTATTCAGCATGGTAGCAGTCATAAAGGCCGTCGCTGTGTGCCCAGAAGGAAAAGATCGTAGGTCCGTGCCATCTGGACGCTCTACTTGAGCAGAATATTTTAACGAATTAACAATACCTGCCATCAACGCTACCGACATAGCATCAGAGGCAAGCATACGCCCCCAGCTACTTCTACCTTTCATGCCACTAACCTTTAAGCCAAGCATAACGGCAGCAGGGAGATACTGCGTGTAGTTATCTAAACTCCTATCAAATCTTGGTATATAGTCATTTCGCAAACCACGAAATTGCCTACTCTGCCCTTTCATGATAAGACCGTTTATAATAAGTGGTGCACAAGTATATATAATCCTATCAAAATGCGGTTTACAAGTGTTACAAGACTTATCCTCTCCCTCCGCAGGAACACATTTTATAGAGGGAACTAAACCTGTGTCAGCAACAAGGCTTAAACTATCAACCGTTTTTATTGAGTCCGCAAGCTGTATGCTATCTTGCAATACAGCAGATGCCTTTGCCTGACAACAAAGACATACGAATAGTATCGGTATAAAAAATAACTCCTTAAAACGTTTCATCTCCTCAATGAGCATTGATAGCAAGTTTGTCTAACATGGGTTTATCGGCTACAAAATTACAACTTTTCTACGGAAAATGAGAATATTTTTGGTTCTTCAGGAGTTTGGAGTGATAAATTAAGCCTACTATATATAAAAGTCACACAGAGAGGGGGAGAGCACGGAGGTGAAAGCAGACAATATCACGGAGGTGCCGAAGGCACAAAGAGCGACAGAGTCGTAGTGTACGTGTTGCTGATAACTTTAGTAATAAACGTTTTAAGGAATCTTGCAAACCACTGCTTTGGAATGAAGTAGACAAAAACATTAATAAAACTCGCAAATATCCTCTGTTCCTCCACGCACCAACGGTGCCTCTGTGCCTAACGATTTCTGCTATATAAAACCTCTGTGCTCTCCATTTCTCTGTGTGACCTTTTTTCAAAGTATTAATCTCAAACGGTATTACTCCAAATTGCTGAAGACTCTTAAAAAGCCTCACCCCCCAACCCCCTCTCCTACAGAGAGGGGGAGGTTGTGGAGGGGTGTTTGTTTGTAAATAATTTTCTACATACTATGTTTCAACATATGGTCTTTTAGCTTCTCAAAGACGCCCTTTTGGCTTATTAAAGATGCCCTTTAAGACGCTTACTAACGCCCTTTTGAAGTCCAATAAAGCCCCTTTTGCTTTACGGCTTTATAACCATTTGATTTTCTGTTGGTTGTAGAGTCGCTCTTGAGGTAGGTTTTTGTATGCTTTTTAAGGTGATTTGTATATGGGAGTGTAATGTTTTTTCAGGGTGGGGACAGGATAAATAAAAGACAAAGTAACATGGTAAGTGGACAAGTAAACCAGTAGACAAGTTAACAAGTTGCTTGCGAAGATAGACAAGATAATAGAAAGACAAAGTAACATGGTAAGTGGACAAGTGAACCAGTAGACAAGTTAACAAGTTGCTTGATAAGAAAGACTGGATAATGGAAAGACAAAGTAGCATGGTAAGTGGAAAAGTGAACCAGTAGACAAGTTAACAAGTTGCTTGCGAAGATAGACAAGATAATAGAAAGACATAGTAACAGATGAACAAAGTTCTTTTGAGTAACAAAATTACGAGTGGACAAGTTAACGAGTGGACAAGTTAACGAGTTGTTTGTTCTCATTTGCTGACCTATGCACTCAAAAACTCGTCACAAAAACGTTCTTATGTTACTCTGTCTTTCTATTACCCTGTCTACAAACAACTTGTAAACTCAGCACTCATAAAATCATCAACTCAACATAAAAAATGACGTAAAAACAGTAATAGATTGTTCTTTCAATATTTTTTTACTACTTTTGTACCTTAGTATAATATATGCTTTATGAACCTAATATAAAAATACTATGTAATATGATAATGGTAAAATCTTTACATTCAATTTTGCAGTTCACACCTATAAGTTTTATATTTCTTTTACTATCGAGCCAGCCTATGTATGCCCAGCAATGGCAGCTGAAGGGGAGGTTGGTGGAGAAGGTAGACAGGACTACTCCTTTGGATGCCGCTGAGATATTAGTAAGCCCTCTTGGCGGGGATGTCACTTCCAGCAGCTTATCGGATGAAGAAGGCAGGTTTGCTCTTTCGCTTTCTTCGGGCAAGTATGTGTTCAGATACCGACAGTTGGGCGATATTCTTAAGACCGACACCCTCGATGTGCAAGCCGACACCGATTTGGGTGATATTCCTTTAGAAATAAAGAAATACACAATGAAGGAGGTTACGGTTACCTCTCAGCGCAGAATGCTTAGTCAGAAAGCCGGAAAACTTGTATATTTAGTTCAGAACAGTCCTTTTGCCCAGGGGTTCAGTACACGCGATTTACTTCATAATATCCCTCGCATAGACCCGACAAGCGAGGAGATAAAGATAATAGGAAAGAGCAATGTTCTTGTATTGGTGGACGGACACAGGGTTAATTTGGAGGGAAAGGATTTGGATATGTATTTGCGTACGTTACCCTCTGAGAACATTAGTAAAATAGAACTCATTACAAATCCTTCTGCCAGATTTGATGCTGCGGGTAACAGCGGAGTGCTGAACATTATCCTAAAAAGCAAGCCGGTAGGTTTTGATGGAAAAATTCACACCTTGCTGACACAACGCACTCATTTTGCAGCCGAGGAGGGAGCTGACTTGTCGTTCTCATCAGGTAATTTTTCGGTAGAGTACAAAGTCGACAACTCCAACGAAAAACGCCCTCAGAAGATGAAAAGCTCTTACATCTATCCGACATACACACGTGTTACGAACGATTATACTCTTAACCGCTATGACATATTGAGCCAGAATCTTAATAGCAGCTATCAAATAGGGCATGTAAAAATAGGATTCTTTTCCACTCTCAATCGTTCTCGTAATAAGGGCTTTCACAAGGGCGAAATGAACTTCAGTGATGGTTCTTATCCGTCGAACACCTATTCGGAGCAGACTCACGACAAGTATCGTTTGGAAACGATTTCCCCTTATGTGGAATGGAAGCTGGACAGCATAGGTAAGAAGCTAACGCTGAATTATAATTACATTCATTTAAGCGATGATGTCAACCAGGTGTACGATTCTGGCTCGGCTCACCCCTTTTCGAGCAGTTGGGACAATTACAGCAATGTGGTGAATACTCTCAGCGCAGACTTAAACCTTCCCTTTACGTGGCTGAACTTTGAGGTGGGTGGCAAGTACTCCCATTTCAGAACGAACAACATTTCGGATTACGGAGGCAGCAATGGTTTCTTGTTCAAAGAAACAATAACGGCCCTCTATGCAGATGTTCACCGGAACTTTGGTCCTTTTTATGCCAAGGCAGGGTTGCGCTATGAGCATACAAGCAATAATGGGATAACGCTTGGCGGTTTAACCGTTTCCAATAAATATCATCATTGGTTTCCGTTCGCAGAGTTTTCCTATAATCCTTCCGACGACCATTCCTTCTCTTTAGGATATAGCAAGCGAATCAACCGGCCAAGTATGAACAATATGGATCCGACAAAGGTTTATCGCGACACTTATTCTTACTCGGAAGGAAACGACAGGCTTGTTCCGTCCATCATGGATAATTTAGAGTTTAACTATGTCTTTAAGGGAAACCTTAATGTAGATTTGTACTACTATCACACTTCTGACGCCATACAGAGCCTGATACAAGTGGTTGATGATTTATATACCAAGTACTATCCCAAGAACTGCCTAACCATAAACACCTACGGCGGAGATGTTAGTTATAATTTCTCGTGGGGTAAATTCAACTTGTATACAAGTGCTTCTATGTACTATCTGAAGGCCAAGTCTATGGCAGAAGAACTGGATGATTCGGATTTGAAGAGCTTGAACACGACTCTCTCTGCAAATCTTAGTTATCGCTACAAGGCTATGACCATTTTTGCAAATTATTATCATGTATTTCCGGGAGTGGAAGAATCTTTTCATACTGGGAATATCGATTGCTTAGGTTTGGGCTGCAAAATCAATCTCCTAAAGAATAAGCTCTTGCTGAATGTTCTGGCGCAGGATATCTTTGGAGGTACCAAAGCTCATAACCGAGTGGCATACAACGATTATATGTTCAGAAATAACATAGATAATGACAATACTTCGTTACGTGTAGGGTTAACGTATAATTTTGGAAAGCATAAAGCCAAACGAACGGATGTAAATATCAATAACAGCGAAATGAATCGCCTGCCGGATATTAAGAAATAAAATAAGAGAGATGAAAATTATTCAAAGTTTTTGGACTGACAATAAAAGTTAGCAAGTAAACGAGTTGCTTGTGCAGGATTTCTGTTTTAATGTTCTGTGTCATCTATAACCGTTAGGTTTCTGTGTGTCCTATGGACTCTGTTCTTCTGTGGTATCTGTGAGAAAATAAACAAATGAATCAACCTCTGTACTCTCCTTTTCTCCGTGTGACGTACTCTCTCTCCACTGTTAATTATGTATAAATGTGTCATAAATGTTGTAATAACTTGTTTTTTGAATATTTTTTGCTAAATTTGCATCATATATATAATATGTATGTATTGTAAGTTTGTTAAAATTATAGATATTTTCATACTATGACTTTGTATAATGGCTAAGTGTGAAGGCGCAAGAGAGCGTTTTTGTTTGTCCTTTAATAAGAAAGAAAAGAGTTTTAATAACCGCATTAAATAAAATCAGACTAAATATAACAATGTTCTATGAGAAAAAAGTTACTTATGTGTTTTGCCATGCTCTTTATGTGCGTTTGCACGGCATTGGCACAAACTAAAATCTCGGGTACCGTAGTGTCGGCCGACGATAACGAGCCTGTTATCGGTGCTACCATTATGGTCGTGGGCACCAAGTCGGGTGCAGTGACCGATGTTGATGGTAAGTTTTCGCTTACCACTGACGTTGCTAATCCTCAGATCACTGTGGGCTACATCGGTATGGCATCGCAGACGCTGAAGGGTACTACCGACATGAAGGTGGTGCTAAAGTCAAGCACTCAGACACTGAACGAGGTTGTTGTGACGGGTCTTACCCGCACTGACCGTCGTTTGTTTACGGGTGCTACCGACAAGGTTGATGCTGAGAAGGCACGCCTGAGTGGTGTGGCAGATATCAGTCGTTCGCTTGAAGGTCAGGCAGCGGGTGTGTCTGTTCAGAACGTCAGCGGAACCTTCGGTACGTCACCAAAGATTCGTATTCGTGGTGCCACCTCTATCTATGGTAGCAGTAAGCCACTGTGGGTTGTGGATGGTGTCATCATGGAAGATGCTGCCAATGTGGGTGCAGACGACTTGGCATCAGGTAATCCTGAGACCCTTATCTCTTCAGCAATAGCAGGTCTTAATGCCGATGATATCGAGAGTTTTCAGATTTTGAAGGACGGTTCGGCAACCTCTATCTATGGTGCGCGTGCGATGGCGGGTGTGATTGTTGTTACTACCAAGAAAGGTAAGCAGGGACAGGCACACATCAGCTATACCGGTGAGTTCACCTCTCGCCTCGTTCCCTCTTATAGCAACTTCGACATTCTCGACTCAAAGGAGCAGATGGGTATTTATAGAGAGTTGGCAGACAAGGGCTGGTTGAATTTCTCTGACGTGCTTAATGGTAGCGAGTATGGTGTGTATGGTAAGATGTACGAGTTGATAAACAAGTACAATGCGAACACTGGTCAGTTTGCTTTGGAGAACACCACAGAGGCTCGCAACCGCTATCTCCAGCGTGCAGAGTTCCGCAATACCAACTGGTTTAAGGAGTTGTTCTCATCTAATATTATGCAGAGCCACTCTATCAGTTTGAGCGGTGGTACACAGAAGTCAAACTACTATGCATCGTTCAGTGCATTGTTAGACCCGGGATGGTATAAGCAGAGCAACGTAAATCGTTATACGCTCAATGTGAATCTCACACAGCATTTGTCAGACAAGCTGTCGTTGAACCTCATAGGTGGTGCGGCTTATCGTAAGCAGCGTGCACCAGGAACCTTGGGACAGGACGTCGACGTCGTAGGTGGTGAGGTGAAGCGTGACTTCGATATCAACCCATATTCCTACGCAAGTAACACCTCACGTGTACTTGATCCGTCAGCAACCTACGTAGCGAATTATGCACCATTCAACATCTTCAATGAGTTGAATAACAACTATATCGACCTCAACACCCTCGATGCCCGTTTCCAATTGGAATTGAAGTACAAGCCTGTCAAGGGTCTGGAACTGTCAGTCTTGGGTGCGTTCAAGTATATGGCTTCAACACAGGAGCATTTTGTGAAGGACAATTCTAATCAGGCATTGGCTTATCGTGCGATGTCAAACGGAATTATCCGCGATGCTAACAAGTATCTTTATAAGGACCCTAATAACCCTTACGTGTTGCCAATGACCGTGTTGCCATATGGTGGTTTGTATCATAAGGGTGACAACCGCATGAGCGATTATGACATTCGTGCAACCGCTAACTATAGCCACACCTTTGCCGAGAAGCATATCATGAACCTCTTTGGTGGTATGGAGTTGAAGAGTATTGAACGTCAGCGCAATGTCTTCGAGGGAGCTGGTTTGCGTTATGATGCTGGTATGGTTCCATTCTATATCTATCAGTATTTCAAGCGTGCATTGGAGTCGGGCAATACCTATTATACTATTAACCCAACCAACTCACGCAGTGTAGCCTTCTATGGTAACACTACATACAGCTATCAGGGCCGTTACGTATTCAATGGTACACTTCGTTATGAGGGATCAAACCAGATGGGTCGTAACTCAAGCGCACGCTGGATGCCAACATGGAACGTGTCTGGTGCATGGAACGTACATGAGGAGAACTGGTTTAATAAGCTCTCTCCATTGAACAAACTTACCCTGCGTGCCTCTTACAGTCTTACAGGTACACCTCCAGATGCGTCTTATAGCAACTCAACCGCTATCATCACCGCTTCAACTCCTTTCCGTCTCTTTGCAGAAGATCAGGAGCCACAGCTTGAACTTAGCGAGTTGGCAAACTCAACACTTACCTATGAGAAGAAGAACGAGTTGAACCTTGGTTTCGATGCTTCATTGTGGAACAACCGCTTAGGTGTTACCTTCGACTATTATACACGTAGAAACTTCGACGAAATTGGTCCGATGGTAACAGCTGGTTTGGGTGGTGAGATTATTCGTGCAGCCAACGTTGCCGAGATGAATTCTAATGGTCTTGAGTTGAGTATCTCTTCTGTTAACATCAAGAAGAAGAACTTCTCTTGGACAACCAGCTTCATCTATTCTTATGCAACAACCGAGATTACAAAGCTCTTCAACCAAGGAAACGTGATGAGTTTAGTAAGCGGTAATGGTTTTGCCAAGAAGGGTTATCCTGCTCGTGCCTTGTTCTCAATCCCATTCATGGGCTTGAATAGCGAGGGTATGCCAATGGTTCTCAATGAGAAGGGACAGGTGACAACCGACGATATCAACTTCCAAGAGCGTACAAAGACCGACTTCTTGAAGTATGAAGGTCCAACTGATCCAACCCATACAGGTTCTGTGGGCAATATGTTCAGCTATCATGGTTTCCGTCTGAATGTATTCTTCACTTATGCCTTCGGTAACGTAGTACGCCTTGATCCTAAGTTCCGCGCACGTTATAACGATCTCGTTTCAATGACCAATGCGTTCAAGAACCGTTGGATGGCAGCAGGTGAAGAGGCTGAGACCAATGTTCCCGGTATTCTTTCTAAGAGCCAATACATGGCAAACACCAATGTTCGCTTGGGCTACAACGCCTATAACTACAGCGATGCACGTATTGCAAAGGGCGACTTCATCCGCCTCAAGGAGATTTCTTTGGGCTATGACTTCCCTGCACAGATGTTCCAAAACAGTATGATTAAGAATGCATCGTTGAAGCTTCAAGCTACCAACCTCTTCCTGCTCTATGCTGACAAGCGACTCAATGGTCAGGACCCAGAGTTCTATAACGTGGGTGGTGTTGCTTCGCCAATGCCAAAACAATTTACGCTAACAGTAAAACTTGGACTTTAAAACATACGAAGATGAAAGTCAAAAAATATATTATATACTTACCAGTGGCTGCGATTTCGCTTGCACTTACATCGTGTAACGATTTCCTTAACAAGTATCCAGACAGCCGCATGGACCTCAAGAACCCTACGGAGGTGAGCCAGTTGTTGGTAAGCGCTTATCCACAAGCACACCCAGCTTACCTCACTGAGATGTATTCGGACAATACTGACGAGCAACTGCATAGTACATGGAGTGCGTTCGACCGTTTCCAAGAGCAGGCCTATCAGTGGAAAGATATTGACGACGTAAGCAATACGGAGACGCCTTATCAGCTTTGGTCAGCGCATTATGCGGCTATCTCAGCTTGTAATGAGGCAATTGAATACATTGAGCATACTGTCAAGGATGCGCAGTCAGAGGAAGACTATCGTGCACAGTTGGGCGAAGCTTTGCTCTGCAGAGCGTTCTCAATGTTCCAGTTGTCAACCGTCTTCTGTCAGGCTTACGACAAGACTACGGCTGCTAACCAGTTAGGTTTGCCTTATCCAACAGAGCCAGAGAAGGTTGTTGGTCGACTGATAGAGCGTGGTACGCTTGCTGAACTTTATCAGAAGATTGAGGCAGATATGCTGAAAGGTATCGCTCTTGTCGGTACAAAGTATGCGAAGCCAAAGTTCCACTTCACCAAGCAGGCAACTTACGCTTTCGCAACGCGCTTCTATCTCTATGCACAGAAGTATGATAAGGCGGTGAAGTATGCTAACATGGTATTGGGCGATCAGCCAGCAGACATCCTCCGCAACTGGGCAGAATGGAACCGCTTGGGTCCAAGTGGTAACGTACAGCCAAACGCCTTTGTGAATGCAAGCAACAATGCGAACATCATGTTGTTGCCAGTTCCTTCACAGTGGGGAGTTATCAGTATTCCTATTCAGGCTGGTAGCAAGTATGCGCATGGCGAATTGATTAGCAAGAACGAAACCTTGCAGGCACCGGGTCCATGGGGTGACAGTGGTTCAACTTTGAACTATACCGTTTTATATAATAACGGTGTGTCAAAGTATTGCTTGCGTAAAATCCCTTACGTTCCTAAGGTCATCGACGCAACTGCTGAGATTGGAGTACCTTACGGTGAGTATGCTGTGTTCAGCACAGACATTACCTTGCTTGAGCGTGCTGAGGCTTATGCCCTCTTAGGTCAGTATGACAAGGCGTTGAAGGATATCAACACCGAGTTGACTGTCTTCTCAAAGAATAGAAAGCAACTCACACTTGCAGACATTCAAGACTTCTATGGTTCAATGGCTTATTACACACCAACAAAGCCAACACCAAAGAAGAAACTCAATCCATTGTTCACTGTTGAGGCTACCACACAGGAACCTCTCTTGCAGTGTCTCTTACAGTTGAAGCGATTAGTTACCATCCACGAGGGTTTCCGTCTGCAGGATGTTAAGCGTTATGGTATCACAATGTATCGTAGAAAGGTTGATGTGCAGTCAAACGTTACTGCCGTAACCGACTCTATGAAGGTTGGCGACCCACGCTTGGCTATTCAGTTGCCACAGGACGTCATCACAGCGGGTGTGAAACCTAATCCACGTAATAATTAAAACGATAGGTTATGAAAAAGTATTTATATTTGGTTACAATCGCTCTTGTCAGCTGTTGCGCAGTCTTGTCTTCATGTAGTGATGACAAGATAAGCGGTGACTCTATCTTCTCAACGAAGGCTGTGGAGCGTAATGCCTTCGACCAGTGGTTGTACAAGAACTACACCATGCCTTATAATATAGACTTCCAGTATCGTCTGAAGACAGAGGAGACCGAGCAGGCTTACAACTTCGTTCCTGCCGACTCTGCAAAGACGGTGAAGTTAGCGATCCTCACAAAGTATATGTGGTTTGATGCTTATGCAGAGACCGTCGGACTTGACTTCATCAAGGAGAATGCCCCACGTATCATCTTAGTGACAGGTACTCCGGGTTACACACGTTATCGTACGGAGGTAATAGGTAGTGCTGAGGGTGGTTATAAGGTTAGATTAGGTAAGGTGAATGCACTTACAGATGAGCAGTTGAAGGATTATGGTAGTATGAATAACTACTATTTCCACACAATGCACCATGAGTTCATGCACATTCTTAATCAGAAGAAGCCTTACGATGAGTCGTATGATAATATCTCACGCTCTGACTACGTAAGTGGTAACTGGACTTCTATCCCTGACAAGAAGGCGCAGAGCATGGGCTTCGTTTCGGCTTACTCTATGGAGAATCCTGCTGAGGATATCGCCGAACTTTACTCTATCTACGTGACCAGTACGCCAGAGGATTGGGCTACAATCATGAAGAATGCGGGTAACAAGGGCGGTACGATTATCAACAAAAAGCTGAAGATAATTCGCGAGTACATGAGCAATTCGTGGAATGTTGACATCGAACTGCTGCGCAATGCAATCCTCAGAAGAGGTGGAAAGATTGGTACACTCGACCTGAACACACTGGAATAAGAGAACGGGCAGTGTACATATTATCAATAAATAAATAAACAAGGGCTTCTGACTTAGCCTGAAACTCCCCATGCAAGGGTGTGAGAGAGTGTGAAAGACTAAGTTCAGAACCTGATAAAAGTAAATGAATACGCAAATGAAAAAGGTATATTTACTATTCATGGCTATCGTACTGACACTTTCTTTGCAATCGTGTCTGCATGACGATAAGACCACTTTCGACCTCCCTGCGGCTGAGCGAATCGAGAAGAAGGTTGCTGACTATAAGGCACTTTTAGAGTCGTCAGAGGATGGTTGGGTAATGCAGTATTATACGGGAAAGAACTATAGCTACGGTGGTTACACGCTGTTGCTGAAGTTCAAGAACGGCCATGTTACCGCTATGGGTGACGTGAAGGACGTTGAGGCAAAGGCTACTTCGGGCTACGGTGTAGTGAAAGACTTGGGTCCTACCTTGTCGTTCAATGAGTATAACGCAGTGATTCACCCATTGGCTGAGACTTGGTTGGGTAGTCCTGACGGTGCGCAGGGCGACTATGAGTTCTCTATCCTCCGTGCTACTAACGACAGCATCTTCGTGCGTGGTCGCAAGTGGCACAACGATATGGTCCTCACACGCCTGCCAAAGGGTACTAACTGGGAAGAGTATATGCTCGGTCTTGTTACCGTAATGGAGGGTATGAACGTTGAGACCTACGACTTCGTCTTGGGTAATGACACCTTAGGACAGGGAACCCTCACGCAGGAGGTTAGACGTCTTACTGTTACCTTGGGCGATAAGAAGTGGGAGATGCCTTATTGTACGACCAATACAGGTATCGTTCTTCGTGAACCTATCGTCATCGGTAACAAGAAGTATCAGCGCTTCACATGGAATGATGGCGATCACTCGCTGACACAAGACGACCTTAAAATCATTCAGTTCTTGCCTAAGAGCCATAAGAGCATTGACTTCTGGGTTGGCGAATGGCAGTTAAAGACCAACCTACGTAAGCGTATTAGGCTTACTTTGGAAAAGGGTTCTGTGGCGAATACGCTGAAGGGTAAGTTGAATATTAATAATATCAACTATGAGATTCTCTTGACTTACGACCCTGCTACGGGCCACCTCGAGTTTCCTGGACAGCCAGTGACCGACCCTACTTATAAGTATCCAGCAGGTATCGTAATGATTCCAGCATCGCAGAAGGAGGGCAAACTCTTCGGTGAAGGAAAGGGTAGCTTGTTCTTCACATGGGATGAAGATATGCAGCGTGCTAAGGCTGAAGACAGTGGTCAGATTACAGGACATGCCGTAGACTCCTTCTTCGGTGTGGCTTATGGCGAAGACCTCCAGCCTGTCACCGATGCTCAAGGCAACTACGTATTTGCCTTCACATTGCCAAATATCCAGTACATGACGAAAATTAATTAATTATGAAGAAGTATATTTCTATATTCCTACTCGTTGCAGCTGCCGTTCTTGGGACGGCATGCAGCAACGACAATAACGAACTGCCTGAATACGCTGCGGGATTGAATGTCGTAAAGGCACAGACAGCATTTAACGTGATTGGTGGAACAAACATGGTGAAGATGGCTTCCGAACCTGCTCAGGCTTATGCACAAGATGCGTGGCTGACGGTTACGAAGAAAGCAGAGACACTTGAGTTGACTGCAACGACAAATACCAGTCCACAATCGCGTAACACGCTCCTCGTTATTAAGAACCTTCAGGGCGACTCTATCACCCTTAACGTTCAGCAGGAAGGTGTCACCTTCGGTCTGCCTGCTGGTGAGGATATCTTCACCGATGACAAGGCTATTCAGAAGACGCTCATTGCTACGGCTAACGTACCTGTCACCTATGTTACTACGGGCGATTGGATTACCGTTGAGCAGAAAGGTAACGAAGTAGGCGTAAAGGTGGCTGAGAATACGACGGGTAAGGCACGTGTAGGCTGGGTTATCGCTAAGGCTGTGGGCTTAGTTGACTCGTTGAAGGTGGTTCAGGCTTCATTATCAGACTTCGTTGGTGAATACAAGCAGACTGCAAAGATGCGAAATGCTGACCGTACTTTGTCTAAGAAGATTTCCGACGTACGCATCGAGGCGATGGGTACCAATAAGGCAAACTTCATCGTTGATAACAAATACACGTGGGCAGTAGACTTCATCCCAGGCAAGGGCTTCAAGATGACCAATGGTAAGGTCGTTGCAAAGAATGAGGTGCAGACGGGTGTCTACGAATACTTTATCTCTGTCATCGTTGCTGATGACTTCAGTAAGGAGCACGAGACAGCTATCAATGGTACGCAGGAAAGCATCCTCTTAGCGATTGACGATGCTGGCAACCTCGTCTTCAAGGAAGCACAGAAACTTGCCTCTGAGCAAACCTTCTCCTCTTACGGCTGGAACCGCTTCTCCGATACCAAGCCAGTCATGGGTGCCTATCGTGGTATCGGTGAGGTCTATGTGCAGCCAAAACTTACACGGAAGTAGGTTGGTTAAGTAGACAAGTTGACGAGTAGACGAGTTAACAAGTTGCTTGTGAAGAAGACATGGTAACATGGTTAACAAGTTGACAGGTTAACAAGTTGCTTGTGAAGGAGACAGAGTAACATGGTTAACAAGTAGATAGGTTAACAAGTAACTTGTCAACTCGTCTACTTGTCAACTCGTCCACTTGTCAACTCATCCACTTCAAAGTAACATACGAGCATATTTTAGATGACGAGTGAATGAGTTCCTAACTTGTTCACTCGTTTTCTTTTGCTATCATCTATTATCCTTTCTCACAAGCATCTTGTCCACCCGTTCACTTGTTTAACTCGTCCACTTGCCCCCTTATTCACTCGTTTTCTTTTTGCTATCATCTATTACCCTTTTTCACAAGCATCTTGTCCACTCGTCAACTTGTTTAACTCGTCCACTAACACCCTTATAAACCTTCAAATTCTTTCCAATGTTTACAGAATTGGAAAGAATTGGGATGATTGATGACTTGACACATAATTCAGAATTCACAATCCATAATTCACAATTATTCGAACGAAGTTCTCATCAGTACGTCATAATCTATAATTATAATTACCGATGTAGTGACGGTTCAAAGCTCAAGGGTTAAACACAATTGTAGGTATATAAGAAGCAATAGTCAGCGAGACACCCAATTGCCAACAGAGTCTTAGGACATAATGTGTATGGACTTGCGAATGCTCATCCCCCCACACCTGCTATTCATATACTATTTATGGGTAAGACATCAATTACATCAAATACTACAAAGTATAAACTACCAGCTACAATTCCCGCAAAAAGATAGTTTCTGTTGATTCTTGTTACGATCTTCCACAATAAGAATGCCTTTCACTTTATAGAATTCATTATCACCTTTGCTTTGTGTATGGTTGATTGTCACTTTTAAAGTAAACCTTTTATTCTTGTACCAAAATACGTCTTTCCAATTGGATACAAGAGTAAACTCTTCTAAACGACGATTAATCACCATGTAGGCTGTGGTTGCAAGGTCATTCACCATTATGTAGCTTTTATTTCGCATTTTGTTTGGATACTTATAAAAGACACAACATCCACCATCTATCTCTGATGGTATAGAGTCGAAGCTTCCTATTTCAATGCTGACATTCGATTTTACCTCTGCAAAAGATGTGAGAGAATATAGTATTGAAAAACAAGTAATTATAGATATCTTCAAAGTATTCATTTCTATTTGTTTTATAATTTCACTTAGGCGTAGTTATCTCTTTTTGTTTGCAAATATACAAAATAGTTACTATATACGGTATTTAAAGCATATAATATCTTACTAACCCAAATTTAACACCTACTTTCGTCTAAATCTAACTATCACCATACTTTCCTCGTTCTTCTTATGGGCTCTGTGTCCTACAAATTTTATTCTTCTTGACTGGTGAGTGTTTTAGGTTCAACTTATCTACAAATTTTATTCTTTTTGACTGGTGAGTGTTTTAGGTTCAACTTATCTACAAATTTTATTCTTTTTGACTGGTGAGTGTTTTAATTTTAACTTATCGTAAATCTGCTTGGGTTTCTTCTCATTTTTTATGTAGCTTATCTGGTAGAACTATCCCCAAAATTTATGAAAAATAATTTTGCCTGTTAAACTTGGCTTAACTGCGAATTACGCGAATAACACGAATTATTTAGCAATAAGTTTAGTGTAGTTAGTGAAATTCGTAGTCATAAAAGGTACATATCATAAAGTTCAATGTTCAAAGTTCAAATCTCAAAGGTAAAGGAGTTCAATGTTCAAACCTCAATGTTCAAAGGATAAAAAAACATTAGCGTAATTAGTGAAATTCGTAGTTGGTATTACTTTGCAATAATGATAAGAAAGACTGTTATTAGACTCTGAAAAATCTTTACTTATTCTCGCTTAATCCCCCTTCAAAGTCACGACAAAATCTACTTAAAAAGTTACTCTGCAACTGACAGTAAATCAGTAGGTTATAAAGCTGCAAACTAAAAGGTGCTTAATTGGATTTCAAAAGGACATTAGTAAGGGTCTTAAAGGGCATCTTTTGCAAGCCAAGTGGGCGTTAATTTGAACACTATTAACGCCCTTCTGATTTTCAGTCTGTGAATTATTTTTACGATGGCTGACGAGTAGACAAGTTAGACGAGTAAACAAGTTGCTTGTTATAAAGGATAAGTTTGTTCACATGTTAGGAAGTAGACGAGTAGACATGTTACTTGTTATAAAGAATAAATCTGTTCTCATGTTACTTTGTCTCTCTTTGCAAGCAACTCGTTTACTTGTCTAACTTGTTTACTCGTCTACTCGTTCACTTGTCTACTTGCAACAAAAAACCGTGCCAAGGTCCAGAAAGACCTTGGCACGGTATGTGACTAACGCTATGGAATTATTATTGCGTCGATTTAGTAGTTTGACTCCTCAACCTGGAAGAAGCTCTGTGGGTGGTTACATACAGGGCAAACAGCTGGAGCCTTCTTGCCGATAACGATGTGACCACAGTTGCGGCACTGCCAGATGCAGTCGCCCTCACGAGAGAATACTACGCTGTCCTCGATGTTCTTCAAGAGCTTGCGGTAACGCTCCTCGTGGTGCTTCTCAACCTTACCAACGCTGCGGAACTTAACAGCCAACTCTGGGAAGCCTTCTTCCATAGCATCCTTTGCCATCTGCTCGTACATATCAGTCCACTCGTAGTTCTCACCAGCTGCTGCGTCAGCGAGATTTACGGTTGTTGTAGGGATATCACCCTCGTGGAGGAACTTGAACCAAATCTTAGCATGCTCCTTCTCGTTGCGTGCTGTCTCCTCGAAGAAACCTGCAATCTGCTCATAGCCGTCCTTCTTAGCCTTTGAAGCATAGTAGAGATACTTAGTGTGTGCCTGGCTCTCACCTGCGAAAGCGTTCTTAAGGTTCTGCTCAGTCTTAGTACCCTTCAAAGCCTCTGGGTTGAACTCCTTGAACTTCGCAGCCTTAGCGTGACATACTGGGCACTCTGCTGGAGCCTCTGTTCCCTCGTGGATGTAACCACAAACGGTGCAAATAAATTTCTTTTTCATAATGTTCTTGTATTTGTATAATGTTCTTGTATTATAATAATAATATGTGTACGAATTACGAATAGAATCGCTTTTATACCCACTGACAGTCAGTTGGATATCTATTGTGTTCTTGTTCTGTAATTATTACAATCTTTCTGGGTGCAAAGGTATTAATTATTTCCGAGTCTGTCAACTTTAATCGCTCTTTTTTTATACCAAACGACCTATTTAGACAACGAATAATTAATGAATGAATAGTAATAACAGAGCGCATAAAAAGCTAAAAACCTCTGTGTTTCAAGTCCCAAATAGGATGTTTCAAACCCCAAGTTCCAACCATAAAGTTAACTACGAATTACGCGAATGACACGAAGACAGAATGACATAGTGACATATACTTCAATGACATATTTTAGAATGAAGCCAGAATCGACAAGACTGCGAATTACGCGAATGACACGAATCATTATCGCAAACATTATTCGAGAAATTCGTGCAATTCGTAGTTCTAATCATAAAGTTCAAAGCTCAATGTTCAAAGTTCAAAGGTAAAAGAGTTCAAAGTTCAAAGTTCAAAGTATAGAAGTTTTTAGTTAAAAAATTCTTAGTTAAATAATTGTAGTTTATAAAAATATGGTGTATCTTTGCCACTCAGTAACAAAAACAACTATTAGCTAAAAACCAAAAGGAGTTCGGGAACCAAGTAAACCTAAGCTTGGGGACGGGCGACAAGATCTATAAAATGAAAAAGAAGAAAGCCAAGATTTTACTTGCTGCCTTATTATTGGCAGTGGGAGAGACCGCATTCGCTGACGGAAAGGCAGTGAGTGGTATTCGACAAATCAATCCAACAACGGTAGAGATTACTTATAGCGACGGTGGCGTGATGACTGTAGACTTCTATGGTCAGAATGTCTTTCGCCTTTTCCGCGACCCAAAGGGTGGCATCGTTCGTGATCCTGTTAGTAATCCTCCAGCACGTATTCTCCTCGATAATCCACGTAAGAACGCAGGACGACTGAGCGTTAATGAGACCGATGCCGACGTGGCAGTCGCAACGGCTGAGGTGCGTGTGCGCTTCGATCGCAACACAGGGCTGATGACTGTCACCGACCTTCGCAATGGTAAGGAGGTTATTAAGGAGGTGAAGGGAGTCGACTTCCAAAAGAATCGCACCACCGTTACCCTCGCCAATGCAGCAGGAGAGTATTTCTATGGTGGCGGTGTACAAAATGGTCGCTTCTCCCATCGTGGCAAACGCATTGAGATTGTCAATACCAACAGCTGGACCGATGGCGGTGTTGCTTCGCCAGCTCCGTTCTATTGGTCAACGGGCGGTTATGCTGCTATGCCTTACACCTTTGCGCCCGGTGCCTACGACTTCGGAAGTACGGATAAGAACACGGTGACAATCAGTCACGAAATGCCTTATCTCGACCTCTTCCTGATGGTTGATACAACCCCAGTTTCTTTGCTTCAAGATTATTATCAGCTCACCGGTAACCCCGTCTTATTGCCAAAGTTTGCTTTCTATGAGGGCCACCTCAATGCCTACAACCGAGACTATTGGAAGGAGACAACCGAAGAAGGCAAGGGAATCCTTTTTGAGGACGGCAAGCGATATGTAGAAAGTCAGAAGGACAATGGCGGTATCAAGGAAAGTCTGAATGGCGAAAAGCAGAACTATCAGTTCTCTGCACGTGCCGTTATCGACCGTTATAAGAAAGACGATATGCCATTGGGTTGGATTCTTCCTAACGATGGTTACGGAGCTGGATATGGGCAAACTTCCACCCTTGATGGTAATATAGCCAACCTCAAGAGCCTTGGCGATTATGCGCGTAAGCAGGGCGTAGAGATAGGTTTGTGGACACAGTCAAACCTTCACCCAGTCGATAGCATCCCTGCACTCTTGCAACGCGATATCGTCAAAGAGGTGCGTGATGCAGGCGTACGTGTCTTGAAGACCGACGTAGCATGGGTCGGTGCGGGCTATTCCTTTGGACTCAATGGTATTGCTGACGTGGCTAACATCATGCCTTACTACGGCAGCGATGCACGTCCGTTCATTATCACCCTCGACGGCTGGGCTGGTACACAGCGTTATGGCGGTGTATGGTCGGGCGACCAAACCGGTGGCGAGTGGGAGTATATTCGTTTCCACATCCCAACTTATATCGGCTCTGGACTCTCCGGAATGGGTAATATTACGAGCGATATGGACGGTATCTTCGGCGGAAAGAACCTCTCAGTGAACATCCGTGACTTCCAATGGAAGACCTTTACACCAATGCAGTTGAATATGGATGGGTGGGGTAGTAACCCTAAGTATCCACAAGCCTTGGGCGAACCAGCCACAAGTATCAACCGTTCTTACCTCAAACTCAAGTCTATGCTCCTGCCTTACACCTACTCATGTGCCCATGAGGCGGTGACAGGCAAGCCACTCATGCGTGCGATGTTCCTTGATGATAGCAACGATTATACCCACAGCAGTGCTACACGCTATCAATATATGTATGGTCCTTCGTTCCTCGTGGCACCTATCTATCAGAACACGGCAGCCGATAAGGAGGGCAACGACGTGCGCAATGGCATCTACCTACCAAAGGGAACATGGTACGATTACTTCACGGGTGCTACCTACGAAGGTGGTTGCGTACTCAACGATTACTTCGCACCCATCTGGAAGTTGCCTGTCTTGGTGAAGTCGGGTGCTATCATTCCGATGGTCAACGCGAATAATAACCCTTCTGAGATTGACAAGAACCGTCGTGTCTTTGAACTCTATCCAGATGGCAAGACCGAGTTCACACTCTATGATGACGACGGTACAACTCAGAAATATCTCTCTAATGAGAAGGCAACAACCCGCATCACCTCCGATCTTAACGATAAGCAGGTGCTGACCGTAAGTATCGACAAGACCGAAGGAACGTTCGATGGAATGGTGAAAAATCAGTCAACAACCTTCTATCTGAACACCAATGCAAAGCCAAAGAAGCTCACAGCCGTTATCGGTGGGAAGAAGATTCGACTCACAGAGGCTGAGCAGGGTGATAACACATGGCAGTATGTTCAGGCTTCGAACATTAACCGTTTCTCAACGACTAACAGCGAGATGGAACGCCTACTGGTAACTAAAAATGCCCAAATCATCGTGCGTTTGGCTTCCTGCGACATCACAAAGGAGGCTGTAGAACTCCGTGTGGAGGGTTTCGCACGTCTGAATAAGTCTAATGAAACCTTGCGAAAGAAGGGTGCCTTGACAGCTCCAGAACTCCTCGAGGCTGACGTTCAGTCGTATAGTGTCACTCCAAAGTGGAAGCCTGTGCAGAATGCTGACTACTATGAGATAGCCTTCAATGGTCAGACTTATACCACTATCCGCCACAATTCGCTCCTCTTCGACGACCTCCAGCCTGCCACCGACTATGATTTCAAGGTGCGTGCAGTCAATAGCGAGGGTGCAAGTGAGTGGATGCCGTTGCACGTGAAGACGGCTGTCAACCCATTAGAGTATGCTATCCAAGGACTTACCGCAACCTCTACCGCCCGTGATATGGAAGGTTTCGAGATCCACCGACTCGTTGATTTCAGTACGACTGGCGACATCTGGCACACCTATTATTATACGAAGGCGGTGCCATTCGACTTCACTGTCGACCTCCATAGCACCAACACGCTCGACAAACTGCAGTATGTTCCACGTGCAAATGGCGGTAACGGTACGATTACGAAGTGCGATATCGCTGTCAGCAAAGACGGTAGAAACTGGACAGAAATCGGTCCACAGCAGTGGGCTCGTGATGGTAGAACGAAGGAAGTGACGCTCTCTACCCACCCAGTGGCACGTTATGTGAAGGTGAGCGTGAAGGAAGCTGTCGGCAACTTCGGCTCTGGTCGTGAGTTCTATGTCTTCAAAGTGCCGGGCACAAAGACTATTCTGCCGGGCGATATCAACCTCGATGGTAAGGTAGACGAGAACGACTTCACCTCTTATATGAACTATACTGGACTTAAGAAGGGCGATGCCGACTTCGATGGTTATATCTCTGGTGGCGACATCAACGGCAACGGTCTCATTGATGCTTACGACATTTCGAATGTAGCCATGCACCTTGAGGATGGTTGGAACGACGATGACGTAGCCCCTGTTGGCGGTAAGGTTTACTACGAATATAACCGTAAGTCTTATGCTGCAGGCGATGATGTCATCATCAAGGTGAAGGGTAAGGACCTGCAGTCGGTCAATGCCTTCAACCTTATCTTCCCATATAGTCCGAAGGAATTGCAGTTCGTTAAGGTTGAGACCGACCCATCAATGGTAATGCGCAACCTCACCTACGACCGTCATCACAGCGATGGTTCTCAGGTTCTCTATCCAACCTTCGTGAATGTGGGCGACCACCATACGTTCAATGGCGATGCCGACCTCCTCGTCATCCGTATGAAAGCCCTCAAACCATTCACCGTTAAGCCACAGACCGCCAAAGGCTTGTTGGTGGATAAGCAGTTGGAGGAAGTGGAGTTAAAGTAGAACCAACCACAAATCAGCCCATAAACCAGCCCCTCCCCCTTACCCCTCCCCCAAAGGGAGGGGAGTGAAATGTGTGAGAGAGATAGCAGCCCCACCCCCAACCCCTCCCCCAAAGGGAGGGGCGTGAAATGCGGGATACCCCTTGTGGTTAGTTAACAAGTGAACGAGTAGAGGAGTTATTTGTGTAATTACAAGTATCTTGTCTACTCGTAACGTTATTAAGTTGGTCTGCTCTTAACGTTATTTAGTTAGTCTGCTCTTAACGTTATTTAGTTGGTCAACTCTTATCGTTATTTACTTGTTCTCTTGTCACTCTGCTCTGTTTTGTCAGATTTTTTCACTTACTTGAAAATCAAGTGATGCTCATTAAGGGGTTAATTAACGTCCAATTGGCTTCTTAAAGATGCCCTTTAAGTTTGCAAAAGACGCCCTATTGAAGTCCAATTAAGCACCTTTTACTTTGCTACTTTATAACCACTTGAATCCCTGTTGGTTACAGAGTCGCTTTTTAGATGTCTTTTTTCGTGATTTTAAGGGGGATTTAGACGGTAAATATGTAGTGATTTTTCGAAGTCTTATGGTAGTAATAAGCAGGTGGGATGATAAGAGAAAACATGAAGAATCAACTCATGATTCGTCGTGTTTTTACGCCCACTAAAAAAAAAACTATAGTCCAAGTTACACGAATACCCAAATTAATTTGTATATTTGCGACTATCTTTTGAGCGACTTGGTGCCTTGATATAGCAGCACAGAGGCAAACAGGTTGCTTGCAATGACAAAAAACCTAAACTAAACATTGTCAATCAAATATTTATAAAATGTTACGTCTAAAGTGCTGCTGAACTAAAAAACCTAATATGAATAACCGATTTCTACACGGTGTGCTTACTGCACTTGCCCTAACGGCATCGGCTACGAGTTTTGCTCAGACCAATACCGTTATGACCCTTAAGACGCAAATCGCTCCCAATGCGGAGAACGAACCTCGTCCAGTATTCCCTGTACCCACTGACCGTCAGTGGAAATGGCAACAAACAGAGTTCTATGCCTTCTTCCATTATGGTATGAACACCTATACTAATAAGGAATGGGGTAATGGTGATGAAGATGTGAATACTTTTGCTCCAACAGCAAAGCCAGACCCAAGACAGTGGTTAGAGGCTGTGAAAGAGGCTGGTATGACGGGCGGTATTGCTGTTGTGAAGCATCATGATGGTTTCTGCTTGTGGCCTACGGAGACTACAGATCATAAGAGTTCGAACTCATCAAGCCCTAATGCACAGGTGAATATCGCTGAACTCTTTGCTAAAGCAGCACAGGATTTGAAGATGAAATATGGCTTCTACGTATCTCCTTGGGACCGAAACAGTGGTCTTTACGGTACGGACAGCTACGTGAAGGACGTCTTTTTGAAGCAGTGTGCAGAGCTTGCAAAGTATGGCTCAGATCAGTTTGAGATGTGGTTTGACGGTGCAAATGGTGGTAATGGCTACTATGGTGGTAAGAATAAGACCATCAATATTGACCGTGCAACCTATTATGACGTACCAAACCTCCGTGATTCTATCCATAAACTCAGCCCAAATATCATCCTTTGGGGTGTCGGTGGTGAGGCACGCTGGATTGGTAATGAGGACGGTTGGGCAGGCGAAACCAACTGGTGTAATGAGAATCGTGGCTTTGCTCCTGAGCGCAATGGTATGTATGGCACAGAGAACGGTTGGTTCTGGCTCCCTGGCGAGAGCGATGCTAAGTTTACAGACAAAGGTTGGTTCTGGCATCCTGGTTGTGAACCAATGTCGGCAGAACGCACTTTCCAGATGTACTTAGAGACCGTTGGTCGCAATGCAACCCTCATCTTGAATTGTCCTCCAGACCGAAGTGGAAGAATACCACAGAACCAAGTGAGTCGTCTGAAGGAATTCGGAACTATGTTGAAGAGCCGTTTCAAGACCAATCTTGCCAAGACTGCTACTCTTGAAGCTACTAACACACGTGCCAACGGAGCGACACGTACCTATGTTGTTAACAACCTCATTGATGAGAATCCAGATACTTACTGGGCAGCAGAGGACGATGTAAAGGATGTTACCCTTACTTTCAAATGGAACAGCCCACAGACTGTTCGCTACGTAACCTTGCAGGAGTATGTAAGACTTGGACAGCGTGTAAAGAGTTTCTCAATCGAATATACCACCGATGGCAGCACATGGAAGCCACTTGCCAACAAAGTAAAGCAAACCACTATCGGCTATAAACGTATCATTCCGCTCAACGGAAGTACCGCAAATAGCTATGGTTCGGGCTATGATGCTAAGGCTATCCGCATTCATATCAAGGATGCTAAGGCTTGTCCTGTAATGAGTGAGATTGCAATTTATTAATCGTTTGACTTGAAAAACAATATGAAAAAGAATATATTAGCTACCTGTGGTTTGTTGTTCTGCACCTCTTTGCTCCATGCACAGACCACAGAAGAGGTTAGAATAGATTTTGAAAATCAGAACTATAAGGCGTTAGGTGTCTACGACACTTGGCTGAAGTCGCCTTTCCGTAGCCAAAACAAACAAGCTGCTGTACTGGAAGGAAACGTGCAAGTAGTAAGCAATATCGATAAAAACTATGATGAAATTCTAAAGGCTACACCAAATGCCTCTGACAATGTGTTGGGCTTCCAGCGTTCACGCTTTGGCTCAAACACTTTCGGTGCACGCATCGATCTTAAGCAGCCATTCGCTTTGACAAAAGAAACAAAGTACGTTCACGTGATGATTCATAAGGCAAAGGTAGGTCGTACGATGCTCATCGGACTCGGAAAGCGTACGGACCGTGCGGGTCAGAGCGTTGACACAGAGCAGTTCTGGGAGCTTTCAACACGAGAGGTTGAGCCAAATAAGTGGGTAGATGCCGTTTTCCCAGTTAAGGGAGCAGGTGGCATCGAAATCCATAGTCTTGTAGTTGTTGTCGATTGCGAGGATACCAACGGTCTGAAAGATGATTTCCTTGCTTATATCGACAATATCGTCGTAAACAACGAGGCTTTCACAACAACCAATCGTGAGGACTATCCGATGAATTATAACAAGGATGCGAAGTGCTCGCGTACAGACCGTGGACTCAAGGGTATCAGCCTTGGTGACCAGACATTCAATGTCTATGGCGACATTACCACTTCAATTCCAGCTTACACCTACCTCAGCAAGCAGGCGTTCTTGGCTAAACCGGGCGAGACACTCAACCCAGCTGTTCAGTACAAGGGTATCTGGATGCACAGCTATGTTTATCTTGACTTGAACAACAACGGTCGTTTTGAGCCAAAGGTAGAAGGCGGACAGATTGTTCCCAACGCTGGTAATGAGTTGTTGGCTTACTCTTTCCTCGGTGGAGAGGATGAAAACTCTGGCTTCAACAGCGCAGGAACAGAGATTTCTGGTAATGGTCGTAACACCCTCGTTATGCCTGAATTTACCCTTCCAAGCGACCTTCAGCACGGTTTCTACCGTATGCGTTACAAGGTGGATTGGAACTCTGCAGACGCAGGAGGTAGCATTGAGAACAACAACCATATCCTTAACAATGGCGGTGGTGCCATCGATGTGCGCCTGAATGTTCATGGCGACAATGTGAAGATTTACCAAGGTGCACTCAATGGTAAGGTTGTTGCAGAAGATGGTACTGAGCTGAACGGTATCTCTATCCCATTCGGTAAGCCTTACACTATCAAGATGAAGCCTGAACATGGCTTTAACTTCAGCGGTCTGAAGGTGCGTCACGGCTACAACCTCACTGGTGATAGCATCAGCCACGGCACCTATCAGTATGTTGACGAGCTGATTCCACGCGAGCGTTTCAATGCTGATGGAACCTTTACCCTCCCTGCTGAGATGATTGATGGTGACGTATCACTTGAGGGTATCTTCATTGATGCGAAGACAGCTTTGACCTACGAGGTTTACTTCAACAATGAATTTGTATATTCAACCGTTGTCAATGGTGCGAAGACAGGTGCTGTAACGATTCCTGAGGGACTTAGCAGAGATTACGTTGAACTGATAGCTGACAAGCAAACCATCACAAGTCTTCCAGCTACAGTACGTATTAATGCTACATGGACAGCCCCAATGAAGGTGGCTACACCAACTGACACTACTTGGTATAACCTCAAGGTGAGCAACCAGCCAAGATGGGTTTCGTCGGGAAACTATACACCTAACGTTTACTTCATTGACGAGACTTACATCACTACTGATTATGCTCTTTGGGCATTGACAGGTAATCCTTACAGCGGTTTCCGCCTCATCAACAAGGCAATGGGTCCTACAATGGTCCTCGCATCGGCTTCTCCAAAGGGCTCAGCTAAGGCTGGCGGTAACACTTACGCTACCCTTCTGCCTGCTGACAACCTACCTGCAGGCTACACCAGCGACTGGACTGTGACAATAAGCCCAAATGATGATGAAGGTTTCTATATCTGTAATCCAGAGGGCTTCGGCTTGAACTATCGTGCTGACGGCAACCTCGCTTACTGGACTGGTGGTAAGGATGCTGGCTCTACCTTCGTTCCTACAGAGGTTAAGAAGACTTCTACTGGCATCAACGCCCTTATCTTCAAGAACGAATCAGCTACCACTTACGATCTCTCAGGCAAGGCAGTTAGCAAGAGTCATAAGGGTGTTGTTATCCGTAATGGCAAGAAGATGCTCGTGAAGTGATTGGTAGAGGAGTTAACAAGTAGACAAGTTGACGAGTAAACAAGTTGCTTGTATGGTAAGTTGACGGGTGAACAAGTTGACGAGTAGACAAGTTGCTTGCGAAGAAAGACAAAGTAACATGGTAAGTTGACGGGTGAACAAGTTGACGAGTAGAGGAGTTAACAAGCAACTTGTTTACTTGTCTACTTGTCTAACTTGTCCACTCGTCCACTTGTCCACTTGTTCGCTATCATTCAGAAGGGCGTTAATTGGCTTTCAATTAACGCCCTTTAGGCTTCTTAAAGACGCCCTTTTGGACCCTTACTAACGCCCTTTTGGAGTCCAATTAAGCACCTTTTACTTTGCTACTTTATAACCGCTTGATTCCCTGCTGGTTGCGAAGTCGCTTTTTAGATGTCTTTTTTCGTAATTTTAAGGGGGATTTAGACGGTAATATGTAGTGATTTTTCAAGGGCTTGCAGCGGCTTTTGGGCTTGCGAATTAAAGGGAATTTGAGTTACGAAAGAGGGGATACAGAAGTCTGGAGTGATGAGGATGCCACCTAAGTTTAGGATTGAAACCTTGTTCTTATGTTACTTTGTCTCTCTTTGTAGTTGACGAGTTAGACGAGTTTACGAGTAAACAAGTTGCTTGTTATAAAGGAACCCCCTTGTTCTTATGTTACTCTGTCTCTCTTTGCAGTTGACATGTCTTTACGGAATTAAGGGTTTGTTTATTAAAAATAGTTAATAAATGATTGTATCTAATACATATCCTAAAATAATTATATAAATTTGTTGCCACTCAGAAAAGTGTACTAACGCTTTACCTAAAGAATAAAATTTAATTAAAAACCATAATCAATTTAACTAAACCGTTTCTATGAAGAGACTTTTCAAATCTTATTTGTGGATGGTTCTTATGGGCTCGCTCGCATGGGTTTCCTGCTCTGATAAAGAGGTAGGAGGCACGGCTGGTACAGCTTTTGACCCATCACAACCGATTGTCATTAGTGACTTTTATCCCGACAGTGGTGGTATTGCTACCCCAATGATTATCACGGGTAAGAACTTTGGTACTGATACCACAGGTCTTGCACTTTGGTATGTTGACGAAGATGGCAGACGTCATCGTGGTGGTCTTGTATCATCTAATGGCGAAAAGCTTTACTGTTATGTGCCAGCAGGTTTGACTTACAAGCGTAACATCAAACTTGAGGTGACACGTGCGAACGGTACTGACACCATTAAGGGTGCTGGCGACCGCGACTTTAAGTACATCACACAGACTGCTGTTACAACAATTGTTGGAACACAGACAAGTGATGCACACGCTACAAAGATTGACAAACTGTTGACATCAAACCTCTCAGCTCCGGGTTACCTTTGTGTTGACAATGAAAACAATATCTTTATCGTGCAGCATAGATTTGATGATAGTTTTGTTGCTAATGGAAGTAATTCTTTTATCGAATGCCGTAATGAGAAGAATGAGAATGTCGGAGGTATGGTGTTAAAAGCTGACTTGAAGAGAGATCAGTTGTCAATTCTTCAGGTGAATAGTAATACAAAAGAAAAAATCAATGCACCAGCTTATTCAACACTTGATGGTTATGAGGGTGTATATGTGCCAGACGATAGCGGACGTAAGTATTACAGTCTGTTGAAGGATCAGGGCTATGCTGTTCACAAGCAGCAGTTCATCAATCCTAACGGTTATGCAAACCTGGACCAAAGCAACTGGAAGTATTGCTTCGTGATTAACAAGAACGACCAGATGATTTACTCTGTGATGTTTAAGGGGCAGCTCATCCGTATTAATCCTAAGACACGTAAGGCAGAGTTGCTCTTGAAGCGTGTTGGTAAGGATGGTCCTAAGGGAGACGGTGGTTCAGATACTTTCTGTACTTTCAGCCCTACACAGCCTAACCGTTTGTTCATCTCTTTCACCGATGCACACCAGATTTGGTATGTTGATGTAGACCAGTTGTTAGACAAGGATTCTCTGACTTACCAAGGTGAGCCATACGCAGGTATTTCTTCTTTCGGTACAGTAAACGTAACTGAAGGCAAGGGATGGGAAGACGGAGCATTGAAGAATGCCAAGTTCTGCTATCCACGTCAGATGACTTTCACCAAGGACGGTAAGCTCTATATTGCCGACTCAGGTAACCACTGTATCCGTATGATTGACACAACGTTAGGTAAGAATGCACGTGTAACCACACCGATTGGTGTACCACAGAGTGCAGGTTTCCAAGATGGTGGTGTCGAGTTAGCCAAGTTTAATTGGCCGACGGGTGTCGCCGTGAGTGCCGATGGAAGTACGGTTTATGTCGCCGATTCGAAGAATCAGGTGATACGAGAATTGTCAATTAAATAGCTATTAGCCTAATAATACTACAAACATAGATATATATGAGAAGAACATTATATGTCTTGTGTCTCATGGTTGCCCTTTTGACTTATGGACTTCAAGCCTATTCACAAGATAATAGTACTGCAAAGCAGTTCTCGGTAGCGGGTGTCATCCTCGATGATACAGGTGAACCCTGTATTGGTGCTACCGTTCGTGTAAAGAACGAGCCAGGTGTAGGAACCATTTCCGACCTCGATGGTAAGTTCAATATAAAGGTTAAGCCGGGTGCTACGCTCTTGTTCGAGTATGTCGGTATGGAGACCGTACAGCGCACTATCCTCAAGGACGAGCCTTCACTCTCAGTGAAGTTCAAGGTTGCAAAGACCAATGCCATCGACGAAGTAGTCGTGACAGGTCTTGTTTCTCAGAAGAAGGTGTCAGTGGTAGGTGCTGTATCTACTATCAATATGGATGAGTTGCGTACCCCGGGTACTTCACTCGTGAACATGATTGGTGGTCGTATGCCGGGTGTTATCACCATGCAGACTTCTGGAGAGCCAGGTCAGAACCTGTCCAACTTCTGGGTACGTGGCGTATCGACCTTCGGTGCTGGAGCTGGTGCATTGGTCCTCATCGATGGTATTGAGGGTCGCCTCAATGATATTGATGTAGACGACGTAGAGAGCATCTCAGTATTGAAGGATGCTGCAGCAACAGCCGTTTATGGTGTGCGTGGTGCTAACGGTGTTGTATTGGTAACTACCAAGCGCGGTTCTAAGGAGAAGATTCAGGTTACAGCTCGTGCGACCGTGAAGTTGTCACAGATCAAGCGCCTGCCTGAGTATCTCTCATCTTACGATTATGCAAGACTTGCTAACGAGGCACGTGCAATGTCAGGTGAGTCAGATCTCTATACGCCAATTCAGTTGGATATCATCAAGAACAATCTTGACCCAGAGCTTTATCCAAACGTAAACTGGATTGACCAGATTATGAAGAAGACCTCTTTGCAGGAGAACTACTATGCCAGTGCGCGTGGTGGTGGTGATGTTGCACAGTACTTCGTTTCTGTAGGTTATCGCCATGAGGGTGCTGCCTATAAGCAGAAGGAGAACCAGTTCCATCGTCCATTGTCTTACGACCAGTTGACTTATCGTGCAAATATCAACATGAACCTTACAAAACGTTCTGAGCTTTACTTCGGTGTGGATGGTAACATCTCTAACTATACAACTCCGGGTGGTAAGAATACCAACCAAGTATGGTCAGATGTCCTCCAGTTGAATCCATTGATGTTCCCTGTTACTTACGCTGACGGAACATTGCCAACCTACGGTCAGAGCGACCTTATCTCTCCATTTGCAGCCCTCAACTATCAGGGTTACAAGTCATCTGATTATAGTCGTAATATGATTACCTTGAAGTTCACACACCGCTTCGGTGGTATCCTCAAGGGACTCGTGGGTTCTGTTCAGGCTGTTAACGACCGCACAGCAGGTTTCAGTGAGCGTCGTTTCGTTAGGCCAGACTACTATCGCGCAACAGGTCGTACATCAACAGGTGACCTTATCAAGACCTTGCGTTCTAAGCAGCAAGATATGTCGTACTCTTCAGACAATGAATCTTGGAGAAAGTACTACATGGAGGCTAAGTTAGACTATAACACAAGCTTCGGTGCTCATAACCTCGGTGCACTCCTCTTCTATTACATGGAAGACACAAAGGGCTCAGAGTGGGGCAATGGTGATGCACTCGGTATCGCAGCTATCCCTAAGCGTCGTCAGAATGTATCAGGTCGTTTGTCATGGGGTTATAACTCTACTTATTTTGTAGATGCGAACTTCGGTTACACAGGTTCTGACCTCTTCCCTAAGGGTCAGCGTTTCGGTTTCTTCCCATCAATCGCTGTGGGTTGGGCTCCAACTTCATACAAGTGGGTACAGAAGCACCTTCCTTTCGTAAACTTCTTCAAGATTCGTGGTTCTTACGGTCTTGCTGGTAACGATAATATTGCAAACACTCGTTTCCCATACTTGACCATTATCAACAACCACGCTGGTACTACATGGGGTTACAACGGATCAGGTATCGTTGAGAAGCAGCAGGGTGCTGATAACTTGAAGTGGGAAGTTGCTAAGAAGTTGAACGTCGGTATCGATGCTAACTTCTTCAATGATGCCATCAAGTTGAACGTTGACTTCTTCCGTGACACACGTGATCATATCTTCCAGGACCGTGTTACATTGCCAGAGTTTGCTGGTATGGTAACTTATCCAAAGTCAAACGTGGGTCGTATGCACTCATTCGGTTCAGATGGTAACATCTCTTATTTCCACAAGATTAACAAGGAGATGAACTTTACTGTTCGTGCCAACTATACATGGTCACAGAATATTGTTGACTACTTCGAGGAGAATAAGCTTGCTTACGATTATCAGAGTGTGACAGGTATGCCTTACGGCGTATTGCGTGGTTACATTGCTGAGGGTCTCTTCAAGGATGAGGCAGACATTCGCCAGAGCGCAGACCAGACAGCAGCCTTCGGTGTTGTTCGTCCCGGTGATATCAAGTATCGTGACGTGAATGGTGATGGTGTCATCAATAAGGACGACCGCGTGCCATTGTCATATGGTAACAATGTTCCTCGTGTGATGTTCGGTATTGGTGGTGAGTTCAACTATAAGGACTTCACCGTAAGCATGCTCTTCAAGGGTAATACAGGTGTTAACTACTACCGTGTAGGTATGGGTTACGATGCCGGTTGGATTCCATTCTATAATGGTGAGATGGGTAACGTATTGAAGATGGTAAACAATCCAAAGAATCGTTGGATTCCATCATGGTACTCTGGTGATCCATCAACAGAGAATCCTAACGCAATGTTCCCACGTCTCTCTTACGGTTCAAATGCAAACAACTCACAGCTTTCTACTTTCTGGAAGAAGAATGGTTCTTTCCTCCGTTTCCAGGAGTTGAACTTCCGTTATGTCTTCCGTCATCGTAAGTGGCTGCGTGCAGCTGGTCTTAGTGCATTGGAGTGTGACTTCGTTATCAACAACCTCTTCACTATCGACAGCGCAAAGTACTTCGATCCAGAGCAGGCTTGGTTTAATGGTGCGGCTTATCCAATCCCAACCACCTATTCATTGCAGATGTACTTTAGATTCTAAGGTTTCACCTCTTAATTAAGATTGTAATAATGAAAAAACATATTTTAGCTTTGGGCGCTGTTGCAGCTCTGTTCTCAGGCATGACATTCACATCATGTAACTTCCTGGACCAGGACGACAACTTTAATGCTATCTTCAAGGAGGACTCTGTCTTCCACTCTGCCCAGAATGCAAATGGCTATCTCTTTGCTACACCAACGATGTTCCCATCAGCTGGTAACATTTGGGGTAACTCATGGACTCCGGGTGAGACAGCGTCAGACGAGATTTGTGTGCGCTGGCAGACGAACGAGTTCTGGGGTGCAAAGTTCACAGTAGGTAATGTTAATGCAGAGAACGTTCCTAACTGGGGTTATTGGTACCAGATGTATAAGATTATCAACCGTTGTAACCGTATGTTGGCAAATGTTGATAAGATTGGTGATATGTCTAACAATGATAAGGCAGACTATAAGGCAATGGTTCACTTCATCCGTGGTTATGCTTACTACGTATTGTTGCAGAACTGGGGTCCTTGTCTGATTGTGAATGATGAGGTTATCTCAACCAGTGAAAAGGCTGATTACTATGACCGTGAGCGTGCAACAATGGATGAGTCTATTGACTATATCTGTAATGAGTTTGCACAGTCACTTCCGGGTTTGAAACGTCCAAGCGAGCAGTCAACTGCTTACTTCGGTCGTCCAACAAAGGGTACTGCGTTGGCACTTATCGCACGTCTTCGTCTCTTGCAGGCTTCTCCAACCTTCAATGGTGGTACTTACGCAAAGCGTTGCTTTGGTGAGTGGAAGCGTAAGAGCGATGGTAAGTATTATGTAAATCAGGACTACGATGCAAAGCGTTGGGCTGTTGCTGCAGCTGCTGCTAAGCAGGTAATCGATCTCAACTACTATACACTCTTCACAGTTGATGCTGATAAGGATAATCCATATCCACTTGACGCATCTGTTCCAACAGCGAAGTTCCCTGATGGTGCTGGTGGTATCGACCCATACCACTCATTTGCTGATATGTTCAATGGTGAGGGTACAGCAAAGGTAAACAGAGAGTTTATCTGGGCTGACGAGTACTCAGGTCCTGTAATGAACTATAGCCGTCACTCATTCCCAGTGAACTATGGTGGATGGGGTGGTATGTCAGTTCCACAGCGTGTAATCGACTGCTTCTTGATGAAGGATGGTAAGAAGCCTGCAGAGTCTCCACTTTATGAGGCAGACTTGACCAAGCACGTGAACCAGAAGAAGTCTATCGGTGATTGCGATATGGCAAATGGTACCCCATTGGCTTACACGAACCGTTCAGCTCGCTTCTATGCAAGTATCGGCTTCCCTGGTCGTATCTGGAAGATGAACTCTACCACAGATGGTAGTTATAACAACCAGACCTTCTGGTACTCTATTGATGATTCTAAGGCTGGTAAGAACGCAGCTGGTAACAACCCTAACGACTACTGTATTAGTGGTTACGTACCATTCAAGTACATCCACCCAGATGACTCTTGGCATGGTAAGGATGGTGCTTCTGTTATTCCTAAGCCATTCCCAATCATCCGTTATGCTGAAATCTTGTTGATTTACTGTGAGGCAGCTAACCACATTCAAGGTTCAGAGACTGTGAAGACATGGGATGTAAGTGGTAGACTTGTTGATGTTGCCGTAACTCGTGATGAGGCTGCTATGGCACGTTACTTCAATATGATTCGTTATCGTGTTGGTCTCCCAGGTGTTGAAGCTGCAACACTCAGCTCTGAGAATGCTTTCGACGAGGTAATCAAGAACGAGCGTCAGGTTGAGCTCTTCAATGAGGGTTATCGCTACTTCGACACACGTCGTTGGGGTACTTACTTCACAGAGGATGCCAACAGTTCTAACTGGCGTGGTCTTGATGTTTACAGCGAGAAGAAGGGTAACAACGATGGCCCATTCTTCAACCTTGTAACAATCAACGAGCAGAATATCCGCGACCGTAAGGCTCTCCCACGCATGGTATTCCTTCCACTCATGCATCGTGAGTTGTTGAAGAGTCCTAAGATGGATCAGAACCCAGGTTGGGATCGTTAATAACGTTAATATTGTAACTATTTATGAAAAAATACAAGTATATATTAGGATGTGCCTTAGCTGCTGTAGCATTGTCATCATGTAATAATTATGACTTTGAGCAGAACTTCTATCCTCACAAGGTGGGATTGATGGCTGGTACTAACCGTATCTACGACCGCACCACGGTAGAGCTTTCTACCGTGGAGAACGGTACGGCTTCTGTTCAGTTGGTTGCTAACCTTAGTGGTTCGCAGTTGGCTGACCGTGACTATCACGTGACGATTGCGCATGATGATTCACTCTTCAATGCTTATAACAAATCTAACTTCGATATCGACAGCACAAAGTTTGCGCGTCTTCTGCCACAGAACTGCTATGAGGACCCTGCTATGGCGGGTACTATCCCATCAGGTTCAAACAAGTGCCTCTTTGATATCAAGTTGAAGAACCTCGGTACCTTGTCACCAGACAGTACTTACTTCCTCAACTACAAGATTGTTAGCCACGATGCAAGTGCACTCGCAACTGACAATAATAAGTTAGGTGTTAAGTTGGATCATGTCTTGATTAAGGTGACATGGAAGAATGCTTACGGTTCTACTGCTGAGGGCTGGAACTATCAGTTGGTATCTTCACAGGTTACTAACCTTGAGACAAAGTCAACTACTCGTCCTACCAATACGGTTCGTGCATTCCCAGTAGCGGCTAACGCTGTTCGTTTCCTTGCTGGTGATGAGAAGTGGGATAACTACGAAAAGGCACTCCATGACATCAATGTCAAGAGTATCGTTGCTACTATCGGTTCAAAGACGGTTACTAATCCATCAGCTTACAACGTAACGCTGAAGCCTTACAAACAGGATTCTCTCGAGGTAGAGATGCTTACTCCAGTTGGTGAGTATAACAATACATTCTTGCTTAATGAGTTAGGTGGTAGTGCATCAACCAATCCTACTTACTTCAAGGAGTTCCGTCTCCACTATCGTTATCGCGTGATGAAGAATGCTAAGCAGAACGATGGTACATGGAAGGCTGGTCCATGGAAGGAAGTGTTGTCTAAGCTGCGCTATCAGTATAACCCAAGAGCAGATAAACTTTAACGTATAAACAATTACGAATAATGAAACTGAAGATTAATTTCCTATTCATATTGTCAGTGCTGTTTGTGGGAACATTAGGTCTCGCATCATGTGCAACTGACTATGACACAGATTTTACTGGTAAGGAACTTGAGGTTCCTCATTCTTCTCAGCGAATGATTGCATTCAATAAGGAGGGTGGCGAGCAGCAGATTGCTGTCGAGACGAATGTTGCGCTCGATGAGTGGAAGGCTGAGAGCAATGCTGATTGGCTCACTGTTACCAAGAATGCCGATGGTAAGGGTGTGACGGTTAAGACACCAGCTTACGATGGTTTCAAGGCTCGTGAGGCTAAAGTTACTATCTCTCATGGCGAGCGTGCGTCTTATGAAATTAAGGTGTCACAGATGGGCTTTGAGAGTGTACTCCGTATTCCTGAGCAGAATCCATTCTTCAATCGTGAGGGTACCTTCTATTCTCTCCTCGAGAGTAAGGTGACAAGTATAGACGTTCCTGTTGAGACCAACCTCAATCTCGACCATATCATTGTTCCTGATACAGTGTCTTTCGTTCGTTTGGATGCAAGTAAGACAGTGAAAGAGAATGGTATTGTTAAGCTCCATTTCGATATGGATCCAAACACAACTTCAGAGAAACGCTATTGTACAGTACGTCTGAAGAGTTCTGATAACTGGGATGCTTCTATTGAGTATGTTATTGAGCAGGCTGCAAAGGGTTATAAGGTTCGTCCTATCTATCCAGTAGAGACTAAGCAGGCTTCTGTTGAGATGATAGACCTCGGCCGTACTTATCGTGTGCCATTCCAGCGTACAGCTGTTGATGGTAACTATGAAGTTATTATTCCAGACAATGCTAAAGATTGGTTGTCAACTACTAAGAAGTTTATTGCAGGCTCTGAAGTTGTCTTTACAACAACGCTTAATACAACAGACAGTCCTCGTTCATGTGATGTGGTTTGCAAGCCTTCTAACGGAAGCACACAGCCATTCACTATCCACGTGACACAGCAGGCTTTCCAGGATATTGTTCCTACTGGTGTGAGCGAACTGAACGTAACACCTGGTAAGGGTCAGTTCAATGTATCTTGGAAGGCTCCAGATGAGGTGAACTATGAGAAGGTTATTGTTAGAGCGAAGAGCAATATGCCTGGTGTTCCTGAGTCAGTGAAGGAGGTTGCTGCAACTGAGACATCTTGTGTTCTCAATGATGTCTTCAACTTTGCAGGCAACTATACTATCACCGTAACAACTCAGGGTCTCAGAGGTAAGAACACAGATGCTCCAGCAACAGCTACTGCTCAGGCTAATGAGTGGTCAGAGTCTGTTGAGATTCCACTTACTGCAGCTATGGTTTCTTCTAACTCAATGCAGCCTGGTCATGAGATTGGTTCTGCGGTTGATGGTAACAAGACAACTTACTTCCAGACAAAGAGTAACGGTAGTACAAGCGATCCACGTCCACACATTGACATTACACTGAATGAGGGTATCAATGGTACGTTCTACCTTGCATTTGATGAGAATAAGGTGACAAGCAATGACCGTAACCCTAAGAAGGCAAATATCTATGCTTCTTCTGACGTCATCACTGCTACTACAAGACCATTGACACAGACGAACTTCCGTTCTGCTAATGCAGTGAGCGAGCCGCTCTCATATACTAAGACAAATGGCGTAACTGTCACACATATCCGCTTCGAGCCTACACAGCGCAAGAACGGTACGAACATCAACAATGGTGGCGGTTCTTCATACTGGTATCTCGCTGAACTCCACCTCTACGTTTACCACGATGAGGCTTGGAAGAGAGAGCAGTTAGGTCTTTAATCCCAATATCTCAACCTACTGGCATAGTACCCCTATGCCAGTGGGTTGTCTTCGTTAATATACTATTCAGGTGATGTGCTATACCTTCGCACGAAAGGTGCGGGACGTGAACACCACGGGTGCGGAGCCTCCGCACTGTCCTAAAAAGGGATGAAAACAAACTTGATACTTACCGAAGAGAAACCTAAAAAACAACTACTTATTAAATACATCTATGTTATTCGAAAGATTTTTACGCAAGAAGACACTCATGGCAGCACTGGCTTTGACCGCTGCTGTGCCAAGTGTTGCGAAAGCTTCGATGCTCTCTGCGGCACCAACTGCTGATGGAGAGAATCAAAAACTCAAGCCGGGAGTTTATTACATTGTTAATGACAAGCGTCAAAAAGGTACTGATCTTCATGTCTTTGTCAATGATGAAGGCACCTTACATGGCCAGCATTATGGCAGTCCATCTACCGACTTCTCTGATCTCTTCTTACTACGTGCTAAGGACGGCAGGTACACCATTCAGAGTCTGAAGAATGCGAAGTACGTTCAGAGTGTGGGGCAAAATAATGAGGTCTATAAGACGGCTAATGATGCTTACAAGTTCAGGATTATTTATCAGACAGAGTCAAGTGGGACAGGTAAGTCTTACTTCAATATCTATAATAGTAATGCTGAAGATTGGTGCTGGCACATCGATGCTCAGAAGAATATCGTTCGTTGGAAACCATTGATGGATAATGGTATTAGAGCAGTTGGTCCAAGTGAGTTCCGCTTCGATCCTGTGACGACGCTTACAAACGAGCAGGTGCTTGCCAGACTGGCTCAGCTGACCAAGGTGGTAGACCCAACAAAGGATCTCACAAAGTACTATCAGATTGTTTCTGACACCTATGGCAGGTCGATGCGTGAGGACTTTATAGTTGGCGAATTGTCTACCTCGGGTTTTAACAGCAGTGATTACTCTTATTATTGGAAGTTAGAAAGGTTGGCTAACGGCCGCTACGTGTTCCAGAATGCTGTGACAGGAAAGTATATCGTCCCTCAGAATGGGCAGACAAGTCGCTCTTATACGACAGCTGAGGGGAAGGGCACAGGCTTTGACCTCCAACGTAACACGGACGATCCATACGGGTTGGCTTTCGAGATGGTCGATGCCAATAATGTTGGTATCCATTGTGCTGAGAGTCAGGGATACCATCCTGTAGGCTGGTACACGCACAACGAGGCAAATAAGTGGGTCTTCAAGGAGGCTACACTCGACCCTGCTAAGCTCAAGGAGCAGCAGGAGGCTTACAAGGCACGTGTCGACTTGACCAAGAATGTGGATGTCTATGCTGAGAAGGTGGCTAAGTATTTCACTAACAGTGCCGCTACGGAGGTTACTGCTGCTACTAAGGCGATGACCGATGAGGCTTTGAAGGCGCAGATGACTACCGAGGGTGTGCCACAGGGTTTGCAGGAGGTTGTGTTGAAGATAAAGAACCAGAGCTGGACTGCTTATCCAAGTGGTCGCAACTGGGAGAAGCTCTTCCGTATCGCTGATTATAAGGTTTACAGCGAGAATAACTATAATGCTTGGGCGCGTTCAATGGGTATCGGCTACGATTATGGTAGTATGACGAATCCAACAGGTATCACGGCTCGTGATGGCGAAGACCTCTTCGTCTTCCTTGGCGATGACATCCCACAGAATGCAACGGTACAGATTGAGCTCGTACCATTGGGTACACGCAGTGCTGGTAAGTACTATAGCTTGAAGAAGGGATTGAACATTATCCTCAATCAGGGCGAGAACAACGTATTCGTTAACTATATCGGTCGTACCTTCAACAACGGTAAGTACCTTAGAGATTATAAGCCTATGAACATCCACATTGAGGGTGGTAAGGTGAATGGATACTTCGATCTTACTAAGGGTAATACCAATGAGGACTGGCAGAAGATGCAGTCAGACGGTCTTGTTTGGGCTAAGGCGTTCAATATGAAGGGCGAATTGGTTGTTATGAACATGCCTGGTGCTGATTGCAAGCGCTATACTCCTGTTCACATGAAGGAACTTGTTGAGATCTGGAACAGCATCGTTCAGCGTGAGGACGACCTCATGGGTTTCCGTGCCGCTAAGCGTGATAAGTGCAACAACGTACTTAATGCTACTGCCGTCGACCATGGTTATATGTATGCTACGACCGGTGGTACCTACTATAACTACAACACTTTGGGCGATGTGCTCAACTACGACAAGATGAAGTGGGGTAATGGTACACTCTGGGGTCCTGCTCACGAGTTCGGTCATAACCACCAGCAGCTGTTCAATACGGCAGGTATGACGGAGATTTCTGTCAATATGTATTCTAACATGGTGATGTTTACTTCTGGTCGCGTAACCAGCCGTTCAGAAAACTGTTCTTATACAGATGTTGACGGTAAGAAGTATGATGGTGTTTGCGAGAGTGCTGTCTCAACCTATGCTGATCGCTTTGCTAACAAGAAAAAGTGGTTTGAATATGGTACATGGGGCACAACGCAAATGTATTATAAGCTCTATATGATGTTCCATTCAACAGGTCTTGATAATCAGTTCTGGCATAAGTGTCTCGATTATCTCCGCACACACCGTCTTGAAGGTCAGGGAACAGCCAACTGTCAGGGTCAGAACGACTACTTGCTCTTCGCTAAGGCATGTTCTTATGCAGCTCAGCAAGACCTCTCAAGCTTCTTCGAGGCATGGGGCCACTTCTATGATGTGAACGGTTCTGTCATTGGTGACTACAGTAACACAACCATGTATACCACAAGAGCACAGTGGATGGAGGCAAAGAAATTTATGCAGAAATATCCTAAGGGCCCTGCTAACAACATGATTTTCATTGACGATCATATCCGCCGTACTCCTGCTACATATCCTGGTCATGCTGCTGGTGAGATGCGTGAAGACTTTAATGGTGCCGTACGCGTAGGCAGAATGGGTGATTTCGGTTCATGGGATCAGTTCTGTCCAGACAGCCTCGGTCAGGGTTATGCTATTATCAAGACGCAGAGCGATGCTAATGGTAAGCGCACCTATACTATGGAGGCTAAGAACAGCCACGTTGTAGGTTTCAAGATTTACAACAGCAAGGGTCAGCTTATCTACTTTGCTAACACCAAGACTTTCACTATTCCTAAGAAGGTGATGGAGGATGCAAAGAATGATATCAAGGTTAAGGTTTGCGGTTCAGACGGTTCTGAGGTTGACCCAGGTACTGTTCCATTGGGTATCACGACCTTCTCGGCTCAGGCTAACGGTGGTAAGGTAGATGTTTATAGCATCTATGGTGTCCTCGTTCGCAGTAAGGTGAATGCAGAGACAGCCCTCGAAGGCTTACCTAACGGCGTTTACGTTGTTGGTGGTAAGAAGGTGGTAGTGGGTAAGTAAAAAGCCTCACCCCCAACCCCTCTCCGAACCAACGGTCACTGACCAAAGGGAAGTAATGGAGAGGGGCGTGAAATGCGGGATACCCCTATAGAAAAAAGACAGAGTAACAAGCAAAACTGTTACTCTGTCTTTTTCGTAGGGACCTCCCCCAACCCCTCCAAAGGAGGGGAGTGCCTAACGGGGTGAGAGTTTAAACAAAAGCAGGGACCTTCTCCTGCTCTTCGAAGGAGGGGCGTGCCTAACGGGGTGAGAGATTAAACACAAAGCAAACAACATGTAATAGGTTTACTCTTCAAATCTTTATCTGTTAGGCAGCTCCCCTCCTTTGGAGGGGTTGGGGGAGGTGGTATGTGAAAATGCTAATATAGAATAGGTTTACTCTTCAAGTCTTTATCCGTTAGGCAGCTCCCCTCCTTTGGGGGTTAGGGGGAGGTTGATATGTAAAAATGCTTTACAAATCCTCAAACATTAAGACTTAAAATAGAACAAAAAGACAAGCAATTCTCTTACTCTTTTAAGTGTTTTGTTATCAGATAGTTGTGAGTATGGATTTCAAAAGGTGCTTAGTAAGGGTTCAAAAGGGCGTTAGTAAGACTTCAAAAGGGCATGTTTTGCAAGCCAATTGGGCGTCTTTTCAAAGGCAAGAGAGCACGTATTGAAATTTAGTACACGGAAAAATGTTTACAAGTAGACAAGTAGACAAGTGGACAAGTTTACAAGTAAACAAGCTCACAAGTAAACAAGTTGCGTGCGAAACATATAACTCGTTTACTTGTTCACTTGTCCACTCGTTCACTTTTTTACAAACACACTTGCTTTTAGTTTATTATTTTTGTATCTTTACAGCGGAATATTATTAATACCTAAACAACGAAGAATCAAGATGAAGAGATTACAGCTTATCGTTCCAATGTTGGCTTGTTGCTTGGCACTGCCCTGTTTGTCATTTACAGATGTGAAGGACTCATATTTGGTTTTACAGGTTGATACGACACAGAAGTACGAGCAATATTCTTATGTTAATGAGAAGGGAGAAACGGTTGTGCCGAGTAACCGCTATTTGCTGTGTTATACAGATACCATCCGTACGATTGGTTTTGTGTTGAAACCGAATGTGGGGTGTGTTGCAATCAATACTCAGGGGCAGGAGTTGTTCAATGTTTATATGGTGGATAACGGCAATGACTATCCCGTTAATGGACTCTTTAGAATCTTGGATGAGAGCGGACAGAAGATGGGCGTCGCGAATATGGAAGGCAAGGTTATTGTCAATCCGAAGTATGATGCTATCTTTCCATATCATGACGGTTTGGCAGCTGTGGCAGTAGGGAGTAAGACGGTGCGACCAGCCGATGATCCAGAACATGAATATACTGTAGGAGGCAAGTGGGGATTCATCGATAAGCAAGGCAACGAGGTTATTCCTTTGGAGTATGATAGTATCGCTAACTATCGCCGCTTTGTGAATGGTAAAGCCCTTGTCTTGAAGCATGGTAAGTGGATAAAACTATCTATTCGTCAGAAGAAGAGATAGAGAGTGCTGGCAACAAATTGTTTGGGGAATTGCGAAAGGACTTCCCTAACTCTCTCGTTGCCTTCAAAGTTCCCCAGGGACTACGAATTACGCGAATTGCACGAATCACTTAGCAAAAGAATTCGTGTCATTCGTGCCATTCGTAGTCGTTCAATATTTGTAGTTCTAATCATAAAGTTCAAAGTTCAAAGTTCAATGCTCAAAGGTAATAGTTATTTTACCGTATAAACAGTAGAGGTCAGTTTCATCTTTTCGACATCAAACGTAGTGAGGTAAGAAGTATCTGCGAAGGCTGTTGATAGTACGGAGAACCTCTTTATCCCATACAGGTCGCAACCATAAAGCATATAGTTAGCGATATCTGTCGTTGTGAAATAAGGTGTCATCGGAGTATGTGAGTGCATTACCTCTGTTATCTTTTCACCATTCATTGTTATTGGTTGCTCAAGAAAACTACGATGAAACCTGCGCCAACTGAGTATGTTCATATCCTTATCAAAGTCGAAAGCGTAGTCATCACCGATAGGAATCACCCCATGTTTTGTTGTTCCATGCAGGAGGTAGAGCCTATAACAACCATTCGTCAAAGGAATTAAGTCCCAGTTCAAGCCAGAAGTGTTAGACAAGAAAATACTATCTCCCTTCTCCTTTATGACCTTACGCGGTGCAATCTGCTTTGCTTTGAGCTGTTCAATCTCGGTTGGTTTAAGTTTACGTGGTGTGGCAGAACAGACATAGAAACTCGTGTCGTTACTTAGGTGGAGCGTCAGTTCAAAGACGGTCTGTTCCTTATCAAGGTTAGCAAAGATATAACGCCATGTCAGGTTTCCTTCTTCAAAAGCTGTAGCAGAATTGATTTCCTCTCTCTTGACATTATATTTCATAAGTGAATCAGTCGCTCGCCACGCCAATTTCTCATAAGTATACAACCACATTCCTTCCGCAAGGATAGAGTCATTGATAGCTTGGAAACGCTCTGGAGAGGGTGCAGTCAACTTCTTTGGTGCGGTCTGTGCCTTACCATAAATGGAGAAACATAAGAAGAAAAGTACGAACAAGATAGGTTTTGTCTTGGATTTGCAAAGTAATGTTTTCATAATAGTATTTGTTTAGGAAGCCTCACCCCCCAGCCCCCTCTCCTGCAGAGAGGGGGAGTGCTGGGAACTGTTTGCTTAGGAATGACTAAACAGCTTTTCCAACCATAGGGGTATATCGCCAATCACTCCCCTCCCTCTGGGGGAGGGGTCGGGGGTGGGGCCAGTTGGTTGGCCAGTTGATTGGTTGATGGGGCCAGTCCTTTACTCCTCCATCAACTTTCTATATCTACCCTTCTTAATCTCCTCATTGCCAAGTCGGCGTGCCTTATTGATTTCGTAATCAGAGAAGCCACCTTCGAAGTAGACAACTTCACCATTACCCTCAAAGGCAAGGATGTGGGTACAGATACGGTCGAGGAACCAACGGTCGTGGCTGATGACAACAGCACAACCGGCAAATGCCTCAAGACCTTCCTCCAATGCACGGAGTGTATTCACGTCGATATCGTTGGTAGGCTCATCGAGAAGGAGGACATTACCTTCCTGCTTCAATGCCATAGCCAACTGCAGTCGGTTGCGCTCACCACCTGAGAGTACTGAACAAAGCTTACTCTGGTCGGTTCCTGAGAAGTTGAAACGTGAGAGATAAGCACGTGAATTGATGTCACGTCCACCCATACGAATCGTCTCGTTGCCTTGTGAAACTACGTCATATACCGTCTTGTTAGGGTTGATATCCTTGTGCTGCTGGTCAACATAAGCAAGTTTAACGGTCTCACCTACCTCGAACGTACCGCCATCAGCCTGTTCCAAGCCCATGATAAGGCGGAAGAGCGTAGTCTTACCCGCACCGTTAGGACCGATAACACCTACGATGCCGTTAGGAGGCAACATGAAGTTGAGGTCGTTGAAGAGTACCTTCTCACCGAAAGCCTTCTTTACGTGCTGTGCTTCGATAACCTTATTACCCAAACGTGGACCGTTAGGAATAAAGATTTCGAGCTTCTCCTCACGCTGTTTCTGCTCCTCGTTGAGCATCTGTTCGTAAGAGTTCAGACGCGCCTTACCCTTTGCCTGACGAGCCTTTGGTGCCATGCGCACCCACTCCAACTCACGCTCCAAGGTCTTGCGACGCTTAGAAGCCGACTTCTCTTCCTGCTCCATGCGCTTTGTCTTCTGATCGAGCCATGAAGAGTAGTTGCCCTTCCATGGAATACCCTCACCACGGTCGAGCTCAAGAATCCACTCACTCACATCGTCCAAGAAGTAACGGTCGTGGGTAACAGCGATAACAGTACCCTCATACTGCTGCAAATGCTGCTCCAACCAGTCAATACTCTCAGCATCAAGGTGGTTGGTAGGCTCATCGAGCAACAACACGTCTGGCTTCTGAAGGAGCAGACGGCAGAGTGCAACACGGCGACGCTCACCTCCAGAGAGGTTGGTCACTGGCAAATCACCCTTAGGACAACGCAGTGCATCCATCGCCCTTTCGAGTCGTGAATCAATGTTCCAGGCGTCTGTTGCATCGATAATATCCTGCAACTCAGCCTGACGCTGCATCAGCTTATCCATCTTGTCAGCATCAGAGTAATACTCCTCCAAGCCGAACTTTACGTTGATATCGTCGTATTCCTTCAGTGCATCATAGATATGCTGCACACCCTCCATAACATTCTCCTTCACGGTCTTCGCCTCATCGAGTGGTGGATCCTGTGGCAGATAGCCCACCGAATAGCCCGGACTCCATACCACTTCGCCCTGTGTTGGTTCCACAAGACCAGCGATAATCTTCATCAGCGTAGACTTACCTGCGCCGTTGAGACCAATAATACCTATCTTTGCACCATAGAAGAACGAGAGGTAAATGTTCTTCAGAATCTGTTTCTGGTTCTGTGGGATAATCTTCGATACACCCACCATTGAGAAGATAATCTTCTTGTCGTCTACTGTTGCCATTTATTCTTTCGTTTGTTTTGTAGGCAAAGATAACGAAAATAATTCATATTGGCAAGTTAAGAAGTTGACAAGTAATCAAGGTGCTTGCGGAAAGAAGACAGAGAATATAAAAGACAGGGTAACAGAAGAACGCTTAGGATTCAGCCTTTTATCGTCTCAACATATAGCGACTTTCTGATAATTACCACAGCCCCAGAAACTATTATATCTATCTTCTTTGTGAACGAGAGAATATGTATTGTTTTCATTTGTTTTATTGACGAAAAGAAATCACCGTAAAAGATTTCTATTACTATTCCTCTCAAGGATTTGCATTTGATGAATAGCTATCTGATTAAGTCTGACAAGTCTTTCCCCTTGAGGTATATCGTCATTGATAAGTACTGCATTGATATTCTCCATGTTCGACAAACAAATCAATTCATTTACAGAAGCATAGTCACGAATATTACCTTTCAAATCTGGATTAGACTCTCGCCATTGTCTGGCAGTCATTCCAAACATGGCAACATTCAGCACGTCTGCCTCCTCTGCATAAATGATGTTTGCCTGCGTAGGGGTAACTTTCTCTGGGATGAGATGACTCTTTATAGCATCCGTATGTATGCGATAGTTTATCTTAGATAATTCTCTTTTTGCAGTCCATCCTATCAACTCTTGTTCTTTAGCTTTCAGACGTTGGAACTCCATGACAAGATAAAGTTCAAACTCAACAGAAACCCAATTGGCAAACTTGAAAGCTATATCACGCTGAGCAAAAGTACCACCACCAGCTCCATTCTTAGTGAAGACACCTATTGCTGCAGTCAACTCCACCCATCTGGTTGGGCTCATAGTAAAAGAGTTACTACCTGCTTCTGCCAAAAGGGGGTCGAATTCGACCCCTTTGAAGTTAGGATTGTTTAGTTTCTCCCATAAACCCAAATACTCCAGCGTATTCTTTTGGCGCATCCAATTCTTAACAACGTCTTTAGGCTCAGCAGCATTCTTCTGTCGAGCAATGTCTGTTATACAGATGTAATCAATACCATCTTTTGTCATAGTCTTAATTGCTACATCTTTAACGAAGATTTCTCCCTTCTTTGTCATAGTATTATTATTTTATAAATATATGTGCAAAGATAATATAAAATTCACTTCCTGCTCACTCCTATCAACAAAATACTAATAAAATCGTTGATAAATAAGAATAATGTTTACCTTTGCAGGGGTAATCATTAACAGAATACTAACGTAACGTGTTGGCAGCCAAACATAAATATACGAAGTTTTCTTATCTTTACCTACTTACAAACACCCACCGACAGGGAAACTTATCCCTCAAATTAGGAAAGTATTATCTTATAAAACAAGCGATTATGGAAGAAACTCCTTCACCCTACAGATGGTTCGGATATATGTTTGTTTGGATGCTGGCGTGTCTACTTCTTCTTCAAGAAGGAGAAGGATCCGAGCTGTTTATCTTCATCCTTTTATTAGTAGCAATAGTGCTCAATGGTTATTGCGCATATAGGTTTGCTTTGGAGAAATGGACATTCTTAGCCATACTGGCATTCGTCGTGGCTATGGTGCTTGACTTCTTCCCAATTGTTGCCTATTTCGTAATAATGGAAATATGCATGGCGTAACTAACACTTCAGAGTCGTTTCCTACTTTTCTTATCGCACTTGCGCTTTGAATTTTCCTTACATAACATCGGCGAAAACACCCCTAAAAACACCCCTAAAAACAGCCAAAAACAGCCTTTTAGAACGTCTTTGTAACTAACAGCATATCAAGCTGTTGCAAAATTGCATAGCAAGAGGTGCTTAATAGGATTTCAAAAGGGCGTTAGTAAGACTTCAAAAGGGCACCTTTTGCAAGCCTAAAGGGCGTCTTTTAGAAGCTAAAAGACCATATGTTGATTTCGTGATATACGAAAAAAGTTGACAAGTGAACAAGTGCACAAGTTGACAGGTTCACAAGTGAACAAGGTATATGCGTACCCCCAACAACGCATACAACTTGTTCACTTGTCTACTTGTAAGCTCGTTCACTTTTTATCTCACCTACTTCCTCACCTTCTTACCCTTAACAATCACAATCTGATTGTGGAGATTCTGATTGTCCGCAACCTTCACACCAGAGAGCGTATAGGTATTGGCAGACTGTTCACGGTCGACAGAGAGGGTATTGATGCCTGCTGATGTCTGCAACGGAGTGTAGCTAAAGGAGATTGTGTTATCAGCATTACGAGCCACCTGCTTAATACCAGCCTGACTGCTAACATTATAGTTCGTGTAGAAGCTCAGACGAGGGTCAGTAGACTTCGTTAAGCTATTGTTCAATCCTGTTGGGAATGGGTCGCTATTCTGCGTGTCATGATCGAGTCGAGCATCGGCAGGAACAATCGTGAAGCGTGGATGACGCTGTACCGAAGCAGCATTGAGGTTGTTCATGCGCCATGAATAAGCATCGAAATCAACGTGGAAAACCATCAATCCGTGTCCCGGTAACTCTGTGTCCCAGCGGTAAGGCGTACGGTTTTCAAGGATGTAATATTCATTCTTCGTGTCTGGATTATAGAGGAAATAGGCATCACCACCCTCAGCAAGTCCCTTCATATTCTTCACCTCAACAGCCTCATCGCCAAGTGTGATAGGCTTTAGCCAACCCATATATGCCTTTTCGTAAGCATCATAACCAGCTGGAACAGTGCCGATTCCAGTACCTCCATAGACGTTAATCAGACTCTCTGGTCCACCGTTATAACTACCCGCACACATCAAATCGTATCGTCCAGAACCAATGTTGTTACCGCCACATGTATCATAAAAGTCGGGCAATCCAAGACAATGCGAGAACTCATGACAGATGGTACCGATACCAGAATAGAAGATACGCGACTTCTCATTCACCTTTGCACGAATGATTTCATTGCTACAAGCGTAGGTATTTATCGTTTGTCCATTGAAGGTCAGTGCGTCAAGTCCTGCATCGGTAAGGGAATACTTGTGTGGCCAGATGGTGTTCGGTTCACCACCAGTAGCCTCACCCTCACCGGCATAGATAACATAAACCTGCTCTACTTCGCCATCATCATCCCAGTCGTACTTACTGAAGTCAACCCCTTGGATAGCATTGCAGGCATCAATAATCATCTGTGGTGCATTCGCATCATTCATATTCGCTGTTCGCTCACCATAAAACTGATGAGGATGCTTGAGCTTTACGGGTCCAACGACATCGAAAGTGAGGTCGAACTTACCATTACTTTGGTCGAGGAAATAGTCGTGAACACTACCGATAGCGCCATTGTCATTGGTATATCCCACCTTGTTGAGCATATTTTCGTAGAGTGTCTTGACATCTTTCTCACGTGGTTTGAGCGTCAACACATTCTTTGGGTCTTTGAAAGCCACATCTTCGAACTCAACCAAGATGACGAGTCCTTTCTTTTTACCCTCCCATGTCATTCCCAATCCTTCTCCGAAAGGCTTAGAATTGACATGCATCTCATGTTGTTTTTGCAGTTGTCTTACTTGCTGAATGGCTGCTGCAACGAGTTCTTCCTTTCCCTTTCGCAATGCCTTGTTATGGGCTAACACCGATGAAGGCACCAACTGATTATCCTCGATACGCGCGTAATAATAGCTGCCGTTATAGGGCAACACAGGGATATTGTCCTCTGTCAGCGCATAATTGAAATGCTCATCGCCTACGGTCATCACCTTTAGGATTGTTCCGTCAGCCTGCTTAAAGCTTCGCCACATCCGCATGGCAGGAATAGCAAATGATGATGTTGCCAACAATACGCTGGCTAAGAGAGTTATAATTTTCTTCATAAGACTGCTTTTAAATATGATTCTCTGGTTTTTAATTAGTAAGATGTTATTTTTCAAAAGACAGTGCAAAGATAAATAAAAAATTAAAAGGTAAGAAAATAAAATGGCAAAAAGTGAGAAAGTAGACAAGTGAACAAGTAGACGAGTGAACAAGTTGCCTGTAGACAGGGTAAATAAAAGACAAAGTAACATAGGAACAAGGTTTTAAAGTTAACATGTAAACGAGTAGACGAGTTAACAAGTTGCTTGTAGACAGGGTAAATAAAAGACAAAGTAACATAGGAACAAGATTTTTAAAGTTGATGAGTAAACGAGTAAACCTGCAAACGAGGTATTTGTTACAAAGTGGCTTATCAACTAAACACCTGTTCACCTGTTACCTTGTCTTCTCTTGCAAGTAACTTGTTCACTTGTCCACTCGTCTACCCGCCCACTAAACACCTGTTCATCTGTTACTTTGTCTTCTCTCGCAAGCAACTCGTTTACTTGTCTACTTGTTCACTCGTCAACTAAACATGTTCACTCGTTTACTCGCTCATCTTGTCAACTTTTTTCAATCACTTAGAGGGCGAAAGATGGTCTTTTGCCTTCTTAAAGACGCCTAATTGGCTTGCAAAAGGTGCCCTTTAAGACCCTTACTAACGCCCTTTTAAAGCCTTAATAAGCACCTTTTACTGTTGTGTTTTATAATCATTTGATTTTCTGCGAGTTACAAACCTACTCGCAATATGTGTTTTTCACCTTTATTTCAAGGATTTTATTGGAGGGAATGTCAAGGTTTTTGACACGGATAAAGAAAAAAAGCCTCACCCCCAACCCCCCTCTCCTGCAGAGAGGGGGAGTGTAGAAAACGATTTGCTTGGGGAATGATGAAAAGCTTAAGCCTAACTAATTAGCTTGGGTAAGGCTCTCAACTTTTCCAAACCCACAAGGGGTATCTCGCATTTCACTCCCCTCTCCACTCGGAGAGGGGTTGGGGGTGAGGCTTTTTCCCCCTCCCCCTTCGGGGAGGGAAGGGGTGGGGCTTTTACTTCGCATACCCTGGATTCTGCTCCAACTTAGGATTATCAGAGATATTCCACTGTGGGATAGGCAGGTATCTGTTGAAGGTCTGGAACGTACGATCCTCAACCTTACTTGTACCACTGACTACGGCACGCATGGTTGGGTCGGTAGCAGATGTGTTAATAGTACCAGTGATACGGTTCAATGGACCATTCAATACTGTCTCTGCGACCATCTTACCATTGCTTGTCCAACGCAAGATATCGGCACGACGGAGACCCTCACCAGCGAACTCTGAGCCACGCTCACGACGAATCAACTCACGGAGCTTCTCCTTAGTGTTATACTTTGTCTGGTCAACGGCAGGCATACCCACGCGAGTACGCACCTTGTCAATCATTGTATAGACGTTGGCAGAAGGACCATTCAACTCGTTCTCTGCTTCAGCCCATGTCAAGAGCACCTCTGCATAACGGAAGACAATAGGGCAAGCCTCAGTGTCCCATACGTCAGCATACTGCGTCTTTGGGTCTAAGTACTTACGCCATGTGAGGGCAGTCTTAGAAGAGTTGGCAGCATTGGTTGGATAGTTAGGATTCTTCTTACCATTAACATTCTCGTCGAGGGTATTGAAGATAGAACCTTCCCAATCGCAACCAGGATAGAGAATCGTCATTGCCATACGTGGGTCACGACCATGGAAAGGATGGGTTGCATCATAGCCAGAACCCGCCTCAGTGATAGTCATACCATTGCTCATCTCATAGTTATCAACACACTTCTGTGTTGGAACCACTGATGACCAACCACCATCGCCATTGTTATAGAGCTGTCCGATAGTGCCCAATGGGCGAGTACCGCTCTTATACTGTACGGCAAGGATGATTTCTTTTGAGTCAACACCAGCCAACTTAAAGAGGTTAGTATAGTCCGGATCAAGCTCATACTTACCCAAGTCGATGATAGCCTGAGCAGCATCCTTCGCCTTCTGATAGTCGCCCCAGTAGAGGGCAGCACGCATCTTCATAGCCAAGGCAGCACCCTTTGCGATACGTCCACGTGCAGCAGGAGTTGTGTTGATGTCAGCAATTGCCTCATCAAGATCTTTGAACACCAAATCCTTCACTTCTTGCTCCGTATTACGTGGCACGCGTGCCTCCTGAGCACTGGTAAAAGGCTTAACGATTGGCACACCACCATAGAGGAAACCCATGCGGAAATAGTTGTAAGCACGGATAGCCTTTACCTGTGCGACGAGGTCTTTCTTTACCGCATCGCTACTGAAGACACACTTATCAACATTTTCAAGGAAGGTGTTACATCTACCAATGATAGTATAATCGTAGAACGACCAACCCGGAGACGATGGTGAGAGCGAACCATTACCGATATTGGTAAAGCCTTCCCAAGGGAAGTTGTTGTACGCAAAGTCAGAGCCAGCGTCCCAATAGAGCAAGGCTGCACCACTTTCCCAACCATCATAACAGCCCACAAGGAACTTCTCTGCATCGTCGCCCGTCTTCCATGTTGTAGCTGGCGACATTGCATCCTTCGGCACAGTGGTAAGGTAGTCATTACAAGATGTGAGCGCAAGAGCAGCCACACCTGCTAATATATATGTTCTTACTGTTTTCATAATGTATATCGGGTATTTACGGTTAGAATGTGATATTGATACCGATAGAATGTGAACGTAGCAATGGATAAGATGATCCACGCTCGCTGGTCACTTCTGGGTCAATATTGAATGGCAATGCATCGAAGGTAAGGAGGTTTTCACCTGCATAATAGATACGTACCTTCTCAAGACCAACAGCTTTGAGCGCACTCTTTGGAAGGGTGTAACCCAACTGCAAAGTCTTCAAACGCAAGTAAGCTGTGTTCCACAACCAGAAGGTTGACATAGCACGCGTCATGTCACTTGGGCTGTTTCCTGTCTCGAATACGCGTGGTAACTTAGCATTGTGGTTGTCGTCTGTCCATGAGTCTTTCCACAGTGTTGAAGGGTGGCTGGCATCACCAGAGAACTCACCGAGTACCTCACGGTTGTAGATATGAGATACAGCACCAACACCCTGCCAAATCATAGAGAGGTCTACGTTCTTCCATGTTGCACCGAGGTTGAAACCGTAAGTAATTGCTGGGATATCAGTATGCTTGGTGTAGATACGGTCGTTTGTATCGAGCTTACCATCACCGTTTGTGTCCTCATAGATAAGGTCACCTGCCATGAACTTACGTCCGAATGGGTTGCCATACTTCGCTGTGAAGTCGTCAGCCTCCTGCTGTGAGTTGAAGAACTTACCCGTAGCCTTGTACATAAAATAGCTCTTGTACTGCTGACCGATAGCTGTACGGCGGTTGCGGTCATCCTTATCTTCAATGTATTCTGTTCCTTCACCCAAGTCGAGAATCTTATTCTTGTTGTAAGCGAAGTTCGCACCGACATTGATTGTCCAATCCTTGTTCAACTGCTTTGCATAAGCCAATGAGAGTTCAACACCCTGATTGCGCAATGCACCGATATTATCCTTATAGGCACCGAGTGCAAACTCTGCAGGAGCAGATACGTTCATGATAATACCCGTAGTCTTGCGGTTATAGTAATCCAACGAGCCAGTCAGACCACCGAAGAGAGTAAAGTCAAGACCAACGCCCCATGTGGTTGAACGCTCCCAAGAGATTGTCTCAAGGTGATAGCTACCCTGATAGTAACCCGGAGTGAGCTGACCACCAAATGGATACTTCGCATTGAGGTTGTAAGTGTTCATCCAAGGATAGTAATCGTTCAGTGCATCCTGATTACCAAGCTGACCCCATGATGCACGCAGTTTCAAATTGTTCAACCATGACTTTGAACTCTCCATGAATGGTTCCTCAGAGATACGCCATGCAGCTGAGAATGATGGGAAGAAACCCCAGCGATGACCCTCAGCAAAGCGTGAAGAAGCATCTGAACGGAAGTTTGCCTCAAAGAGGTAACGACCAGCATAGTCGTAATTCAGACGACCAAAGTAAGACACCATCGCCAGCTCGCGAGTGTTACCAGCGTTCTGCTGTGTCGAAGCATCACCAGCGTTCATATCAGTAAGTTCATTGTTAGGGAAGTTCTTACGATACATCCAGTCAGGCAAATACTTAAAGCGTTCAGTATGCCAACCGAGCATAGCTTTGAAGTTGTGCTTCGCAAATGACTTGTCATAGTTCAGGAACGCATCGAAGGTTGTACGATGCCAGTCATAGTGAGCAATCTCCAACTTGTTAGGGTCAGAGGCTTTATTAGGATTATACTGAATGAACTTCTGGAAGTAAGAGTAACGCTGTGAGTTATCAACGTAAGCCCCTTGGAGTGTCAGTTTCAAATCCTTGATAATCTGATAGTCAATACCAATCATACCCGTAAAGTTACGGTTGTTGCGATTTACGGTCATACCAGACTCCAACCAAGCCATTGGGTTACCATCAGAAACGGTACCGTATGTACCATCTTCATACTTATAAACAATCCAAGGCGCGATGATATTCAGCTGACGAATAATCTGATCGCTACTTCCACCAGCGTATGCACTACTTGCATCGCGGTAGTTGTTTTGGATATAAGCGAGGTTAAGATGGGCAGTGATGCGCTTTGACAACACCATGTCAAGGTTTGCACGACCATTAAACTGCTCACGACCTGCATTAGGAAGAATACTGCTCTGCTTGAGATAACCAGCAGAAGCAAGATACTTCACATACTCATTACCACCTGTAATGTTCACGTTATGGCGGTTTTGCCAAGCTGTCTTGAATGCAAGATCGTACCAGTCGGTATTAGGATAATTGTAAGGGTCAGAGCCGTCACGGAACTTCTTAATTGCTTCATCAGAGAAACGTGGAGCCTTACCACTACGTTCCAATGCCTTATTATAGTAGTAAGCGGCATCGGCAGAATTCATCCTTTCCATCAAGGCTGTTGCATTCTGAATACCAAAATAACCTGAATAGCTAACCTTTGGCGCACCGTTCTGCCCTCGTTTTGTAGTTACCAGAATCACACCGTTAGATGCTTTTGAACCATAGATGGCTGCTGAAGAAGCATCCTTCAGGACTGAGATACTCGCGATATCCTCTGGATCAAGCGAGTTCAGTGTTCCTGCTTCAACACCATCAATCAAAATGTATGGCGTAGCTGAGTTCAATGTTCCCACACCACGCACAAGAATCGTACCATTATCAAGACCCGGCGCACCGTCAGCTCCTGTCACCGTGATACCCGGAAGCAAGCCCTGCAAGCCTGAAGACACGTTAGAGATAGGGCGGTTTTCAAGTGCCTTACTATCAAGCTGTGCAACAGAACCAGAGAGGTTTGCCTTCTTCTGCGTACCATAACCGACAACAACAACCTCGCTGAGAGCGCTGTTCTCATCTTTCAGAGTAATGTTATAGTTCGTCACACCACTTCTCACCATGACGCTCTGAGTGGTAAAACCAACATAACTAATCTTCAACTCCGTACCCAGAGCAACAGAGATTGAGAAGCGACCGTCCATATCGGTCACCCCTACAGGAGTACCATTTGCCAGTATAGAAGCACCAATGACTGGGTCGCCATTAGCATCTTTCACTACACCATTGATACTCTGCTTTTGCTGCTGAACACTCATACTCGTGTTCGCATCTACATTGGCTAATACTGGGGATGGTGCAAACGCCATCAACCCAAGTGCAAAAGAGAAAGCTAAGCTGCCAGTTACAAATGGCGGGTGCTTTCTACGATTCTGACTTACTTTCATAAAATTAGACATATATTCTATTGATTTAGGTTTTGTGCTACAAATATAGTCGTTTATACAATAAATACCAAAAGAAAAGTTCTTTTTTTTCAATTAGAAGTATTGTTCACGCACACAAATAGTTATGGTAATTCAGAATTCAAAATTCAGAATTCATAATTATGATTACTACTATTCCACAATTCCAATTCATAATCCACAATTATTCGAATGAAGTTCTCATCAGTACGTCATAATTATGACAACACAGACACAAACAGCTCCTCTCCCAGGGGAGTTCCAAACGGATAAAGATTTGCAGAGCAAACCAGATTGTCCCTTGGCTGATTTTGTTTTTAAATCATTACCCCATTTGTTTCTCCCCTCCTTTGGAGGGGTTGGGGGAGGTTTTGGAGAGACTGGGGCGTTTATTTGTAAACAATTTTCCATACTCTGAAATTCAATACATGGTCTTTTAGCTTTGAAAAGACGCCCTTTCGGCTTGCAAAAGGTGCCCTTTTCTGGTCTTATTAACGCCCTTTTGAAGTCCTATTAAGCACCTCTTGCTATGCGATTTTGCAATAACTTGATATGCTGTTAGTTACAAAGACGTTCAAAAAGGCTGTTTTTGGATGTTTTTTAGGGGTGTTTTCGCCGCTGTTATGTCAAGATAATTCAAAACGCATAAGCGGCTGAATGATGTGTAATTAAGAGGTAGATAGGCAAAAGAAGATATACTTCTCTTAAGAATTTCGCCAACTCGTATATGGAGTGATAAACTAAAACCCTTACATAATATATCACACAGAGAAACAGAACGGATGGAGTTAAACACAATATACAAGAGGTGCCGAGAGCACAAAGAGCGACAGAGACGAAGCGTACAGAATCTTTATACCTTTTTGGGTAAATACTTTGTACATAGAAACTTTAATAAAATTGGCAAACAGCCTCTGATTGCTCTACGTACCGACGGTGCCTCAGTTGCTTCAACCGATATCTTTTTAATAAACCTAAAAGCTCTTATGTTACTTTGGCTTTTCGGCAAGTTGACGAGTTAACAAGTCTACACGTAGACGAGTTGCTTGTTATTCTATACGCCAATCTTCGTTCTTTTATTTGGCTTTTCGGCAAGCAACTTGTTCACTTGTCTTCTTGTTCACTCGTCCACTTGTTCTTCTTTAAATATATGTTTTCATGTTACTTTGTCTCTTTCGTGTAAGTTGACAAGTTAACAAGTCTACAAGTATACGAGTTGCTTGTTATTCTATACGTAAATCCTCGTTCTTTTATTCTGTCTTTCTTACAAGCAACTTGTTGACTTGTCAACTCGTCGACTTGTTTACTCGTTACCTTTTACCTATCATAAACAAAAAAACCTTGGCGGGAAGCCAAGGTTTCAGCGGTGCGTACGAGACTCGAACTCGTGACCTCCTGCGTGACAGGCAGGCATTCTAACCAACTGAACTAACGCACCATGCATTACAGATTTGGGGTTTCAGCGGTGCGTACGAGACTCGAACTCGTGACCTCCTGCGTGACAGGCAGGCATTCTAACCAACTGAACTAACGCACCAAAATGGATGTTTTAAACCCTTTTTCTGTTTTGCGAGTGCAAAGGTAATAATAAAAATCTATTCCACCAAAATTAATTTATGCTTTTTATATAAAAAGTTGCATTACCCTTGCATCCTTGTATTGTCCGTCGCAATAAAGCCACTCTTTCAGTATACTACCATTTGTAAAACCAATGGACGAAAGACAGCGGATTGACACCTCGTTGTCAACGTCTACTACAGCGTAGATTTGTTTGAGGTGTAACCCATTGCGCGTATAGTCGATTAGGGCGGAAATAGCGGCTTGTGCATAGCCTTTTTGGCGAAATGGTTTCATGATGATAATACCCATTTCCGCCCGCTGATGCTTTGGGTCGAAGTTGACAAGGTCTATCACACCGACAATTTCCTGCTCACGATTCTCAATCATCATACGCAGTTGTCCGTCGATATAGATATCGTTTTTCGCATCAGCAATGTAATTATGTAGGGCATAACGGCTGTAGGGAACATTCGTTGCACTGATGTTCCATAGGCTACGATCGTTCTCAATGTGATAGAGCATATCGAGGTCTTCCGGCTCCATAGCTCTCAGTCTGACTTCCACGTGCTGTTTCTTTTCCATGTTTTAATCTCCTATAACTTCCATCATGGTGACGACTCTGTTCTCCTTTCTATGGTAGAAACCAATGTGAATATTCTGTTTTGGCTGTTCGGCAAAGACATTCAGGATGTCTTGATAGCTGAACAAGTCGGTGTCATAGACGATGCAGTAAGGTCTGTTCTTGCCTCCAAACTCCTTGATTAGGTTGGCGTGTGTGTGTTGCAAGCTGTCCTTATCCGCTACTCGATACTCTGCCACGAGGGCATTGTCTGTAGCCAATCGTTGGCATTTTCCCATGACATCTTCGCCTGCAACAAATATATAATGTGGGAATGATTTATCTTTCGAAGTACGAAATCCCAACTTCTTTCTCGTTGCCCGAATGGTAGTACCAATCAGTGAACCAAAGGCTTTCACGTAGATAGCCGTCTTAATCGGTAGTCGCCACAATGCATTCATACCGCCATAATGCTTGCGGAAGAAGATAAGCATGGCATCATAGAAGACGTGGACATATCGGAAGCTCGACTTCTGTGTGCTCTCGCCCTTGTAATGTAGGATGCGCACAGGGAGATACCAGTTCTCAAAGCCACCTTTCAACAGTCGATAGCTGAGGTCGACATCCTCGCCATACATAAAAAAGTCCTCGTCTAAGAGTCCTACCTTGTCTAAGGCAGCCCTGCGAAGGAAGCAGTAAGCACCACTGATTACCTCAATCTTGCCTGGAACATCCCACGACAGACTACCCATATAATAATGTGCAAAGCGGTCACTTTGTGGGAAATGCTTGCAAAGTCCTACCATCTTATAGAACGAAACAATGGGTGACGGCAAGCCACGACGGCTTTCTAAGGCTCGTTCACCACAGTGAGTAAGCATCTGTACGCCATGTCCTCCAGCCGTTAGGTGACTATCCATGAAGTCGATAGAAGCATGGATAACCTCCTCGCCCACAACCGTGTCGGGATTGAGTAGTAAGACATATTCGCCCTTACTTTGGCGAATCGCAATATTATTACCACCCGCAAAGCCTAAGTTATGCGTACTGGCAATGAAGTGAACATCAGGGAAACGGCTGCGCAGGTAGGCTACGGAGCCGTCATGAGAATGGTTGTCAACCACAAATACCTCTGCTTCAACGCCTTTCAAAGCGCGCTGAAGACTCTCAAGACACTGTTGGAGATAGTATTTTACGTTATAATTAACGATGACAACGCTCAGCTTCATTTATGCTTGTTCTGAATTATCCATAGAACATTCATGCTCACAACGCTTCTTGTTGGGGAAGACGAAGAATAAGCTCAACGCTAAGATGACGGCAAGATAGAAGAAACTTACACTATCCCCGAAGGCATAGTAGAAGAAGGTATTGAGTATCATCGGAACGCAAAGCATCATTATTCGCACGCTACCCCAGAAGAGCAGCTTACGACTGACGTGACTCTCGTCGGTATGTAAGTCAGAGTGTACGTAGCCAATCTTGAAAAGGAAGAGTGCAAGTGGGATAGTAGCGAGGGTCAACAGCTGCATAAGAAACTGCACAGTAACCATATTGCTGCTTTCAACATCAGCCCACGCACCGGGCAAGATCAGTTCAAGTTCATACACCGCGATGATGAGCAGTGTGATAAGGCATGAGCCAAAGAACTCAGTAAGAAGTATTTTTCTTGTTTTATCCATGGTTGTTTTAAGATTCAAAAGGTGTGCGGTTCAGAATACTTCTGCCCAACGTCACCTCATCTGTATATTCAAGTTCGTCGCCAACAGAGATACCTCGTGCGATAACCGACAGTTTCACGCCTGTGTCTTTCAGCTTGCGTGAGATATAAAAGTTGGTCGTGTCGCCCTCCATCGTACTGGCAAGGGCAAGGATGACTTCCTTCACCGTACCCTCTTCCACGCGCTCTACGAGCGATTCAATCTCTAAGTCGTGCGGTCCGATGCCGTCCATCGGAGAGATGATACCACCCAAAACGTGGTATAATCCATGGAACTGCTGGGTATTCTCAATCGCCATGACGTCCTGAATGTTCTCTACCACACAGACCACCGAGGCATCTCGGCGTGGGTCAGAACAGATAGAACAAACCTCATTATCAGAGATATTATGGCAAACCTTGCAATACTTTACATCGTGTTTCACACGTATAACAGCATCCGCAAAGCTATCTACGTCCTCAGTCGACTGGCGTAGCAGATGCAAAACAAGGCGCAGAGCGGTCTTGCGCCCCACACCTGGCAACTGTGAGAAAGCCTCTACGGCACGTTCTAAGAGTTGAGAAGGGTATTGTTGCATTTAAAATTAATTCTCGTAGGCTGGAGATATCGAAGAGCAATTTGCTGTTGCAAACCTCTTTTCTTTGCTTAATAGTCGATAGAAACTGCCATTTGATTTGAGAGATATAGGGACACACCAACTGGTGCATCCCTATATTAAGACAGCCAGTCCTTAAAATAATATCTCTTGTCTTCCTCTTGATTAATCATCAAAGAGGTAGATACCGAGACCAACCTTCAAGCCAATATTTGAATAGTTATGTGTCTTGAATGATTGATCATAGTAAATAGCAGGCTCAATCGTCACTGAGCGGTTGATGAAGAAGGCATAACCCACCTCAACACCCGGCATCAGGTCGTTATAGTTATGGTTGGCATGGAGGAGTTTTACGCCCGCACCCAAGTAGAGTCCGTTCTGTGTGATATAATAACGTCCACCAACACCTACGCTGATATGGTCGGCAACAGCCTCAGAACCATTGTGTGCCGCATCGAATGTAGCAAGCACCATGAGGTTATCCCAAGGGAAGTAACCTGCCTTTGCTTGTACACCTAAGTTGAATCCGTCTTGACCATTATAGTGCAAGTCGAGTCCTGTCAGGGAAGCACCTAAGTAGCCCTTACCCTCTTGAAACTGTGCAGATGCACTGATGCTCACTACCATTGCTGCAACGAACAGCATAAATCTTTTTATCATAGCAATATTACGATATAAATAATAATTTAGGATTGACAAGTAATACCATAGGCTTTATGTCAATAATCTTAAGACAAAGGTAAGGATAATATTTGGAATGAGGAAAAAATTGACATTCTTTATAAAATAGAGGTGACCCCAAGACTTATTCCTATCATCTCATAGCAAGCGAATTCAGTACCATTGTCACTTGAAATAGACTTGACATGCTCTTTGAATGGAGATAGCAAATGTATTACAGTGTGTGCCAGCTCTTTGACATTTTTTCCTTTTAATATTCTATTATGCCATGTAACATGCAGGTTATCTTCTATCTATGATTTGTCTTTGAACAAATAAAGCAGCTATAGGCAAAGTCCCATACATTCTTCGTTAATTTCTTTTCTACTTCTACAATTCTTTATTTAATATTACGACTTTCTTCTATTAGTTTTTCTTTTGATGGTAATTTTTCTACGTTAAGGATAAAGGCTATTTTCTCATCATATATTAAAGTTAAATATCCTTTATGTTCCCATTCTTTTAATACAGGAAGTATTCTTTCCCTTTCTGTATATATAATTGGAGGAAAGCCATCCCATGTCCAGATAGGGCTATATGCAAATGGATCATGACAAATATAAGTTGCCAATACACGAACAATTTTTATTCTCTTCATATTATTTTAATGTTATTGTTCTACCTGTTTTCAAGTTCACCATTCTCATCAATCATTATTTGAAATTCAGGCTCTCTTCTATTAGTTTTTCTTTTGATGGTAATTTCTCTGGAATAAAAGAAAAAGCAATCTCGTTATCTTCTATTAATTTTATATATCCATTTTCCTGCCATTTCAACAAAATGGGTCTAATTCTTTCATAATTATTTCGAATATTTTTATTTAGCACATCTAATAAATTCCAATCAACAATTGGAGACATCAAATAAATATTATCGTGATAAATATAATTTATTATTATTAATAATAATCTACTACGTTTCATAACTCATGTGTTATTTGAAGGTTATGACTTCTCCTGTTTTTAGATTTGTCATTCTTGTTAATTTAATTTTAGATTGTGTTATAAATTGCGTCTGCTTTCTTACCGCTTCGTATTTTAAGCGATTCAGTCGAATGTGTTGAAGGGTCTATAGTTTCTTAGTCCATGTATTATTTATTGGTTCTTTTATCAAGCTATTTGCTTACTCATAAGTGTATTAAAAGCAAAAGTTCCACCCTGGTACGCATTTAAAAGAGGCGTGGTGGAAACTGTCACGACAAAGATAGTTCTTTTATTTTAATCTTGCAAATTTTTAAAGTAAATCTTTGAAAATCATTGAGAAAGGTAAATTGAAGTATGAATAGAAAAGCTATTGTTCTCTGGTTTATAAGTATTTGTAAACTATTTTCACTCATCTCAAAACCAATACATGCTTTTTAGGGGTCTAAAAGATGCTCTTTCGGCTTGCAAAAGGTGCCCTTTTGAGGTCTTATTAACGCCCTTTTGAAGTCCAATTAAGCACCTTTTACGTTACTACTTTATAACTAATTGATTTCCTTATGGTTACAAACTTGCTTTTTATATGTGTTTTTGCCGTTATTTATTAATGTTTTCTTTGAACTTATGTAATGATTTTTCAACTTATTGTCTATAGATTTTCGAAGTCTTAAAATGAACCTTATTAATAACTTTAGCCGTAGGGGCTGATGCCTTACAGCCTGCACACAGCGGATTACCCTCATGAAAAGAAATGTTTTCTGTTGGGAAGATAAACATTTCTTTCCATGAAAGTAAAGCCTTATTCTCACGAAAACTACTCCGAGAGTGTTGTTATAAGCAAGCAACAGTGAGGCCTGCCATGACGATGCTGACCATGCTCATGAGTTTGATAAGGATGTTGAGCGATGGACCAGAAGTGTCTTTGAATGGGTCGCCAACGGTGTCACCGACGATGGTTGCCTTGTGAGCGTCAGAGCCTTTACCACCGAAGTTGCCCTCCTCGACATACTTCTTCGCATTGTCCCACGCACCACCAGCATTCGACATAAAGACGGCAAGGGTGAAGCCGGCTGCCAAACCGCCTACTAACAAGCCCAATACACCTGCCACTCCGAGTAAAAGACCGACGACAACGGGGATGATGATGGCTAAAAGCGATGGAATAATCATCTCGTGTTGTGCACTCTGTGTACTGATTTCTACGCATCGTCCATAGTCTGGTGTGCCTGTTCCTTCTAATATTCCCTTAATCTCACGGAACTGGCGACGCACCTCTTCCACCATCTTTCCAGCTGCTCTACCAACGGCACCCATTGTCAGTCCGCAGAAAAGGAAGGCTGCCATAGCACCGATAAACGCACCGACAAGAACCTTTGGATTCATCAGGTTCACTTGGAAGAAGTTCATGAAGTCTGGGATAGTAGCCTTTGTGGCATCAATGGTTTCACCTGCAACGTTGGTCATTTGTGTACCGACACGAGCCATGGCAATCTTGATTTCTTCGATATAAGAAGCCAACAGTGCCAATGCTGTCAGTGCAGCCGAACCAATAGCAAAGCCTTTACCCGTAGCAGCAGTCGTATTACCCAAGGCATCAAGGGCATCAGTACGCTGGCGCACCTCCGCTCCTAACTCGCTCATCTCAGCGTTTCCGCCAGCATTGTCGGCAATCGGTCCGTAGGCATCTGTTGCCAAGGTGATACCTAAGGTTGAGAGCATACCGACCGCAGCGATACCGATACCATAGAGTCCGTGCTGAATAGAGAGTGCTGACATTGACATGTCAAAGCCGTTGGCACAGAGATAACTCAGCATGATAGCCACTGAAATGGAAAGGACAGGGACGCAAGTAGAAATCATACCCGTACCAATACCTTTTATAATAACTGTTGCCGAGCCTGTATGACTTGCCTCCGAAATCGCCTTTGTAGGCATGTAACTCTGGGAAGTATAGTACTCCGTTGCCTGTCCGATGAGAACACCGGCTGCCAAACCAGCAATGACAGAGAAGCTAACACCGAGCCAATTCTCCAGTCCTAAGAGGTAGAGAATGAGGAAACTAACAGCAGCAATGAGTACGGCAGCCGTGTTCGTGCCTAATCCTAAGGCGTGGAGAAGGTCTTTCATCGTGGCTCCCTCCTTCGTTCTTACGAGGAAAATACCGAACAAACTAAGGAAAACACCGACGGCAGCGATGAGCATTGGTGCGATGACAGCCTTCAGTTGCATATCACCTGATGAGGCTGCAAAGGCGGTTGCACCCAAGGCAGCCGTAGAAAGAATCGAACCACAATAGCTCTCGTAGAGGTCGGCACCCATACCAGCCACGTCACCCACGTTGTCGCCCACGTTGTCGGCAATCGTTGCAGGGTTGCGTGGGTCGTCTTCAGGGATGTTAGCTTCCACCTTACCCACGAGGTCGGCGCCCACGTCAGCCGCCTTTGTATAGATACCACCACCTACACGAGCAAACAAAGCCTGTGTCGATGCACCCATACCGAAGGTCAACATCGTTGTTGTGATGGTGATAAGCATTTCGCTCGTTGTCATCTTATCAGAATAGAACCAAGTAAGGACAATGAACCAAATGGCTATGTCTAACAAGCCTAATCCAACGACAACGAGTCCCATGACAGCTCCCGAACGGAAGGCAATTTTGAGTCCATTGTTGAGTCCATTGCGTGCTGCATTGGCTGTTCTCGCACTGGCATAGGTAGCCGTTTTCATACCGAAGAAACCCGCAAGACCAGAGAAGAAACCACCAGTCAGGAAGGCAAAGGGTACCCATTCATTCTGCGCATTGAAGCCATAAGCCATGATGGCGAAGACGATCGCAAGAACAACAAAAACAATCAATACGACTTTGTATTGCTGTTTCAGATACGCCATAGCACCACGGCGCACGTATTCAGCAATCTCAACCATGCGGGGAGTACCTTCCTCCGCTTTCATCATAGACTTAAAGAAATACCATGCCATGCCCAAGGCGCATACTGATGCAATAGGAATGAGCCAAAAAACTTGTGGGATGTGTTCCATAATTTAAAATGTTTAGGTTGTGTAATAGATAGATTATAATATGGCGCAAATATATAAAAAAAAATTGAGAGGGGAAGGAAATAGAGGAAAAAAGAAAGCCTCACCCCCAACCCCTCTCCGAATGGAGAGGGGAGTAGTATGCGTGATACCCCTTGTGGTTCGCAGATGTTTCCGTCCATTATTACTTAAATACTTAAGCAAACTGTTCCTATATTCCCACTCTTTCTCTCTCTGAGAGGGGGCTGGGGGGTGAGTTTTATTATCTTCTGCAATACTGTTAACACCTCGCACATAGCGTGCTAACGTTCCGCACATGATGTGCGGGGCGTTAGCACCATCACAAAATACATGAAAAAGAGGGACATAATAGATATAATAAGTAGAAAGTTTACAAAATATTTGTAAGAAAAGGGTGTTATTATTATCTTTGCGAATATGTTGTACTAAAACTATTAATTATGAAGAAAAACTTATTTTTACTAATCCTATTATTTTGTGTGCCAATCTTGCTAATGGCACAGGAGAAAAAGTATTACTGCGAAGCAAGATGCTATTTTAGAGGTCTAAGTTATATGGTCTATCTGGATTTTGGTGATTTAAAAGAAACACCTTCCATTTTTGAATCATACAATAAGATACGCCCAGTAGATGAGCAAGGGAAGTATATAATTTACACATCAGCTGGAAATTTTCTTAATTGGATGGCTGATAAAGGCTGGAACTTGGATTTTAAGGTCTTTGAACCTGGTGAAGTAGAATATACTGTTTATACGTTCTCCAAGATAACATCAAGGAGTAAAATAAAAGAGGGGATTATATTAAAGGGAGATAAGTGATATTAAGTAAAAACGGAGATTTATATAAATCTCCGTTTTTAGTTTTGCTGTGTTGGCTGTTGGTTGTTGATGGTTTGTTTACTCCTTTATAAATCCTTGATTTTTAAGTGAATTTATTAATACTTTAGAAAGGGCTTCATTCGCCTCTTTTGTATATCTGAGGTCGGTGAAGACCTGTGCGAGGGTTTCTTTGTTGTTGATTTCCACAAAGTGTTTGTTTTCCTCTAATTGCTCCTTTGGCGTATAGAAAGCATCGATACGGTCGGGGGTATAGTCTTCGTAAGTCTCGTGGTGGATGATACTGTCGATAGGAAGGCGGTCGGTGAGGGGTGGATTCTCAGCAGGCCAACCGAGTGTGATAGTGGCAACTGGCATCACTAAGCGAGGCAGTTGTAGGACTTCAATGATAGCTTTGGGGTTGTAAATGGTCGTACCTAAGAAACAAGTACCTAAGCCCTCTTCCTCAGCAAGATTGCAGAAAGTCTGACAATAGAGCAGCGCATCGGTGGCAGCATTGAGGAAAGAAAGGAAGTTGTCGTAACCCGGAGTAGCCTTACGGTTCTCCGCCCAGAGCGTAGTACGACGGAAGTCTGCGCAGAAGGTGAGGACCACAGGTGCCCCCATGACCATCGGTTGGTTGAAATGAGCAGGTGCCAATTGCGCCTTCTTTTCCTCGTTGCGAGTGATGACAACCGAGTAAAGCTGCAGGTTTCCCATTGTTGGCGTACGTTCAGCCTTCTCTAATAGAGTTTTCAACAAATCCTCCGATACATCCTTGTTGGTGTATTTTCTTATCGTCTTTCTTGTATGAATAGTTTTCATTTTAGATAATTTTGATGCTACAAAGTTAAGTAAATGTTTTCTATTTTGGAAAACAATTAGTAACTTCGCAGACGAAAAAAATTCTAAAACGACAATAATGGAAACCAAACAAACTTACTCATTTGATGAAGCTTTTCAAGCATCTTTAGCTTATTTCGGTGGAGACGAACTTGCTGCTCGTGTGTGGGTCAACAAGTATGCGATGAAGGATAGCTTCGGAAATATCTATGAGAAGTCGCCAGAACAGATGCATTGGCGCATTGCTAACGAGATAGCTCGTATTGAAAACAAATATAAGAACCCTTTGACGGCACAGGAGGTTTTCGACCTCTTGGACCATTTCAGATATATTATTCCTGCTGGTAGTCCGATGACGGGTATTGGTAATAACTATCAGGTGGCATCTCTTTCCAACTGTTTCGTAATCGGTTTGGACGGTAATGCCGATTCTTATGGTGCCATTATGCGTATTGACGAAGAGCAGGTGCAGCTGATGAAGCGTCGTGGTGGAGTAGGACATGACTTGACTCATATCCGTCCGAAAGGCTCACCAGTTAACAACTCAGCCCTGACTTCAACGGGTCTTGTTCCTTTCATGGAGCGTTATTCAAACAGTACTCGTGAGGTAGCGCAGGACGGTCGTCGTGGTGCCTTGATGCTTTCAGTAAGTATTAAACATCCAGATTCAGAGGCGTTTATCGATGCCAAGATGGAAGAAGGTAAGGTGACTGGTGCTAATGTGTCGGTGAAGATTACCGATGAGTTCATGCAGGCAGTCGTTGAGGATAAGACCTACGTACAGCAGTTCCCTACCAATAGCAGCGAACCAAGCGTAACGAAGGAGATTTCTGCTAAGGCATTATGGGAAAAGATAGTACATAACGCATGGAAGAGTGCCGAGCCGGGAGTGCTGTTCTGGGACACAATTATCCGAGAGAGTATTCCTGATTGTTATGCAGACCTTGGTTTCCAGACCGTTTCAACGAACCCATGTGGTGAGATTCCACTCTGTCCATACGATAGTTGTCGACTCCTTTCATTGAATCTCTATTCATACGTTATCGATCCATTCACAGATCATGCACGCTTCGATATGGAATTGTTTAAGCGTCATGCACAGCTCGCACAGCGATTGATGGACGACATCATCGACCTTGAGATGGAGAAAATCGACCTCATCATGTCGAAGATAAAGACCGATCCTCAGGTGGATGAGGTGAAGAGTGCGGAGTATCATCTTTGGGAGAAGATCAAGAAAAAGAGCTGTCAGGGTCGTCGTACAGGTGTGGGAATCACCGCTGAGGGCGATATGATAGCAGCTATGGGCTTGCGTTATGGAACACAGGAAGCAACCGACTTCTCTGTTGATATTCATCGCACATTGGCTCTGAATGCTTATCGTTCATCGGTGACAATGGCACAGGAGCGTGGTGCGTTTGAGATATATGATGCTAAGCGAGAGGAGAAGAATCCGTTTATCCTTCGTTTGAAGGAGGCTGACGGACAGCTCTATGAGGATATGAAGAAGTATGGTCGTAGAAATATTGCCTGTCTGACGATTGCTCCTACGGGTACAACCTCGCTTATGACACAGACGACATCGGGTATTGAACCTGTCTTTATGCCTGTATATAAGCGTCGTCGTAAGGTGAATCCAAACGATACGGATGTACATGTAGACTTCGTTGATGAGGTGGGCGACTCTTTTGAGGAGTACATTGTTTACCACCGTAAGTTCCTGACATGGATGGAGGTGAACGGAATTGATACGAAGAAGAAGTATAGTCAGGAAGAGATTGACGAACTTGTGAAGCGCTCTCCTTATTATAAAGCTACCGCAAACGATGTCGATTGGTTGATGAAGGTGCGTATGCAGGGTGAGATTCAGAAGTGGGTTGACCACTCAATCTCAGTGACTGTGAACCTTCCAAATCAGGTTGATGAGGAGTTAGTGAATAAACTCTATGTTGAGGCATGGCGTAGTGGTTGCAAGGGTTGTACTATCTATCGTGACGGAAGTCGCTCAGGTGTGATGATTTCGGTATCGAAGAAGGACAAGACAAAGGACGAAAAGCCTGTCGATGAGGAGAAGGTAAAAGACCTTAACTCAGCTGAGGAACATCATGAGCATATCTGTAATCATCCAAATGTAATTGAAGTTCGTCCAAAAGAATTGGAGTGTGACGTCGTACGCTTCCAAAACAATAAAGAGAAATGGGTGGCTTTCGTTGGTTTGTTAGAGGGTTATCCTTACGAAATCTTTACTGGTTTGCAGGACGATGAGGAGGGTATTGCCCTTCCAAAGAGCGTAACCAAGGGTAAGATTATCAAGCAAACAGCCGAAGACGGCAGTCATCGTTACGACTTCCAGTTTGAGAATAAGCGTGGTTATAAGACTACTGTTGAAGGCTTGTCAGAGAAGTTCAACCCAGAGTATTGGAACTATGCAAAGCTGATTTCAGGTGTATTGCGTTATCGTATGCCAATCGACCACGTCATCAAGCTCGTTGGTTCGCTGCAGTTGAAGAACGAAAGCATCAATACTTGGAAGAATGGTGTTGAACGCGCATTGAAGAAGTATGTTGTTGATGGTACGAGTGCGTCAGGCTTGAAATGTCCAGTCTGTGGCCAAGAGACCCTTGTTTATCAAGAAGGTTGTCTGATTTGTACCAACTGTGGTGCCTCACGTTGTGGCTAAGCAGTTAACAGTAAAGTTCAATTAGGTCCTAATTCGGTCATTAGAAATACCTATTGTAGACTAATGACTGACTTGGATTAAGACAGAGGGCATGCAGCTCGTTTTGCCCTCACTTCTCTTAAAGAATGATGAAATTAATGACAAGTTATATACTTCTGCAAGGTCTTCACTTCCATGCTCGTATCGGAGTAGGGGAGCAGGAGCGAGTGGTCGGTAATGAGTATGTTCTCGACCTGCGGTTAGGTTATCCGTTTGCAAAGGCAATGAAGAGCGATGATGTTGCTGACACGCTGAACTATGCAGAAGTATTTAACGTCATAAGAGAGGTAATGAAACAACCCGCTCGCCTGTTAGAATCCGTCGCTGGGTCCATTGTCGAGGCATTGTGTGCGGCTTTCCCAATGCTAAGTAGTATCGACTTAAAACTCGTGAAACTTAATCCTCCAATGGGTGCTGACAGTGATGGGGCAGGCGTGGAATTACACTTAATAAATGATAAAACCGAGGATTAGAGCCTTGGTTTCCCAACGAAAAGCCGTATCTTTGCCTTTTAAATAGTTAAGTATGTTTAAGAAAATATCGCTTCTCCTTGTTTTCTTGGTCTTGTCGGTAGGCCTATCATGGGCTGCAGACGGACGGTTCACACTTGTTATTGACCCTGGTCATGGTGGTCATGACGCTGGTGCGATAGGTGCAATATCAAAGGAGAAGGACATCAACTTGAATATAGCTTTGGCTTTTGGTCGTTATGTTGAGAGAAATCTGCCAGATGTCAATGTGATTTATACCCGTAAGACCGACGTGTTTATCCCTTTGCATCAACGTGCAGACATCGCCAATAAGGCTAAGGCAGACCTTTTTATATCCGTACATACGAACTCTGTGGCGTCAGGTCGTTATGTAAAAGGATTCCAGGTGTACACCTTAGGTATGCACCGTGCGAAGGCTAACCTCGATGTGGCTATGCGAGAGAATAGCGTTATCTCAATGGAGAGAGGCTATCAGCAGACCTATCAGGGTTTTGACCCAAACTCCTCAGAGAGTTATATCATGTTTGAATTCATGCAGAATGCGAACATGGAGCGGAGTGTTGAGTTAGCTCGAATGATACAGAACTCTGTTTGTTCGTCTGCAGGACGTATTGATAAGGGTGTTCATCAGGCTGGTTTCCTCGTGTTGCGAGAGAGTTATATGCCAAGTTGTTTGATAGAGTTAGGCTTCATTACGGCAGCTGATGAGGAGGAATATCTGAACTCTCCAGAGGGTATAGATGCCATGGCAAAGGGTATTTACAATGCTTTTGTACAATACAAGAATGCCTATGACACACGAATCGTGGTGCCTTACCGTCCTGTTGAGAACAAGCGAATTGTGATAGATCGCGTTGTCCCAACTGCCCCAACAACTAAACCGCGTCCTGTTGCGCCAATAGAGCGTTCCCGTTCTGTGGCTCCAGTGCAGCGTTCTCGTTCTACAGTACCCGTAGAGCAACCACGTTCTTCCACCCCAGCACCCCCAGCTCGCCCTATGAATAAGGTACAAGAGGCGAAGAAGAGAATCTCAGATGCCATTCGAGAGTTGCTCCCTTGCAATGACACAGAAAGTAAAACATCAAAGGCTGTACCCGTTTTTAAGATACAAGTATTGGCTTCTAACCGTCAGTTAAGATCAGGTAGTGAGCTCTTTCATGGTCGTACAGACATTGATTGTGTTCAAGAAGGCAATTTTTATAAGTATTTTATAGGCTCCAGTACGAATTATAACGACATTTCACGATTGCGTGGAAAGCTCTTGAAAGACTTCCCACAGGCTTTTATTATTGCCTACAAAAACGGTGTACGTATGGATGTTAACCAAGCAATAGCAGAGTTTCTCAAGAATAAAAAGAATAAGTAAACAAAACGGATATGCAGAAATTTTTCACACCACAAGTAAGGATTGCCATCGTTGCTATACTTGCTATCGTTGTGTTATTCTTTGGAATACAGTTCCTAAGAGGTATTTCCCTCTTCTCGAATGACGCACATTACAAGATTAAGTTCAACGATATCACGGGCTTGTCTACATCAACTCCTGTCTATGCTCGCGGTTTCAAGGTGGGTATCGTTAGGAATATTGATTACGACTATGATAAGTTAGGCGAGTCTATCACAGTCGATGTCGATGTTGAAAAGACATTGAGAATCCCAGAGGGTACTACCGCTGAGATTGTTAGTGACATCATGGGTAACGTGAAGGTCGTACTACAGTTTGGCAAAAGCACGAAGTTCTTGGAGCCTAACGGATGGATTGACGGTGGTATTAATGATGGTACTTTAGGCGACTTGAAGAGTATGGTGCCTTCTATCCAGAAGATGTTGCCAAAGTTGGATAGCATCCTTGGAAGCGTAAATACACTCCTTGCCGACCCAGCTCTTCAGAGTTCGGTACACAATGTAGACAAGATTACAGCCAATCTTACTACTTCTACCCGTGAGCTTAACACCTTGCTCGCACAGGTTAATGGTTCTTTGCCTGTTATGACGGCAAAGGCTGGTAGGGTGATGGACAATGCCAACGGCATGATGGTGAACGCAAACAAAGGTATTACAGAAGCTCGTGGGGCTATCCGTGGCGCAAATACGATGATGAGCAACCTTAATAATAAGGTGAACGGACTCGATGTTGAGGCTACGATGGCTAAGGTGAACGCTACTTTAGACAATATGAACTCGCTCACAGCTAAGCTGAATAGCAACGAGGGTACAATGGGCTTGATGCTTAACGACGCCTCTTTGTACAAGAATCTTAATAGCACGATGCGCTCTGCAGATAGTCTTTTGACGAATCTCAAGGCACATCCAAAGCGTTATGTTCACTTCTCTATCTTTGGTAGAAAAGATAAGTAATTTAAATATGGTCTAAATAATATCATCAATGTTTCACACGCAGAGAAAGCTTCTTGAAGCTGTTTGAATATCAGCTTCTTTGCGCTTTCCCTGCGTTTGTTTCACTCTCAGCGTTATAAAGGGCATAGGCATATTAAAACTATTTGTTTTTCAAATACTTACAATTACACAACTACGCAAAATGAGTGGTTCGTAAGAAAGATAACGCAACATCCACAGATATAACGTTTTACAAACTTCTACGTTTTAAAGATGTAATATTGCAGATAGTTCTCTTTATAAATAAATTGCTATCTTTGCACTATCAAAATTAATTAGAGATAGTCGGCAAGCCACTATTTCGTGAAAGACAGAGATATTATAGTCAACCAATTATGAACGTCAGTCCTAAAAATCTTTGGGATAGTTGCCTCCAGCTCATTAAGGAGAATGTGACCGAGCAGCAATTTGACACCTGGTTTCGTCCGATTGTTTTACAATCGTACAAGCCAGCATCAAAGACATTGTTAGTTCAGGTCCCAAGCCAATTCGTATATGAGTATTTGGAAGGTCATTACGTAGACTTACTACGTAAGGTGTTGACGCGTGTCTTCGGACAAGGCGTACAACTGACGTATCGTGTAATGATTGACCAGGAGAATCACTTGTCACAAGACTTAGAGCAGGACACCGTAGAAGACATCTCGTCACAGCGTCCTACTGCTCGCGCTAATCAGAGCCCAACCGTACTGGATACAGTGCCACAGGACCTCGATTCGCAGCTCGACCCTCATAAGTCATTCAGCAACTATGTTGAAGGCGACAGCAACAAACTCCCTCGTTCTATCGGTCTTTCTATCGCAGAACATCCTAACACAACACAGTTTAACCCAATGTTCATCTATGGACCATCGGGCTGTGGAAAGACTCACCTTGTTAATGCTATCGGATTAAGAGCGAAGCAACTCTATCCTCAAAAGCGTGTGTTATACGTGTCTGCACGTCTGTTCCAAGTACAGTACACCGATTCTGTACGACAGAATACTACCAACGATTTTATCAACTTCTATCAGACAATTGACATTCTCATTGTCGATGATATCCAGGAATGGGTTACTGCAACAAAGACGCAGGACACCTTCTTCCATATTTTCAACCACCTTTTCCGTAACGGAAAACGTATCATCTTAGCGAGCGACCGCCCACCTGTAGATCTCAAGGGTATGAACGACCGCCTGCTGACACGTTTCTCTTGTGGTTTGATTGCAGAGTTAGAAAAACCAAACGTACAGCTTTGTGTGGATATTCTCCATAGCAAGATTAAGCGTGACGGTCTTAATATTCCAGAGGATGTAGTGCGCTTCATCGCCGAAACTGCTAATGGCAGTGTGCGTGATCTTCAAGGTGTTATCAACTCATTGCTCGCTTACAGCGTCGTTTACAATAGTAATATTGATATGCGATTGGCTGAGCGTGTTATCAAACGGGCAGTGAAAATTGACGACGAACCGCTGACAATTGACGACATCTTGGATAAAGTATGCTCGCATTATAATGTCACGATGTCGGCAGTCAACTCTCGTTCTCGAAAGAAAGATATTGTGATGGCACGCCAAGTGAGTATGTATATGGCACAGAAATATACTAAGATGCCTGCAAGTCGTATCGGAAAGTTGGTTGGTAATCGTGACCACAGCACCGTAATCCACAGTTGTTCAAAGATTGAAGACCGTCTTAAGGTTGACAAGGGATTCCATGCTGAAATCGCAAGTATTGAAAACTCTTTTAAGTTAAAAGCATAAGGTATTAGTTTGAGAGTCTGTCGCATGGTCGTGGCAGGCTTTTTTTAATTGACTAAAACCTTACTCCCTCACCTGAAAATAACCTTCCCCTCACTCTGAAAAATCATTACAAAACAAGTAAATAAATCCCCTCAGAAGTGCTAAAAGGCACTTAAAAATGCATCGTTGTAACTCTCAGAGCATCAAACATTTGCATGAGAATGTTTTAAAAGGTGCTTACTTCGAGTTCAAAAGGGCGTTAGTAAGCACCCAAAAGGGCATCTATTGCAAGCCAATTAAGCGTCTTTTCGAAGCCAAAAGAGCATCTTTTAAAAAGGAGGATGTGAAAAATAATTACATTTGGTGTAGGGAGTAGCTTTGAAGACAACGAAAAGTACAGATATTTTTCTATGTATTATACGAGCGTATTTCTGTCTTGAATATCGTAAAAAGATAAATGACTATACGTAATTTTATAACAACAAAATGAGTAATTGAGCAATGAAAACCTATGATTTCCATTATTCTGTTCATGAAGTGGACGGAAAAGAATTTGAGTTAATTGAATGTTCTACATGGCCTCGCCTGAATGTTCAAGTCATACACACCACACCCGAACGCTTTGAGGAGGACCTGAAAATCGTTAAAAGCCGTTCGCTCTGTGGCTATTCCCTGCTGGATAAGACCTTTATCCTAAAGCATGCAGGTGGTGAGGGTAACGGTGAATTGAGGCAAAGTAATCTCGATGAGATTTTCGACGGCATGAATGAGATTATGAATGCTGCGGTGAAGTGGTGGATGGTAAAAAAAAACACACTTAACACAACACACAACAAGTAGCCCCTCCCCCTTGCCCCTCCCCCAAGGGGAGGGGAGTAGAATGCGCGATATCCCTGTGAGCAGGAAAGAAAAGATGTTTGTTATAATCCCTCGTCGGGTATTAAAGAAAAAGATAATGGAAACTGAGTAAAATTATTTATCGTTTTTAATAAAGATACAAAAAATAAATGTACCTTTACGGCGAATAACTATTAAACCTTTATTGACATGAAAAAATCTTTTTTGCTTTCATCCCTTGTACTGCGTACAACGTTCTGTTTTGGAATGCTCTAATGACGAGAATGAGTTTGTTATTTCTTCTGAAAGATAACAAGTGTCGAACAATACTTAAACATAAAAGGTGATAAAAATGAAACTAAATAAAATAATATTATCATTTTGCGTCTCTATCTTAGGGCTTTACTCTTGTTCTATTGTACCTACATTGTCTAAATTTCCGGTGTCAGACATTCGTTTAGGAGTCAATAAAGCAGATGTGAAAAAACAATGTGGTTTTCCATTTAGATCTGATGTTTTTACAAGAAACCATAAGAGAATAGACGTTTTGTATTATAAGGAACCTGCTCGTGTCCTATGTGAAGGATTCATTATAACAACGGCATTAACATTTGAAAATGATTCGTTAGTTTCTATTATACAGAGTGACAAACTAATATCTGAGCTTGATCTCTCTGTAGATTCCCTTCGAAGGAGATAAGAACAATATAAGGACGGTATGTCAAAGTGTAAGTTCCATTTTGATAATCATACTGTTTGAAACAAATCTTTAAGAATGACCATTTCTGTACTCGATTTTGAGTATAGATGTGGGATAGTGCAGAACAAGCCCAATTCTCTTTAGATGACACGCGTAGAAGTACTGGACGTTTCGAAATTCATATGAACACTATGGGATGGAAAATCTCCGATAACATTATGCGAAATGGAAGAAAAATGTTGGAAAATCTTTTAAAGCACCTCAAACTTGTGTTGCTCCAATGAATCTTGGTGGTGAGAAAAAACGTAATATGAATGCTGGAAAAACAAGATTAAAATCAACAGCTGTATACGGAAGAACTATTTTTTGGAAAGAAACTAAATAAAAGATTAATAATGAGATTTTGTGCTGTATTGATACTTTCTGTGATTTCAATTCTAAATAGTTTAGAATTGAAATCACAAACTGTTGTAAAAATTTTAAGCAATGGTTGTAAGGTAGAGAGAAGTTTATTTCTAAACGAAAAAAAAATCGGGGTGTATAATAAACGAGGTAGATTGGTTAAATTGTCCGCAGATGATATCAAATATCAAAAGATATTTTTAGATCAATCTTATAGCCTGATTGATTATGGAATAATTCTAAAATATCCCGAGGTCATATATAAAGATGCGTGTATTATTGCTGATATTTTGTCAAGTTATGACCCAAGCGAAATCTTATCGTTTACAAAGCCTATAGGGGAGCGAAAAAAGATTTCTATACAAGATATCAATAAGTATTACACGTATCTTGATGCCAGTGTTGACTATGTATTTAGTATTAACATTATAGTCAAGGATAGTCTTATTACCCAATATAGTTATACTTACAAGCCCAATATGTCTGACATCATTATTTCATATACATGTGTATTTACTTATGATAAAAATAATCGAATAGTAAAATTAGAAAAAATATATAGTCGACACTATGAAACAAAAGAAATTATATATGAAAATAAATAACACACGTTTTTTACTTTCATCCCTTGTAATGTGTACATTATTTTGTGGCTCCATTTTAGGGCTTTACTCTTGTTCTATTGCACCTACATTGTCTAAATCTCCGGTGTCAGACATTCGTTTAGGACTCAATAAAGCAGATGTGAAAAAACAATGTGGTTTCCCATTTAGGTCTGATGTTTTTACAAGAAACCATAAGAGAATAGACGTTTTGTATTATAAGGAACCTGCTCGTGTCCTATGTGAAGGATTCATTATAACAACGGCATTAACATTTGAAAATGATTCGTTAGTTTCTATTATACAGAGTGACAGACTAATATCTGGGCCTGATCTCTCTGTAGATTCTCTTCGAAGGAGATAAGAACATTTATAAGGACGGTGTGTCAAAATGTAAGTTCCATTTTGATAATCATACTGTTTGAAACAATTCAATAAAAAATGACCATTTCTATACTCGATTTTGAGTAAAGAAATGGTCTTTTCTTTGCCTTTAATAGAATCCTACTTATAGATTGAAAGTTGTCAAGTTATTAATTTGCATTTTGACACACCCTCCAGAGGGGTGAGGCTTTTTCCCTACTTCTAGGTATTGCACTATTCCTTACAACATCCTACCTTTGCATTAACAAATCAAAGGCGAGCTCTAGAATCATTGATAAGGTCACAAAAAGCCCTATGGGGCGTGCTGTGACTATATCGAAGATTTACAGAACATGCCTGAATTTAAAACAATTTAAAATGATAAAGAAAAGAACCGTAAAACAGATTTTATGTAAATCGGCGTTTGTTTTCGCCGCTACGTTCGTTCTTTCGCTGCCCACTTACGCAAGGCACGAGAACGAAGTGAAAGTTAATACCGAAGCCAACATTAAGGGACGCGTTGTGGATAGTAAAACACAACATCCTCTTTCGCACGCGAGCGTGCTGGTTTTGGGTACAGTTATCACTACCACCACCGATGCCGATGGCCATTTTATGCTGCGAAATCTGCCTGTGGGAAAGGTGATTGTGGAAGTGCGCTCGGCTGGTTATAGGGCTTACAAACACGAGGTGACAACGCAAAAAAATAATACCCATGAGCTGAATGTGATGCTCAAACCCGACGAAATTGCGCTCGACGAGGTTGTTGTGTCGGCCAATCGTAGTCAAACACTTAGACGTGAGTCGCCTGTGGTTGTGAATGTTCTGGACACGAAGTTGCTCGAGTCTACCCATTCTACAACCTTGGTGCAGGGTTTAAACTTCCAACCGGGCGTGCGAACCGAAGATAATTGCACCAATTGCGGATTCTCGCAGGTGCGCATCAATGGGCTTGATGGTCATTATTCGCAAATATTAATCGACTCGCGACCCGTTTTCACGGCCCTTCAAGGTGTTTATGGACTCGAACAGATACCCTCTAACATGGTGCAACGTGTTGAAATTGTTCGCGGTGGTGGCTCGGCGCTCTTCGGTGCTTCGGCCATTGGTGGCACCATCAATATCATTACCAAAGAACCTAGCGAAAATTCGGCCGATGTGGCGCACACCATCACAGGCGCAACAAATGGCTCTACTGCTTTCGACAACAACACCACGGGCAACCTGTCGGTTGTTACAACCAATAATAGAGCTGGGTTTTATCTCTATGGACAAAGCCGACACCGCGCTGCTTACGACCGCGATGGCGATGGTTACACCGACCTTCCCACGCTAGATAATAAAACTGTGGGGCTTAGCTCTTTCTTCCGACTCACCGATTACGCCAAAATAACCCTTAAATACCACGGCTTGAAGGAGTATAGACGTGGCGGAAACAAACTTTACTTGCCTGCTCACGAGGCCAATATTGCCGAACAAATCGAACATACCATCAACGGCGGAAGTTTGGGCTACGACCTCTTTAGCCTTAATGGTAAGGGACATTTCAGTGCTTATGCCTCGTTTCAAAACGTTGACCGTAAGAGTTATTACGGCGGACTGGGCGAACTGGCCACCGCTGCCGATGGACTTAAGGCCTTGAACGAAGCCTATAAACTGGGACTTAACCTCGATATGAGCGAAGACGATGCCGCCACGCTGCCCGCCAACCAACAACAAACGCTGGCCGATGCGCAAGCCTACGACAAAGCACAACGAGCCTATAACCTTACGCATAACATCAATTACATAGCTGGTGCGCAATATGTGCACAATTTCGACCGTCTGTGGTTCATGCCTTCGAGTCTTGTTGTGGGGGCCGAATATAGCTACGACCGCATTAAAGACCACTCGCTGGGCTACAACAGCCTGATGGAACAGCGCGTGAATATTGGTAGCTTCTTTGCTCAAAACGAATGGAAAAACAACCATTGGGGCTTGCTTCTGGGCGGACGACTAGACAAACACAACCTTATCTCGCATCTTATCTTTAGTCCGCGCGTTAATCTGCGCTACAATCCCACGCCCAACACCAATTTCCGACTTACTTACGCTGGCGGATTTAGAGCCCCACAGGCTTTTGATGAAGACCTTCATACGCGTATTGCTGATGGCGACCGTGTGAAAATTGCGTTGGCTAAGGATTTGAAAGAGGAACGTTCGCACAGCTTTAGTGCATCGGTCGACCTCTATAAAAGTTTTGGAATAGTACAAACCAACGTTCTTATTGAGGGCTTTTACACACGCCTTAACAACATGTTTGCTACACGCAAACTGGCTGATGATGTGATTATTGATGGCGCACGTGTTGAAGAACGCTTCAATTCTAACGGTGCAACGGTGTATGGAATTAACCTCGAGGGCAAGGCTTCGCTCTCGTCGTGGGCGCAATTGCAAGCTGGTTTTACTTGGCAAAGCAGCCGTTATCGCACGCCCGAAGAATGGGACGACGATGCTGCTCCCGAGTTTAAAACCACTAAACGTCTGCTGCGAACGCCCAACACCTACGGATATTTCACCCTCACTGTGCATCCCACCATCGATTTTGCCCTATCGTTATCGGGCGTTTACACGGGTAGAATGTATGTTGGCCACCCCAAAGGGGGGAGCGAGCGCACCAACGACTTTGCTATCATTGAGCACACTCCCGCGTTTCTCACGCTTAACCTGAAGCTTGCCTATAATTTCTACATAACTAAGCAGGTGAAATTGGAGGCTAGTGCGGGGGTGCAAAACATGCTCGATGCTTACCAAAAGGATTTGGATAAAGGGGCTTCGCGTGCCTCCGACTATGTTTACGGACCTACTCAACCCCGCAGTTTGTTTCTTGGGATGAAGTTTTCGTACTAGGTATTATGTCTTTTTTACCCAAAAACAGTGGGTAGAGTTGTTTTGATTTTGTGTATTGCTGGACACATTGCCGATGTTGTTATTGAAAATGTGGTGCACTACGCTCAAACAATATCATAGGCAAGATGCCGACAAGCCAACAAAAGATGAACTGTAAGCAACATCAATTGTGTGATTAGTGGTCTTACAATTGATTTGGGTTTAAAAAGCTGGGTGTAATGATTGAAAGCTACGGTAAATAGACTTTACAAAACGCATTTCAGTACTACACCACTTCTAGAAAGGCAAAAACGCCTGTAGGCGATGCCCCAAAATAGGCTTTTAATGCCCCAAACGAGACCAAAATGGTGTAAGTGCTTGTGCATAAGCACGCTAACACAAAAATGAATATTGCATAAAGGCAGGAGTTTAAATCATAACTTTTGCGCTGCTTTTTGAGTTTTTAGTGAGAAAAAGGTGCTAATTCTATGCTTATTGCGCCTTTTTCCCACTTTTTTTGTGGTTCACGTCAGTTGTTTTTGCATAAATTGGGTCGCGCCCTTTGCTCACACGCCTTGCGTTTTGCTGCATTTAGCCTTGCGTTTAGCACGAGTTAGCAGTGCGTTTTGCTGCAAAACGCAGTGTATTTTGCACCATTTTGCAAAGTGTTGAGACTAAGTGGTACGCCAGTTCGGGATAAGAAAGTTCTCTAAAAAGTTGGTAATCTCGCTATTATTTTGTAACTTTATAGTTGAAAATCAATCACTTACAAAACATATATAGCGATGATTACCACAGACAAAGTTACAGAAATATTTTGTATATTGGATGAGTTCTGCAAGAATTTAGATGCCGAGTTAACTAAAAACCTACATATCGCCCCCATAGACGAGGGATATAAGCGCATGCGAAACCGTAAAGGGCAGATGTCCAAGAGCGAAATCATGACCATCCTGTTGTGCTACCATTTTGGCTCTTTCCGCAATTTCAAGCACTATTACCTCTTCTTCATCAAGGAGCATATGGCAAGCTACTTCCCTAAGACCGTGTCCTACACGCGTTTCGTGGAACTCAAGCCTCGCGTGTTCTTCGAGCTGATGGCCTTCATGCGCATCCAAGGTTTTGGAAAGTGCACGGGCATTAGTTTCGTGGACAGCACGATGATTCCCGTATGCCACAACATGAGAAGGAATTTCAACAAGGTGTTTGATGGACTTGCTAAGAACGGAAAGGGAACAATGGGGTGGTGTCATGGCTTCAAGCTTCATCTGCTGTGCTACGAGATGGGCGATGTACTCACGTTCTGCCTAACTCCCGCAAACGTGGACGACAGGGACCCTAGGGTGTGGCAGGTCTTCACCAAGGTGCTCTACGGCAAAGTATTTGCCGATAAGGGCTACATCAAGCAAGAGTTCTTTGAGAACCTCTTCAACCAAGGCATCCATCTCGTTCACGGGCTCAAATCAAACATGAAAAACAATCTTATGCCCTTGTGGGACAAGATGATGCTGCGCAAGCGATATATAATAGAATGCATCAACGAACTGCTCAAGAACAAGGCCAACCTTGTCCATTCACGCCATCGCTCCGTACATAACTTTCTCATGAATCTCTGTGCGGCATTGGCAACATATTGTTTCTTCGAGAATAAGCCCGAGGCACTTCCCGTGCGCATTGAAAAGACTAGGCAATTGGAACTTTTCTAAGCAAATCCTTATCCCGAACTGGCGTAAAATGGTACTTATGAAATATGGATTGATGAGGTAAGGTGCATACATAATAAGGCACACAGAGCCACGGAGAGGACGGAGCTAAGTGCAATGTCAGGGAGGTGCCAGTGGCACAATGAGCGACGGAGATGAAGCGTACAGATTCCTGATAAGTTTTGGGGTAAATGCTTTGGGCATAAAATCTCTAATAAAACTGGCAAATAACCTTCGTTTCTCCACGCACCGACGGTGCCTCTGTGACTTCCATTGCCTTGTATGCAATAAGCCTCTGTACACTCCTTTTCTCTGTGTGACATTCCGTCAGAGTTCAAAATTTAGGCGGACAGCCTTATGATTCCAAGTTTCAGAAGACCCAACAAAATGAGTAATTGCACAATGAAAACCTATGATTTCCATTATTCTGTTCACGAGGTGGACGGAAAACTATTTAAGTTGATTGAATGCTCTACATGGCCTCGTCTGAATGTTCAGGTGATTGATACCACGCCTGACCGCTTTGAAGACGATTTAAATGTGATTAAAAGCCGTTCTCTTTGTGGTTATTCTCCCCATGATAAAACCTTTATTCTCAAGCATGCAGGTGGAGAAGGCAACGGTGAATTAAAACAAAGTAATATCGATGAGATTTTCGACGGCATGAAGGAGATTATGAATGCTGCTGTGAAATGGTGGAGGGAAAATCACCCCACCCCCGCCCCTCCCCAAAAGGGAGGGGAGTAGAATGCGCGATACCCCTGTGAGCAGGAAAGAAAAGATGTTTGTTATAATTGCTAATCGGGCATTAAAGAAAAAGATAATGGAAACTGAGTAAAATTATTTATCGCTTTTAATAAAGATACAAAAAATAAATGTACCTTTATGGCGAATAATTATTGAACCTTTATTGACATGAAAAAATCCTTTTACTTTCATCCCTTGTACTGCGTACAACGTTCTGTTTTGGGGATGTTCTAATGACGAGAATGAGTTTGTTATTTCTTCTGAAAAATAACAAGTGTCGAACAATGCTTAAACATAAAAGGTGATAAAAATGAAACTAAATAAAATAATATTATCATTTTGCGTCTCTATCTTAGGGCTTTACTCTTGTTCTATTGCACCTACATTGTCTAAATTTCCGGTGTCAGACATTCGTTTAGGACTCAATAAAGCAGATGTGAAAAAACAATGTGGTTTTCCATTTAGGTCTGATGTTTTTACAAGAAACCATAAGAGAATAGACGTTTTGTATTATAAGGAACCTGCTCGTGTCCAATGTGAAGGATTCATTATAACAACGGCATTAACATTTGAAAATGATTCGTTAGTTTCTATTATACAGAGTGACAGACCAATATCTGGGCTTGAACTCTCTGTAGATTCTCTTCGAAGGAGATAAGAACAATATAAGGACGGTGTGTCAAAATGTAAGTTCCATTTTGATAATCATACTGTTTGAAACAAGTCTTTAAGAATGACCATTTCTGTACTCGCTTTTGAGTATAGAAATGGTTTTGTGCCAATGGCAGCTGCTCGCCCCCAAACTCCTCGATGGTTTTTAGTATAGATGATTAAGCTACACCTACGCGAGGGATTGCAGTTCTATGGTGAACTTGCGGAAAATATATAAAATAAAATTTGTAAACATAAAATAACGATATGTCAAACAAAGTCGTTATATTTGTAGTTCGGCACTTCAAAACAAACTTTCCTGTCACTTCTGTCATTGGTTGTGGGTGTTTAACTTGTTGATTTACAATGAACTCTACGCAAATGTTAAAATGACAGCAAATGAAAATAAAAGTAAGTTGTGAGGATATTAATAGCGCATTATAACTGAAGACTGCTAAGTTTATGGCTGTAAAGACATTATATAAGACGATAAATACAAACGGAGAATATAGCTGTGGTGATATAGGTGTCACCACGGAGGAATGGCTTGATTTACTACGTGATGAGAAGTCAATGCCATATCATGAAGCTTTGCTGTGTTTCCTACGTCAAAAAGAACATAAGGCAACTTGTGTAAAGGTTTCCCAAGTATATGGGAAGCCTGCTGAGCATTATAACAGTAAGGTGTATAACTTCTCTAAGTGGGTACAAAAACGCTTGAATAGATTTAGCGTAAAAGACGCAGACGATAAAGATACTTACTGGTGTATTACGATGCAAAAAGGTTGGGACACAAAGCAAGGGTTCCAATGGCAGCTGCGTGATGAGCTTGTAGAAGCCCTTAGAATCTATTTGATGAAAACGCTTATAGATGTCTTCAGAAATGGAAAACCTTTTAATGGTTATAAAGAAGAATATAAATGGAACTTACTTGATAGGTCGGAAGGGAAAGATGTGCTTGCAGTCTTCGATGGTCTTAGAGGAGAGAATGTTATAGATAATCCTCGCACTGATTCTGTTATAAAGTATTTGGTTGAGAATGAAGCCGACAAGACAAGAGTTTGCTGTCAACATCTGATTGACGAGTCTGTTCCATTAAACGAACGATTAGCAGCTTTTAAGTCAGAGATAAAGGCTTTGTGTCCAAGTAAATGGAAGAACACTGCAAATGATGAGCGTACAGCATCAGCCTTGCTTACCTGTGTTTATCCAAAGACTTATACTTTCTATAAGGATGAAATATATAAGAATATTTGTGATTACTTCGGTTATACTTCTCGAAAGGCAGGAAAGAAATATGAGCACTTTATGGAACTTGTCAATGGTTTCGTAAAGAGCTATGGAGAGGAAATACAGCAGATAATGCTGAATGAAATCAAAGGATTTAAGAATAAACCGCTCAACCTTGCGGTGCAGACTTTATTCTGGTGTATGAAAGATTACATGAAAGAGGAATTGAAAAATAAGATGACTACAGAGACAAATAATAGTTCAAAAGGGGTATGGTATGATGATGTTGTCCGTATATGGGAGCGACGTAAGAACATAGTATTATATGGTGCGCCGGGTACTGGTAAGACTTATGACGTACCAGAGCTTGCTGTTCGTCTTTGTGATTCTGCGTTTATGGCTGCAGAACCGAGTAGGGAGGAGATAGTAAGCAGATACAATCAGCTTAAAACGGAAAAGCGTATTGCCTTTACAACCTTCCATCAGTCCTTAGACTATGAGGATTGGATTGAAGGATTGCGCCCTGTTGTCAACGAGAATAGTCAAGTAACCTACGAGATAGAAAGCGGAATCTTCAAGAAGTTGTGTGAAGAGGCAGAACGCCCTGTAGTTAAGGATAAGAAGGTGGGTATCTCTGATAATGCTGTTGTCTGGAAGGTTTCACTTGCAGGAACGGGAGATAATAATGTTCGTCGTGAGTGTATGGAGAATAACCATATACGTATTGGATGGGACGGCTATGGTCCTGTTATTTCTGATGAAACCGACTGGACTATTCATAATGAAACGGGTAGAAAGATATTAGATGCTTACATCAATAAGATGAAGATTGGCGATATCGTTATGTCGTGTTATTCAAGTCAGACGATTGATGCCATTGGAGTCGTTGTTAGTGATTATGAGTTTGAGGATAAGTTCCCTAACTATAAGCGTGTTAGACGTGTTAACTGGCTTGTAAAGAATATCAATGAGAACATTGTAGAGATGAATGATGGTAAGACAATGGTAGAGTCTTCTGTCTACCGTTTGAATTCTATTACGCTTAATGATGTAAAATCAATTCTTGAGAAGTACGATACTTCCTCTAAGATGGAGGAGAACGACAAAGCCTATGTGATGGTTATTGACGAGTTGAACCGTGGAAATGTCTCGAAGGTGTTTGGCGAGCTGATAACACTGCTTGAAGCAGACAAGCGTAAGGGACGTATTAATGCTGAAAGTGTGGTGCTGCCTTACTCTAAGAAAGCTTTTCATATTCCAAACAATGTCTATCTGATTGCAACCATGAATACTGCCGACCGCTCTTTGGGCTCGCTTGATTATGCTATCAGACGACGTTTTGCTTTCATAGCAGAGAAGCCATTTGGCTTAGAAGTAGATGGGTTCGATGAGGATCTTTTTGAGAAGGTTAGTAGTCTGTTTGTTAAGAACTTTGGTGATTATAAGGAGAGTGGTTGGGACCTGACTATGAAACTCGAATCAGCAGATACCTTGTCTGATGAATATAAGCCAGAAGATGTTTGGATTGGTCATAGTTACTTCCTGATGTAGGATGAGGAAGGGAATGATAATACAACCGATCGTCTTCTATATGAGATTATTCCACTTTTAGAAGAGTATGTTCGTGATGGTGTGCTGACAGCAGAGGCACAAGATATTATCGACCAACTATATAAGCAAGCAACCGAGTAATGAGAGTAGTGCAACTTCAAGAACAGTTGTTGGAGAATACTTATCTCCAGCAGACTGAGTGTGAAGCTATCATCCCTTATATGGATGATGGCTCGGAAGTTGTGCGTGGGGTTAAAAGAGGGCGTGAGGAGAAGGAACTCTGTCTGAAGCTATCTCGTAAAGCGGATAGCATCTGTGCCACTGGCTCTTATTTCGTTGGGGTAGACTGGATTAAGGAAGAGGAGTTAGCAGTACAAGTCAGTCCTAAGATGAATGACGGCTTTGAGATAGACTATGTTCGTATGTTAAACGAGGCATTAGCAGAACCTGATAACATGGAGCATCTGAAAGACTTACTCACCATTCGTTTTGATAAACCTTCTATCTGTATCAGTCAGAAGCAAGACTTGTTGAGTATCTTCTTGATTACAGAGTATCTGAATATTCTTCAGCGTATCGTAAGAAAGGGGTTGAAGAAGAGTTACTATAGGGTTGAAGAAAACCTAAACAATAAGGTTAAAGGACATATCCTTGTCAGTAGAACGATTCAGCGAAACCTTGCGAAGGGACGTATTACAGACAATGTCTGCCGTTACCAGGTGTATGACATTGACTCACCAGAGAACAGAATACTAAAGAAGGCACTTGCTTTTTGTAAGAAGCAGTTGGAGGTTTATAAGCATGCACTTGATACAAAGGCTTTGGAAAAGAAGATAAGATATGTGCAGCCTTCTTTCGAGCGGGTGGGCGATGAGATAAGTGTTAAGGCTATGAAGACATTTAAGGGAAATCCTGTTTTCAAAGAATACTTCACGGCTGTTGAGTATGCACAACTGCTGCTAAGGCGTTTCAGTTATGATATTACACTTGTTGGTAAAAGCCAGATAGTCACGCCTCCGTTCTGGATTGATATGAGTAAGCTCTTTGAGTTATATGTTTTTGGTAAGCTTAAGAAGATTTTTACAAGGAAAAGAGAGATTCAATATCATGTGAAAGCTCATTATCAAGAACTTGATTATCTCCTGAAACCGACAGAGTGGACTGAACCTTACGTTATTGATGCGAAATATAAACCACGTTATAAGCAGGGTGGTGGTATAACTATAGATGATGCAAGGGAAGTGAGTGGTTATGCCCGACTAAGCAAAATCTATAAAGAATTAGGTTTGAATGAAGAAACTGCACTGCCTATTAAGTGTCTCATTATCTATCCAGACCAAGATCAAGAAGAACGATTTACTTTTACAAAGACAGAAGAACCAGCATTTGAAAAGGTTTCTGGCTATGTCCGTTTCTATAAGTTGGGAATTAGGTTACCAGTAGTTCAAACTTGATCGCTATAATAAACGATATGTTTACGAAGGTGGATATAATTGCTGTTGAGGCAGTATAAGATACTTCAGCTGTTTGTTGTACAATTGATTTAGAAATATTGCTGTCCGATAAAAATAAACTGAAAGCTCTGTATCTCTTTATCCATCGGTGTTGCAGCCGTTTTACTTATCCATGGGCTTGGTTTTCAGTTTTAAACCGTAAGCATTATAAAATGTACTTATTTTGCCAAAGGAAGCCCTATAATAACCAAATAAATTAACGAAATCATAAGTTTAACCCAAGTTTAATACCCACCTTCGCCTAATTGTTACTGTCACCGTACTTTCCTCGTTTTTCTTATGGGCTCTGTGTCCTACAAATTTTATTCTTTTTGAATGGTGAGTGTTTTAAGTTCAACTTATCGTATATCTGTTTTGCTTGCTTTGAAGGACTACTACATTGGCGCATCTCGGTGTTCTCACCTAATGGATTCTTCCCTTTTGTGGTGACGAGCTTTTGGGTACTCATACGTCGTACTATCTCGGTCCAGTAACAGGATTCTCCTTCTCGTTTTAATTGACAACGGATAGTGTTTACCACCCAGTAGGCTAATAAACCGAAGAAGAGGTGTGCGTCGCTTCGCTCATCTTTCTGATGATAGATAGGACGGAGGTTGAGGTCATTCTTTAGTTGCCTGTTCGTGCATTCTATCTCACGAATGAGATTGTAGTATTCCCATGTCACACGCTCAGAAAGTGTCCTGACATTGCTGCGGAGGAAATAGACTCCGTGACCAGATTCCATTGCCGAGAGGTCTTTTATCTCCCAGTCTACACGCAGCATCTCCTTGAGTTTCTTCTCATCTTTTATGTAGCTTATCTGGTAGAACTTCGCTATAGAAGGGTACTTCTGTATGGCACGTCCTGTACGTTCAACAACCTTTTCATAGGTTTTTGTTCCACCTTTCTTGGAGATTCCATCGTTTATCCTCTGCAGTTCCATCTCAAAACGCTCTTTCCAAACCCTGTTCATGGATGACTCTGTCATAGCTTTCGAAGGAGATGTTATTTCGAGATAATAATCCTTATCATCCTCTGTCTTAACCTCTTTCAGCGTTACCTTTTGCCGACGGGCATCCATTACCGTAACACTCTTGTTATCATCACTGAGCGTATAGTCTTTCATTTTCGTACGGGATACGCAGAGATAATTGTAACCCTTTTTCTTTATTAGCTCCAAGTTCTCTTCCGTGGCAACACCTGCATCCATGACAACAAGCGTATCCTTTGTTCTTGATGGATTCTTCTTTGCCAGCGTATCAATCATATTGGGTAGAGACTTGGGATCTGCTGTATTACCCTCTAAGATAGAAGAATAACGTATAAAACCTTCTTGATTGATACATAATGCAAGTACAAGTAGCTTACAGTCAGAGCGTTTTTCTTTTGAACGACCGAACTTGGCTTTATCGCTATTACGCTTACTACCCTCGAAATAGAAGTTGGTTAAGTCGAAGAGCATCAACTTGTTGTCTATATTAAAGAGGTCGTCAGTAACGCTGCACAAATGACGCTCTAACTGTTCCTTTAGTTCATATAACTTGTCAGTGATATTATACAGAGAATTGATTCCTGGTGTCCAGTCAGGAACTCCATTGTAAAGTTCGCCAGCAGCCGAGTTATCGCGCAAATAATAATAAGATGAACGTTCAGAAACAGCATATACCGTGCGAACAATCAATGCTGACAAAGCCGTGTGTATTGCATTCTCCGTCCAGCCGTTTTTGCGCAGAAAACCCTCTAACTGCAGCTTGTCTATCGTCTGCTTGCAGAGCCACTCTGCACCAACATTCCTTGCGTCAGTATAGTTTGCCGTCTCAAGGTCTATGTAGTTCTCATATTTTCTCAGCGACTTCTGCTCTTCCTTATTAAACCGATCGATTCCACCTTCTTTCTCCATACGGATCCACCATTCGTCAGCCTTTGCCTGTTCAATAGGAGTAAGACCCTCAAGGTGTTCTTTGAGAAGCGAGGGTGTACTTCTGTTTTTGAAGCGTTCGGTAAGAGCATATGCAATTTTTCGAACCTGTACAGCAGTAAGTGAAGGTTCGAACCCGATGTTCAACAGAATTAGCGAATGTACATGACCCTGCACGTCACGATATGACTCCTTGATGCGATAATAAGGAGCCATGTCCCCTGTGGCAGGGTTGATTCGTGTCTGTACATTTGCGTGCATGAGTGCAAAGTAACAAAATATTTTTGATATGGCTGTGTCCTACAAATCAGATTTTACTCCTCGTTACAATACCCTATACTTGATTATCAATCATTTATCAAATTGATACTACACAAAACATCCCGAAAATTTATGAAAAATAATTTTGCCGGTTAAACTTGGGTTAATTTCTCTTATACCTCACCATATGCAAGTACAGTTAGTATTTATAAAGCGGGAGGGACACTTGATGTGAGCGTCTATAAAAGCTTCTTCAAAAATAAGCTGATATGCTATTTTTGGGGAAGAGACTTGCTACAAACTCAGAAAAGCTAAAAGAGCATGTATTGTGTTTGAACTGTATGAAAATAGCTTACAAAAATCAATTATGTAGGAATTAGTTGTTTGTAGAAGACAGATAGACATCACACCTAATTACATTTATCAAGTAGTTTACTCTCCCTTTGTAAAACCATCTAATTAGGGATAATCATTCCATGTCTGTGGATTGATTTTATTCTATTAACAATCTACGCCATTTAACGGAAGAATCTAAATAAAGCCATATCGACATCTCCCTACGGAGATGAAGATATGGCATTTTGATTTGTAGAAAAGGTTTGTTATATTTTATGCGTACGGTAAATTAAGTAATCACCATCCGCTTGGATTGTAAATTCATTCGATAAGGCTTCGTTCAGTGTTCCCTGCCATAGCTCGCTGAATGGATAGATATCCCATTTCAGTCCGTTACTACTTAGCTCCTTGCAGGTAGTATTGAAGATACTGACTTGCTGTCCAGGGAATGATTCAAAACGCATTGTACCCGATGCTGCAACAAAATATCCATAGTCGGTTACCATCACTGGGTCGATAGCCAACTGACGATAGTAATAGAGCATGAGAGAGATGTTGCCCAAAGTATGATCCTCACGCTTTCCCGTTGCTCCGAGATAGCAGAAGCGAGGACGAGTATGTGTAGATGCGTCCATCTTTAGATGTGAACGAGCAAAGAGGGTAGCCTTGGTGAGGTCGTTAAACTCTTGCTCCGAAATCGGATGATAGATGTGTGCATAGCGTTGTTTGAACTCTTCTGAAAGTGAGTCGCCATCGCCCACCACTGCTGTTGGCTCTATATCATATTCCAATAAATCCTCCAAAGCACCATCACAAACAATCAGATTTTCCGCAGTACGTAGGATGTGAAGGGGTAGGACGTGGGTTGGGAAGTCGCCAGCAGCAAGGATGACGGCACTAAAGCCTCCCCCAACCCCTCCGAAAGGAGGGGAGTGCCTAATCGAAGAGACCTCCCCTAACACCTCCAAAGGAGGGGAAAGCCTAACGGGGTGTTCGTTGGTAATGTGTTGTTGTTGTCCGTCCTTATTATTCTCTTTGTTATTGATAATCATTTATCTTGCTATTCTTATTCTAATCTTTCTCCCTTTCGAGATACTTTGTATTTGTTTTATTTATTGCTGTAACTTCATTCTTCAACCTATCAATATAATTTGGGGAGCTTTGGGAAGCCTTTATCCCGTTAGGCATCCCCCTCCTTTGGAGGGGTTAGGGGAGGTCTTTGTCCCGATAGATATCTTTTTCTTCTAATAGTTAGGGGAGGTCTTCCCTATTTGCACTCCCCTCCTTTCGGAGGGGTTGGGGGAGGCTCCTCCTCCACTTAAAATATCCAGCCACAGCGATAACGGCATAGAAGGCATAGAGTCCTGCGGTGAAAGGAATCTCTTTATATACATAAAGTCCTGCCAATTCGATATCGACAACAATCCATATCCACCACTGTTCGATGTATTTCTTTGCTAACGCCCACAGTCCGATGAAGCTGAGTGCATTGCCGAAGCTATCTAATACCGGTACGGTAGAGTTCGTGAACTTGATGAGGATGATATAAAGTGCAGCCCAGAGAAGGAGGAAGGTAACCAATGAAGGGAGTATCAACTGTCGAGGATAGTGTGTGATAGGAATCTCCTCCGCCCCTTTCTTCCTTCCGAACTTCCAATACAAAAAGCCATAGATGGCTGCTAAGGTATAATATATCTGCATTCCAAAGTCCGCATACAGTCCTGCCTCGTAATAGACAAACATATAGATGACAGGCATAATAATCCCCGTCAACCAAAGCCATATACTCGCTTTGTATTCTTGATAGATGTAAATTAGGCCGACGATGCAGCCCAGCATGTCTAATGTCATAATTTAAAATAAGATAGCGTAGCACCACCAAGTGGCCCCTCCCCCATCCCCTCCCCCAAAGGGAGGGGCGTAGAATGTGTGATACCCCTTGTGATTAGTAGATGAGTTTACAAGTAGACAAGCTTGCGTGTAAACAATTTGTCCTGCTTGGAAGTTGGCTCTTCTTGCAAAGCATACAGTGTATTTCCCTTGTATTTATTGCATAAGTTTACAAGTAGATAAGCTTGCGTGTAGACCAGTTGTCCTGCTTGGGAGTTGACCCTTTTCTTATAAGCAATCTACAAGCAAACAGTACATTTCACGCCCCTCCCTTTGGGGGAGGGGCCAGTTGGTGTTGCTTGGTCGCTGCTTTCTGTTTAAAACTTCAACGCAACACTTCCCATCACATTAAACCCTGCCATTGGGATAAAACCAATCTGCGTGTAACGGTTCTCGTTAGGATGACCGTCGTGGTCGAGGATGGAACTATACACCCATCCGCTGGCAGCATAATGGCGATTGAAGATGTTGTTGAGGTTCACACCGAAGACAGCTTCCTTCAAACCTGCAATGTGTTTGCTTGGACGAAGGGTATAGCTGAGGTTGATATTCGTCTGTGAATAGCATGGCAACGAACGTGTCATATTCTCGGTATTGTCGAGATATTGACGACTGACGAAGTTTGTATGCCACACAGCCTCAAAACCTTTATAATGGAGATTGAGCATACCATTGAGGATAGCTGATGGTGAGAATGCCAAAGTGGAGTGGTTGTAATGAATCTTACGGAAAGAAGCCTCCCAATCTACACTTGCCATCTCGTCAAAGTCCTTGATGATATTACGGCTCAAAGCAGCGTTACCCTCAACGGTCAACCATGACAATGGGCTCCATCCTGCCTCCAACTCAGCTCCCATACGATAGCTGTCCTTGATGTTCGTTGTCAGGTTCGCACCGATATCACTCTGCGCACCAGTCTGTACAAACTGGTTGTTATAGTTCATATAATAGAGGTTCACCCCTGCTCTCCAATTGCGACCATTGTATTGATAGCCCATTTCGATATCCACCATACGCTCTGGCGATGGTGCAGGATAACTACCGTTGTTGGTGAAGTTATTACGTTCTGGCTCACGACTGGCATGCGCAATAGATGCATAAGCCTTGTGACCACCACGATAATAGCTGATTCCTGCTTTCGGATTAACGAAGTCATAGCGCTCGTTGACGTCTAAGAGCTGGTTCTGATAGCCACTGCCGACCTTATAGAAACGGTCGTTCTGACCATCGGTCATATACTCCACATGACGGATCTGCAGGTCCATAAATACATTCCAATAGTCTGCAAAGTTGTATTTTGCCTTGAAGAATCCGCTGTAATCATACTTATGTGCCTTAGAGTCATAATACTTATAATCATTGCCACCAGCACGATACTTCGCATCTGCCTCCTCATTCTTTATATAAGTAAGGTAGCCGAAGTGACTGCCACGGAACTGCTGCAGGTTCAGTCCGCCTGTCACATCCCAACTCTCGTCCTTGTAATTGCTGGTGTAAACAATGCCGTAGGTGTGCTGTGACAAACCTTTCAAGCGTACGAAGTCAGATTTCTTGATAAACTTACCCTTGCTATCGGTGAATGCCAAACCGAACTTCTCAAACTTTGTGTTATGCTTAAATTCACTGTAATAGCCGTAACCATAGGTGTAATTCAGGGTTACGTTATGACTCCAATGATTGGAAGGGTGGAAAGCAAACGACAAGAGGTTATGATTTTGATAGAAATTATCTGTTGTTTTGTTCCAGAAAGAGCCGTCACGCATCGTGTAACGTGCTGTCTGGTAGTTGCCGTTTGCATCCTTAACGAAGGCTCCGTTAGCATCAGTCTGCAAGTATTCATAGAGTTGGTTGAACTTACCTAATCCCCTTTCATACATATCTTTATAGGTTGTGATGCCAGTCTTAGCACCGTAGGTACCATCCATCAGACTCAAGTCATTACTACCCGTAACGACACCGTTCCATGCTTGTCCAGTCTTTTCAAAGTTACCGATGTTCTTATAGCTGATGCGGAAGTTATCCCCCAACCATGTAAGACCACCATAATAAGAACCCGAACGCCCACTTGTTCCGTGAACATATCCGTCTGTTGCGGTCTCATGATAGGCTCCATCGAAGACAAGATGATTAAAGAGCAGACCTGTAGAGAACTTCACACCTGCGTTATACGTATTGTATGAGCCGTATGAGCCACTCACCTCAACACTCGGCTTCGTGCTTGGTGCACTCGTTGCCAACGACACCGAACCACCGAAAGCACCGTCACCATTGGTTGATGTACCGATACCACGCTGTATCTGTACACTATTCATCAGCGATGCGTAAGAGTTCATATTTGCCCAAAACACCGTCTGATCCTCAGGCGAATTAAGTGCAACACCGTCTAAGGTGATGTTGATTCTACTGCCCGCAGCACCACGAATGCGCATAGCTGCCGTACCCGTTCCAAGTCCATTCTCGCCCCAAGCCAATACGCCCGGCGTCTGTGAGAGGAGGAATGGTAACTCACGTCCACTCTTAGAGAATGCCTCAAGTTCCGTTTTTTTGATATTAGAAACAGCGTATGGAGCACTCTTTGGCGCACGTACACCTGCCACAACGACCTCGTCAAGCTGCTGTTGTCTCAGCGTGTCCGTCACTGTTTGCGCCTTTATAGCTGCCACGCACGTCAGTGCAGCAGTAAACAGGATAATTCTTTTCATATCCCAGATTGATGATTTAAGAAAAAAGTATAAGGGGAAATCTTCCTACGACGGCATTATCCGTATCAGGTCAATGGGTATAATCTCAGCAAGCCCAAACAGGCAAGCACCCCTTAGTTTCCATTTTGAAAACCGATGCAAAAGTAATACTTTCTTATCAAACTGCCAAAAGTAATCTGTATAAATATCGGATGCGTGTGTTTATATTCGCTTCTTCCTATATAGGGAGTGATAACTATTTTCTAACAAGAGAAACTATTACACTTCTCACAATATAAGTTTTGTTTTGATTTGCTGTCACTTTTAACATTTCAATCATTCCCTCTGTAATCTAACGAGTTAGCTTGTGCCTTTAAGTGATAGCAGTGACAGCAAAATTGAAATATGCAAAAATGAAAGAAGATTAGAAGTAGTTAAAACCATTGATTCTCTTATTTCATAGCTAACATTAGTATTAAGGTCAATCATGCAACAACTTGTTGCATAATTAGAATAAATCTCTACATTACAATCAATTCTCAATTATAATAAAATCATGTATACATAATAAATCTCCTTCTGCCCTTCTGTTTCTGTCCTTCCGTTTTCTTATTATTCTGTCTTTTTTGTCATTCTGTCTCTTTTGTCCTTTTTGTTCATTTTGTCATTCTGTCTTCTTCCATCCTTCTGTCTCTTTTAATTATTCTGTCATTATTTGTTCATTATGTCATTCTGTCTTGTAAAGATAATTCTAACATCGAAAATCGCAAGGGCGTAAATTACCTTTCAATTAACGCCCTTTTGGTTTGCAAAAGATGCCCTTTAAGCCCCTTACTAACGCCCTTTTGGAGTCCAATTAAGCACCTTTTTGGTATCGTCTTTGTAACTAATTGAATTCCTGACTGTTGCAGACCTCCTCCTTATACGTGTTTTCTACCTTTGTTTTAGGTGTTTTACAAGATTTTATGTAAACATTTTTCGTTCAACACTCCGCCTTTTATAGCTTGCAAAAGGATAGCCTTTTTGTATCGTTAGAAGGATAGAAAGAAAGTTTATTAGCTATCTAAGTCATCTGTTTCTCACTATAAAGTGTTATCTTTGTGGGCGAGTATTACTCAAGTATGTTTTATCAACGAAAGCATTGTTTTATGGAGAAGAAGGTTTATTTTGCAGGTTCTATCCGTGGTGGTAGGGAGGATGCGGCTGTGTATAAGCGGATTATAGACTATATCAACAGGACTGATACAGTGTTGACGGAGCATATCGGTTTAGGAAGTTTGAACGTAAAAGCGAGAACAAAAGAAGATGATGTGCATATTTATGAGCGTGATACAGAATGGCTTAGGTCATCCGATGTGCTGATAGCAGAATGTACGAACCCCTCTCATGGCGTTGGTTATGAATTAGCATACGCTGAGGCTCGTAATATCCCTGTCCATATCTTCTATGACAAGCGCAAAGCCAATATCTCCGCTATGCTGAATGGCAACGCCTATTTTAAGGTTTATCCATACGAGAACGAAGCAGAGATATATCCCTTTTTGGATATAATATTAGGAAATAAGTAGGGCGATTTAATAGAGAAAAATCAATATTCGAGGTTGATCGTATGCTCTCATTCTTGTCAAGATAGGGACGGACACGATTGCTTTTTCTGTTATAAAGCAAAGTGGGTAGTGAGCATCACACTTCTTGGACGAAGCTGGTAGAGGGTGTAGCTTTCGGAAAGATTGCTGTTAGAACGATAGATAAAGGTTTTTGTATTGAAGATATTATCGAAGTTAAGAACGAATTGTATCTTCTTTTTTGTTTTAAAGGTGATACTAAGATTCATAAAGGTGTAATCCTTTTTATCCGTAAAACCACTGTTATGCGTGTATTGTAGGTTAGTGTTAAGTATCAGTCTGTCAGGGATAAAAGCCATGGAGAGCGCAACCTCATTGCTAAAGTTGCGAATAATATTCTTGTAGTTACCCGACTTTGATTGAGAGATTGCCCATCGACAGTTCTCTGTTAGTCGGGTATTCTTTAAAAGATTAAAGGTAAGATTAGCAGAGATGATGAAACTATTATACTGATAGTCGGTGATGACAGACTGGCGGAGTATCTTGCTTGTGTTAGTCGAATAATCAGCTGTTGCCCCGATACTCATGTCGTGCCAAGCAATCTCCTTTCGTACATTTGCCGTCATAGAGAAGTTGTTTTGGTGGTTCGGAGCATATTCAGCTTGCAGCAATGTATGCGCATTTTGGTCTATTGTCGTACCATAAATCATGTCACTCCATGAGCGACTAACCGCCCCAGAGAGATAGGCAAAGAATTGATGCGGGATATTCTTGTAGTGTATCTTCCCATGTATAGATGCCGATTTGTTTTCCGATAGATTCATCTTGTAGCGGTTCAGTGTCCTATAGTTGCTCATCAGATAAGCAGTGAACAGACTTCTCCAACTCGTAGGAAACATTCCATAACTTCCTCCTGCAGAAAGCGTCCAATTGTCCGTTGCTTTCCAAAGCATTGTAAAAGATGGCGAGAAGAGTAGGGTTGTGCGCTTTCCTTTCGTCGTCTCGTTAGCTATTGGTTCGTTATCTACCTTTGTGTAGTTAAAAGATAAAGGCAGATTGAACGATAGACGGAACGTATTTTTGACATATTGTAGGTTGGCTCCCAAGTTGCTTTTCATCTGCAAGTAACCCATGTCTCCGCTCGTCGCCATCGTCACAGCTGTATCGTTTAATAAACTTTTCAGTCCCACATATTCAATATTCAGTTCTGCGGAAGGCGCAAGGGACCAGTTGTGTTTTCGGATGTTTCTTATCAAAGTGAGACTGTTGTAACTTCCCATGTTTGAGAGTCTCGCATCTTGTCTTACCTGCATATCCCCTTCAATGGTGAGAGCTTGTGGATTTGTCTGTACAAAGTTGGTTGTCTTTAGCTTAAAACCTCCACCATTGGTTGTACGCTGAATCCACTCCGTGTGATTGTTCAGTCCTAAGTTTCTGTTAAAGGCATGTTGCTGAATACGTGCATTGTTTGACAAAGCCAGTCCATTGTCGTCGCTCCAGTTTCCTGCTAAGTCAAGTGTGTTTTTAAGATAAGTCTTACTGCCGTTGTTCTCAAAATGCAACTGCATTGTGGCAGCGTTCGTCGTATTACGTGCAGAAATGTCTTCGGTCATCAAACGAGTACTTGCATCGGGGAGCAGATAAGTGGTTTGCGAATAGCTACTTTGACGTTGGATATCGTGCCTGTAAGTTATGTTATACTTTATTTCCGCCGTTTCGCTTAGTTTGTTGAGATTACTGAAACATAGGTTATGCTGATTGTTACGTAGACTCTTACCTATAGGAGACGACCCCGGAAAGATGATGGATGTAAGGCGAGAAACTCCGATATTACTCCCACCATAGTATGATTTAAACCAATCGACGCTTGAACCGTTATTATCTGTTTCGTAATAGAAAACGTGCTGTTGTCTTTGCGCAAAGTACATAAGGGCAGCATTGACCTCTCTCAATAAGCCGTTAGAATCGAAGCCTACCCCTAAGTCTATGGTCTTTAGCCATCTGCCCTTTGCCTTCTTCTTTAGCCTTAAGTTGATAGCTGCCGATTCAGGTGGTATCTGATCCTGCAATGCCTTGATGTGTTCATGGTTTTCCATCACCTGCACCGTACTGACATCTTCAGCCTTAATACCATTCGTTGCGATGCTATACTTGCCCGCAAACATATCCATGTTCTCAATGTAGAAATGGTTGATAGGTACACCTTGATACTTCACCATGCCACCTTCTAATGTGATACCTGGCAGCTGTTTGAGAATATCACCGATGGTTCTGTCCTGTCCTTTCATATAGGCAGAGACCAAGTAGTTCAGTGTGTCCCTACTTCCCCATAGCTTTCTTGCCTTTATCTCCACTTCTTTCAGTGTTATACTCTCGTAGGTGGTGTTGAAGTTAACGGTCTGACTCGTTGGAGTTATCCGCTTTATCTGCCGTTTTATATTGAATCCAGTCAGGCTTAAAAGAAGATTGTCATTTGTTCGTGGGTAGCTGATAGCGTATCTGCCGTCTTCATTGGTCACGCTACTGGCAAGAATGGAAGAATCCTTTTCTTGTATGATTATAAGAATACAGCCATCCATAGGTTGATGTTTATTATCAACCACACGCCCAGTAATAGTCAGAGAGTCTCCCTGACTGTTCTGAGCCATACTGTTTATAGACAATAAGCCGATAAACGATAGTAAGATAAGTAGGCGTCTTATCATTCTCGTTCCAAAGGATTGTCGAATGTAAAGAGCGTTAGTTTCACAACTTGTCCATTGAAATTAGTCGTAGTGAAGTTGTAGCCATAACTCTCAAGGTAGCCTGCAGGATCTTTCAGCAAAAGCCTCTCTTGCTTTCGTGTGTTCTCACGAGAAGTCTTTACATAGTTCCTGTCAAGGAAATAGATAGGCGTTGCTGTCTTAGGCTTTTCTATGCCAGTAACCGTCCAGTGATAATCTCCCTCTTTGGTTTCAGCCTCCATAACCAAGCCAGGCAGTCCTGTAAACTTCCACGGACCATAGGAAAGCGGAATCTTGGTGGTGAACCATACCTTATAATTTCTTCCACGATAAGAACAGGTTGCGGCTGTACAATCGTAGTCTAAAAGCATTTTATGCTCGGTTGTAAGCTTCCATTGCATCTTCGGAGTAGTCTCTTGATAAAGGTAAGAGCCCGCTCCGTCCATATTGTAAATAACTGTTGTCTTTCCCTTTGGATAGCCAATAAAGGTTTCACCAACATTAGCCACGAGTTTCATAGATGCTCTTGAGCCTCGCTTCCCATTACGTAGAAAGGCTTTAGCCATGCGCAGGTCGGCATTATGCTCACTCTCCACGAAGCTCTGGCAAACCTTACGTCCGATGTAAGTATATACCTTTTCATTGTCAGGATTATTCTGTCCTGATAGGTCATATTTAACGGTTAGGTCATAAGAAACAATCAACTGCGTTGTGTCGATTGCTGTATGCTTAAAAACATCCTGTTCCTTCATTTCCTGTGCATTTGCAGATAACGACAAGGTTAGCGCAATGAGTAGTAGTTTAATCTTCGAATTCATAGTTATATTATCTATTAGGTAAATCAAAAACGAGTACAATTTTACGAAATCTTTTTGTAAAAAGCAAGTGAATTTCCCTTTAAGTTTAAATTATTTTTGGTTCTTCTGCTAAATGTGTGGACGCTTTTCGTATTGCTTTAGTGAAAGAACCAAAGTTACTCGCTAAACAAAAAAAATTGCTAAGATTGTCAACTATCTATCCTATTATTATCCTCTGATATTGAAAATCATTTTTTTTATACTTCGAAAATATGCAGATAAGGATTTGAAAAACCATTACATAATCTCAAAGAAAATATCTATAACCAACGGTAAAAATATATATATGAATCAAGTTTGTAACCATAAGAAAATCAATTAGTTATAAAGTGGTAAGGTAAAAGATGCTTAATTGGACTTCAAAAGGTCGTTAGTTAGACTTCAAAAGGGCACCTATAGCAAGTCAATTAGGCGTCTTTTAGAAGCCAAAAGAGCATGTCTTGGTTTTGAATTGCATGAAAATAGTTTACAAACGTCAATTAATAAGGGAACAAGTTGCTTGTAGAAGCCAGATAAACATCACACCTAATTACAGTTGTCATGTAGTTTATCCCACTTTATCAAACCATTTAATTAAGGCTAATCATATCATGTATGTGGATTAAACTCATTCTATTAACCTGTCTACGTATTTAACGGAAGAACTATTTTTCTTTTCATGTGCGGTTATCGTTGCCAGCGTATAAGGAATTTAAAAATCAGTACATATTATATGAGAAATCTATCTGCCTCCTCAGAGTTTTCAAAGATGGAATAAGATGCCAATATTAAGCTAAAAATAATTTTCCTGTCACTTCTGTCACTCTGAATGAAGATGTAATAGGTTAGTTTACAAGGGTTTCTGTCTAAATGTTAAAATGACAGCAAACAGAAATAAAAGTATTGTTAGATTTAGGTCTGTTATTCTCTTATGCTGTGAGCGTAATAGTGTAAGACTCTTTTCACCTAATCACTTACAATAAGAAAGTGAAAACCAAGATGTAGATTTGGAGTTGTCATAGGAAAACGTTATATTTGCAGAAAATAAGCTGCACTCGGCAAATTGAAAGCAAGCTTTCTTTGCTCTCGTTTGCATTATTTTTGCAGAAAAATATAAACAGGAGGTATAATTATGGCGGGCATAATGACAAACATCGAGAACAATACGATACGTATGTATTGGAACGCATTGCGTTCGATGAGTAAGAACATTCGGTTGGGCTTAGCTGTGAAACTTACTAACTCTGTACTCGAGGAAGAACGTAAGGAAATGTCTGACGAAGCCTATACAGAAGAAATGCTTAATAAGTTTTTTGGGAAGTGGGAAGGAAACGAAACTGCTGAAGAATTGATGGGTATCATCAAGCAGAATTCCAGTTCAAGTGAACCAATTAGCTTTGAAGGCGTATGAAAAGTAAGAGCCAACATGGTCAGGTTTTGCTTGATAGCAATGTTCTAATTCATCTCTTACGTAAGAATGAAAGTGTACGGCAACACATCTTGGAAACAGGGTGGCGCAACTGTTGTGTGTCTGAGATTTCTATTGTTGAGTTGCTTTATGGAGCAGAATGTAGTGCATATCCAGAAAAGAACCGTACTCTTTTGAAAGACTTGCTCAACCAACTTAAGATAATCCCTTTCTCTGTTTGTATCGAAGAGTTCTGTCGTCAGAAAGCTGTATTGCGAAGAAAGGGACAAATGATAGAAGATAATGACCTTTATATTGCCTCTACGGCACTTACGTTGGGGATTCCAGTGGCAACAGAGAATGTAAAACACCTTGCACGTATAGAAGGATTGGAAGTGCAGAACTGGGTTAAACGGTAATTACGGCTATTTTCTTAGTATGTTTGTTTGGTTAAATAACAGATTCTTAACATCACTTGTTAAGAAGTGTTTTTCCTATTTAATGAATGGTAAAAACTTACCTTTTGTTGAAGTAAAAAGCTAACTTTGCTTGTACTTATAATGTATAGACATTTATAAAAACTAAAAGCATAAAACTATATTTACAATGAAAAGTTTAAAAGATATTCTGCCTTGGGAGGACCGTCCAGAAGGATGCAAGGATGTGATGTGGCGTTATTCAAAGAACCCAATCATCGATCGTTATCATATTCCAACATCAAACAGTATCTTCAATAGTGCTGTTGTTCCTTTTGAGGATGGCTTCGCTGGTGTGTTCCGTTGCGATAACAAGGCGGTGCAGATGAACATTTTTGCTGGTTTCAGTAAGGATGGTGTGAACTGGGAAATCAATCATGAGCCTATCAAGTTTGAGGCTGGTAACACTGAGATGATTGAGTCAGAATACAAGTACGACCCACGTGTTACATGGATTGAGGATCGTTATTGGATTACTTGGTGTAACGGTTATCACGGACCAACAATCGGTATTGCTTACACCTTCGACTTCAAGAAGTTCTATCAGTGTGAGAATGCTTTCTTGCCATTCAATCGTAATGGCGTACTCTTCCCAGAGAAGATTAATGGAAAGTATGCGATGTTGAGCCGTCCAAGTGACAATGGTCACACTCCTTTTGGTGACATCTATATCAGCTTTAGCCCTGACATGAAGTACTGGGGCGAGCATCGTTGCGTAATGAAGGTGACTCCATTCCCAGAGAGTGCATGGCAGTGTACAAAGATTGGTGCAGGTTCGGTTCCTTTCTTGACAGACGAAGGTTGGTTGCTCTTCTATCACGGTGTAATCACTACTTGTAATGGTTTCCGTTATTCAATGGGTGCAGCTATCCTTGATAAGGACAATCCAGAGAAGGTTCTCTATCGTACTCGTCCTTATCTTCTTGCACCAAATGCACCTTACGAGTTGCAGGGTGACGTGCCAAACGTTGTCTTCCCATGTGCTGCTTTGCAGGATGGTGAGCGTGTAGCCGTTTACTATGGCGCAGCTGATACCGTCGTTGGTATGGCATTTGGCTATATCAAGGACATCGTAGAGTTCACAAAGAACAATAGTATATTATAAGGTGTTAAGTGTTGGGTGTTGGGTGTTGATGAATTGTTAGGTGATAGGTGATAGGTGTTGAGTGTTGATGAATTGCTTAGAAGTAAATAATGATAGCTTCATCACAATTCATCACCACCCACCATCCACCACCTAACACCCATCACCACCTAACACCCACTACCTATCACCCACTATTCATCACCACCTAACATCCAACATCCACCACCCAAATGAATCATAAATTCCTATTAGTACTACTTCTTTCCTTGTCTTTCCTCTCGCTGAAGGCGGTTGGTAAGGGTGGGGAAGAGCCTGTTGACCTTGTCAATCCTTTTATCGGAACATCTAATTTTGGTACAACCAATCCGGGAGCAGTATGCCCTAACGGACTGATGTCAGTCGTACCATTCAACGTAATGGGTTCCGATTTGAATAAATATGACAAGGATGCACGCTGGTGGTCAACTCCTTACGAATATCATAATGTCTTTTTTACTGGTTATTCTCACGTCAACTTGAGTGGTGTGGGCTGTCCAGAGGTAGGCTCATTGTTGCTTATGCCAACGACAGGAAAGCTGAATGTAGACTATAAGGAGTACGGAAGTACATACGAAAAGGAGGTTGCACACCCAGGTTATTATTCTAATTATCTGAAAAAGTATAATGTGAAGACAGAGGTAACAGCTACTCCTCGCAGTTCTGTTGCACGTTTCACATTCCCGAAAGGAGAAAGTCATATCTTGCTGAACCTCGGTGAAGGACTCACAAATGAGTCTGGTGCCATGGTGAAGAAGGTGAGCGATACGGAGTATGAGGGTATGAAACTGCAGGGTACATTCTGTTATAACCCACAGGCTGTATTCCCAATTTACTTCGTGATGCGTGTCAGCAAGAAGCCTACAGAGGCTGGCTATTGGAAGAAACAGCGTCCGATGACAGGCGTAGAGGCTGAGTGGGATGTCGACAATGGCAAGTATAAGCTTTATAAGACCTATCACAAGGAACTCTCTGGTGATGATATTGGTGTATGGATGAACTTCAACACAGAGGCTGATGAGCAGGTAGAGGTGCAGATGGGTGTGTCATTCGTAAGTATGGCAAACGCTCGTGAGAACCTTGATGCCGAACAGCGTGGAAAGAACTTCGACGCCATTCGTGCTGAGGCGCGTGCTAAGTGGAATGATGATCTCTCTCGCATCCTCGTTGAGGGTGGTACAAAGACAGAGCGCACCATCTTCTATACAGCTCTTTATCACGTTCTTATCCACCCAAATATCCTGCAGGATGTCAACGGACAGTACCCTGCCATGGAGGGTGATGAGATTCGCACGGTGAAGGAGGGCAATCGTTATACGGTCTTCTCTCTGTGGGATACCTATCGCAATGTGCATCAGTTACTTACGTTGGTTTATCCAAATCGTCAGCGTGATATGATTCGTTCGATGATTGGGATGTACGAGGAGCATGGCTGGATGCCAAAGTGGGAACTCTTTAGTCGTGAAACCTACACGATGGAAGGTGACCCAGCTATCCCTGTTATCACTGATTCTTGGTTGAAAGGTCTGCGTGGTTACGATATCAATAAGGCTTACGAGGCGTTCCGCAAGTCGGCTTTGACAAAGGGAAGTGAGAACCCTCTGCGCCCAGATAATGACGAATATATGGAGAAGGGATATGTAGCTTTGCACGAGCAGTTCGACAATTCCGTTTCTCACGCACTCGAATACTATATTGCCGATAATGCCCTCTCACGTTTGGCTACGGCATTGGGTAAGAAAGACGATGCCCGCCTGTTCCACAACCGTGCTTTGGGTTATCGCCATTACTTCAGTAAGGAGTTTGGCTTGTTGTGCCCATTGATGCCAGACGGCACCTTCTATAAGCCTTTCGATCCTAAGCAAGGCGAGAACTTTGAACCATCTCCGGGCTTCCATGAAGGCAATGCTTGGAACTATACTTTCTATGTTCCGCATGATGTCATGGGACTTGCAAAGCTCATGGGAGGACAGAAAAACTTTGTAAACAAGCTTCAGAGCGTGTTCGACAAGGGTTATTACGACCCTGCCAATGAGCCTGATATCGCTTATCCTTACCTCTTCTCTTATTTCAAGGGCGATGAGTGGCGTACACAGGTGCAGACACGCAGACTCTTGAAGGAGTATTTCAAGAACGCACCAGAGGGCATCCCGGGTAATGATGACACTGGAACCATGTCGGCTTGGGCGGTATTTAATATGATAGGTTTCTATCCTGACTGTCCGGGTGATCCATCTTACACGCTCACCTCGCCAGTCTTTGACAAGGTGACTATCCGTTTGGATAAGGCACAGTGGGGCAGAGATAACCTCGTGATAGAGACGGTTCGTCCAAATGACGAGGCTGTAATTATTAAGAAGATAGAGTTAGGTGGTAAGCCTTTGAACCGCTATCGCATTACGAATGACGAACTCTTGAAGGGTGGCGTATTGAAGTTCTATCTAAAGTAAACGACTACTACCCATCAAACCTCCCACGCTTCCGACGGTCTTTAATGTCTTATTACATTATATGTAATGATAAAAACAGACATTGTTTGCCGTCTTCTATCCTTGTCCGAACGCTTCGGACAAGTTGTGCGGAGGCTTAGCACGAGTTGTGCGGAGCCTTAGCACATTTGGTGCGGAGGCTTAACACGAAACAAGAAGGTGGCAATTTGAAAGGCAGTCTACTATCAGGAAGGTATTAAACGACCGCAGATAAGAAGATAGACAGCCTACAGCCATCGAAGAAAGAGATATTAAGTAAAAACAAATAATAAAAAAATAAAATCGACATTTATACTCACGTTATGAGAAAAAAAGTTCTTTTGAGTGCAGTTTTCCTGTTGTTTGCAGCAGCTGTTTCTATGCCTGTTGCAGCTCAGAACATCATCCCACAACCTGAGAATATCAGCCTTTTGAAGGGTCAATTCAAGCTGAATAAGGGTACAAAGATTGTGACCAATCTTACAGGTAGTGATTTTAAGGTGTTGAATCAGTACACTTCTGAGGTGCTGAAGCATCCATTAGCATACGCAAAGAATCCTTCTAAGCAGGGTATTTTCCGCTTGATTTGTAAGGGAACAGCCCAGCAGGCAGCACAGGCTATGGACAGCGTACGTCTGCAAGGCTATGAATTGGAGGTAACACCAAAGGGTATCACTATTCAGGCACTGACTCCAACAGGCTTGTTCTATGGTTTGCAAACCGTTCGCCAGCTCGAAAAGGATGGCCAGATAGCTTGTGTAAAGGTGAAGGACGCCCCTCGTTTCGCTTATCGTGGTTTGATGATCGATTGCTCTCGACACTTTTGGACAAAGGACTTCTTGAAGAAGCAGATTGATGCGATGGCTTATTTCAAACTCGACCGCTTCCACTGGCACCTCACCGATGGTGGTGGATGGCGCATGGAGGTGAAGAAATATCCTCGTTTGACCGATGAAGCCTCTTATCGCACACAGTCTGATTGGACAAAGTGGTGGATGGATAACGACCGCAAGTATTGTCATAAGAATACGCAGGGAGCATACGGTGGCTATTACACACAGGAAGATATCAAGGATATCGTACGCTATGCAGCTGCGCGCCACATTGAGGTAATCCCAGAGATAGAGATGCCTGGTCATAGTGATGAGGTTGTTTATGCCTACCCAGAGTTGTCATGTACAGGTAAACCTTATACACAGTCAGACCTCTGTGTAGGTAAGGAAGCCACCTATAGCTTCATGGAGAACGTGTTGAAAGAGGTAATGCAACTCTTCCCTTCTAAGTATATCCACATCGGAGGAGACGAGGCAGAGCGCCGCACATGGAAGACTTGTCCTGATTGTCAGAAGGTGATGAAGGAGAATCACTTAAAAGATGTAGCCGAGTTGCAGAGCCATTTCACCCATCGTATGGAAGAATTCTTGAACCGTAATGGTCGTAAACTCCTCGGTTGGGATGAGATTATGGAAGGTAAGTTGGCTCCTAACGCAGCCGTGATGTCATGGCGTGGAACCGAAGCAGGTATTGAGGCTGCAACAAGTAAGCACCATGTAGTGATGGCACCACAGCAGTTCTATTATCTGAATATGTATCAGGACAATCCGATGGAACAGCCAAAGGCACAGGGCGGATATACTCGTTTGGATAAGACTTACAACTATGAGCCAATCCCTGCAGAGTACAAAGGAAGCAATCTTGAGAAATATATGGATGGTGTTCAGGCGTGTGTATGGACCGAGTTCATCGCTGAGCCAAGCCATTTAGAGTATATGCTCTATCCTCGTTTGTTTGCTTTGGCAGAGACAGGTTGGACAAAGAAGCGCACCGGTTACGACAACTTCCGCAAGAGAGCAGTCGTAAATGTAGACCGACTGAAGCGTGCGGGCTATAATGCCTTTGACCTTTCAAAGGAAAAGGGCTCACGTATCGAAAGCCGTAGTGTGACACAGCATGAGGCATTGGGTAAGCCTGTCACTTACTTAGGACGATATGCAGAGAAGTATCGTGCCGAAGGTGATAACACACTGACCAATGGTTTGCGTGGTGACTGGGGCTATCTTGAGGGCCGTTGGCAGGGCTTCATCGACAGTACTGGTGTGGATGTAGTAGTTGATATGGGTAGAGTTACGGACATACGTGACGTTCGTGTTGACTTTATGCACCTCTATGAATCGGTTATCTATACGCCAGAGACAATCGAGTTGATGGTGTCAGAGGATGGTAAGAACTTCAAGACGATTGACACAGTACGCCCCGGTATTAAGGCTTCAGAGGACTATCTCGTCTATCCTTACAAGTGGAAAGGAGATGTCAAAGGTCGTTATGTCCGTGTGAAGGCACTCCCTCGCGAGAAAGGCGCATGGATTTTCACAGATGAAATCATCGTCAATCAGAAGTAAACGAACACTTGATGAGCTGTTGAATGACGGCTCTGTCAAGACATATAAGACAAGAAGATTAAAACAATTCAATATATGAAAAAAAGGTTCTTAACTTTAATGGCGTTTGCTGCAACCAGTCTTTTCGCTTTTGCGCAGGACTATACGCAGTATGTTGACCCATTTATTGGAACAGGCGGACACGGACATGTGTTCCTTGGAGCTAATGTTCCATTCGGTAACATTCAGGCTGGTCCTACACAGAAGAAGCAGGGCTGGGACTGGTGTTCTGGTTATCATTACAGCGATTCAACAGTTATCGGATTCGGACAGATGCACCTTAGCGGTACGGGTATTGGTGACTTGGGTGATGTATCACTCCTCCCTACTACCAATCCAGCACAGCGTGAGGTGAAGTTTGCCCATCGTGCCGAGCATGTAACCCCAGGTTACTATTCTGTAATGTTGGCTTCTGGTGTTCGTGTAGAGTTGACTGCCACCCAGCGTGTAGCCTTCCATCGTTACGCTTTCCCTGCTGATGCAACAAAGGGTTACGTTATTTTGAACCTCTCACAGGGTATCGGTTGGGACAAGATGACCTCTTGCAGCTTTAAGCAGGAGTCGGCTAAGACCGTCAGTGGCTACCGTATGTCACAAGGATGGGCTAAAGACCAGCGCGTTTACTTCGTGGCAGAGTTCTCACAGCCTGTTAAGTTGGAGTCAAACGAGCGTGATACGATTGGCGTCTTTGCTTTCGACAATGCTGAGCAGCCACTTCTCGTGAAGGTAGGTATCTCTGCTGTGAGTGTTGAGAACGCTCGATTGAATATGCAGAAGGAACTTCCTGGTTGGGACTTCCGCAATACTGTTGCTTTGGCGAAGGATGAGTGGAACCGTGAGTTGAGCAAGATTGCAATCAAGACACAGGACGAGAGTGCAAGAAAGATATTCTATACAGCAATGTATCACTCAATGATTGCACCTTCTGTCTTCAATGATGTAAACGGCGAATACCGTGGTGCAGATGGTAAGACACATAAGGGTGACTTCACTGATTACACCACCTTCTCACTTTGGGACACCTATCGTGCAGCGCATCCATTGATGACGATTATCCATCCAGAGAAGCAACACGACATCGCACAGACGATGCTTCATGTCTTTAAGGAGCAGGGTAAGTTGCCAGTATGGCACCTTGTGGGTAACGAAACCGATTGTATGATTGGCAACCCAGGCGTTCCTGCCCTCGTTGATATCGCACTGAAAGGCTTTGATGTAGATAAGAATGCAGTCTTTGAGGCTGCTAAGGCGTCTGCTATGCTTGATGAACGTGGTATGGGATTGTTGAAGAAGTATGGTTATATTCCTTGTGATCTCGACCCAGAGCATGAGACAGTAGCAAAGGGATTGGAGTATGCTTTGGCTGATGCATGTATTGCAAAACTCGCCAAGGAATTGGGTAAGACAGCTGATTATAAGTACTTCTCAAAGCGCAGTCAGTCGTATCGTGACTTCTACTTCGATAAGAAGACGAAGTTTATGCGTGGTGTAACATCTGATCGTAAGTTCCGTGAACCATTCGATCCATTCAGTACTGTTCATCGTCAGGACGACTATGCAGAGGGTAATGCATGGCAGTATGTATGGCTTGTTCCACACGATGTGCATGGTCTTGTTTCTGCCTTCGGTGGTGAGAAACCATTTGTTTCAAAACTCGACTCCCTTTTCATCGTTAGTGGTGATATGGGAGCAGAGGCTTCACCAGACATCACTGGTCTGATTGGTCAGTACGCTCACGGTAATGAGCCAAGCCATCATATCCTCTATATGTACAACTATGTAGGTCAGCCTTGGAAGGCAGCGGATAAGATTCGCTATGTACTTAAGAACTTATACCACGACGACTTCGATGGTTTGAGTGGTAACGAGGATGTGGGTCAGATGTCTGCATGGTACATTCTTTCCTCTCTTGGCATGTATCAGGTAGAGCCTGCAGGTGGCAAGTATATCTTCGGTACACCGCTCTTCGATGAGGCTACGGTGAACGTTGGAGATGGTAAGACCTTCCGCATTGTGGCACATAACAACAGCGATAAGAATATCTATATTCAGAGTGCTAAGTTGAATGGCAAGCCTTATACCCGTTCTTACATCGACTTCAAGGACATCAAACGTGGTGGAACACTTGAGTTTGTAATGGGTAGCAAGCCTTCTCAGTTTGGTGTTAAGTCTGCTGATAGACCATAAGAAAAGGAGTTAGGATGTAATGAGTGAAAGGAGTTAAGACAAATGTAATGTAGATTCATTTTGATGATATCTCTACGATGACAGTAAAACAAGTTTGTTATGACCCATATAACATTTGTCTTAACTCCTCTTTTACTCCTTTAATCCTCTTTCACTCCTCACTTTTAAGAATAAATCTTTAATACTAATAAATAACTATGCCTAATTTTAATGATGTTGTATCACAGTTCCGTATTGAGGGAACTGTTGAGAGTGTAAGTCCAATTGGTAATGGACTGATCAATGAAACACTGCGTGTAAAAACTGTAGATGCTAATACGCCTGATTATATCTTACAGCGTATTAACAACGCCATATTCACCGATGTAGACCTGTTGCAGCATAATATCGAACTTGTAACTGACCATATCCGTCACAAATTGATAGAGAAAGGTGAGACAGATATCGAACGTAAGTGTCTGCGTTTCGTACAGGCTAAGGACGGTAAGACCTACTACAAGGATGCTGACAACCTCTACTGGCGTGTGAGTGTCTTCATTCCTAACGCTGTTACAAAAGAGGAAGTAAACCCAGAGAGCGCTTTCTGCTGTGGTGAAACCTTCGGTAACTTCCAGAATATGTTGGTTGATTTGAAGGAACCATTGGGAGAAACAATTCCTGACTTCCACAACATGGAACTTCGTTTGCGCCAGTTGCGTGAGGCTGTAAGTGCTGATAAGGCTGGTAGAGTGGCTTCTGTGAAGGATATGATTGCTGAGTTAGAGAGCTATGCAGACGAGATGTGCCTTGCTGAACGCCTCTATCGTGAGGGCGCATTGCCTAAGCGTATCTGCCACTGTGATACAAAGGTGAACAATATGATGTTTGACAAGGATGGTAAGGTGCTCTGTGTTATCGACCTCGATACCGTAATGCCAAGCTTTATCTTCTCTGATTATGGCGACTTCTTGCGCACTGGCGCTAACCATGTGGCTGAGGATAGCGACAATTACGATGCTGTCGGACTGAAAGAAGATGTCTTCTGCTCATTTACTGAAGGCTATCTTAGTACGGCAGGCAACTTCCTTACCCCTGTAGAGACCAGTCACTTGCCATACGCTGTAGCATTGTTCCCATATATGCAGTGCGTTCGTTTCTTGACAGATTACATCAACGGAGACGTTTATTTCAAGGTGAAATACCCAGAGCATAACCTTGTTCGCTCACGTAATCAGCTCTTGCTCTATCGTGACGTACGTCGTCATGATCAGATGATGGCTGACTTTGTGAAGAAAACATTGAAGCAATGAAACAATTAAAGGTAAAACGTTTGGAGTGTCAGCAGGTGAAAGCTGCTGACATTCCAGCCCTTTTCAAGGATAATAGCGTATCTTATAATAAGATAGATACAGTAGACTGGGCAGCAGAATTCCCTTATTGTCCACAGGTTGAGTTTGCTATTGCTCATAAAGATGATGCTATTCTGTTGCATTATCGAGTAGAAGAAGACTGCGTGCGTGCTGAGGCTGGCACCGATTTAGGTCCAGTTTGGCAGGACTCATGCTGTGAGTTCTTCTGCAGCCCTGATGAAGAAGGAGGCTATTATAACCTTGAAAGCAACTGTATCGGTACGGTATTGCTATGCAATGGACAGGGACGAGAGAATCGTACTCATGCTCCAGCAGTCGCCTTAGAGCAGATTGATCGTTGGGCATCTTTGGGTCGTGAGCCTTTTGAGATGAGAGAGGGACGACAGGCATGGGAACTCACACTCGTTGTTCCTGTTAGTTCTTACTTCCGCCATACACTGGATAATCTCTCAGGAAAGACGATAAGAGCCAATTTCTATAAGTGTGGTGACAAGACATCGCAACCTCATTTCCTCTCATGGAATCCCATTGCCTTGCCTTCTCCCGACTTCCATTGTCCTGCTTTCTTTGGTGAATTGAACTTTGAATAGGCGATAAAAGAAAATATATGTAGTAAGTTTTAGGTGTGTGAATAAGTCCCTATCACTTACTACATTTCTTTTTTATATACCCGAAAGAATGGTTTTTCCGTTAAATGCGTAGATATATTTCGTATAGCACTAACGGAAGAAGCGAGGTTACTCATTAAATAAAGACATGACTAAGGCGCTCATCTTCCTATTTTATTATTATCCTTCGACACAGAAAACCTTTTCATTTTGATACTTTAAAAACCGCAGATAGGGTTCTGAAAAATCATTACATTATTTCAAGTAAACCATCTATAAATAAGGGGAAAAGCATGCGTAAAGAATAGGCTTATAACCTGCAGGAAATCAATTAGTTATAAAGTAATAAAGTAAAAGGTGCTTAATTGTACTTCAAAAGGGCGTTAGTAAGAGGCTTAAAGGGCACCCTTTTGCAAGCCAAAAGGGCGTTAATTGGAAGCCAATTAACGCCCTTCTCGTTTTCAGTCTATGATTTTTATTTACATTATATCCGCTCGTACAGAAGCAAAACATTGTCGTATTACAATTCTTTCGATTCCTTTGTTACAATAGTCCGTTAAATATTATGCTGCATCAGCAGCGAAACTAAATATATCATTTATCCTTTCTTTATTTAATGGCGTGTTCGGGTTCTTCTCGAACACGTCAATAATTCGTTGTGCATAGTAGGCATTGACCATCTGCGCTTTAAGTCGACCGATGGACGTGCCAAGTTCCTTGCACATGATTTTGGTCACATTGAGTGCTGTGAATGAAGAGTTGAAAGCAAATTCAAGTTTTCTCTTGTCGCGTGCCTGACAATCGGTAAGACCGAGGAATTGCTTTGCGTCGCGAAAGCAAAACTCCTCTTGGAAACGTGTGGTATAGTACTCCATCACATCGCGTCCACTCATGCTCTCATCCGTAGAGAAGTACAAACGGCGGACACCGTTGGGCAACTCGTGGATGACAATCGACACGACCCTATGCAAGGACTTGCACCACGCCTTGAGCGCATAGGCTTTGCCTTTGGTCTCTCCTAAATCAAGCTCATTGCCTTTGGATATGTCGATGTTCCTTACGTCAATCTTGTCACCTTTGATACGAGGACGGCCGGGCTTTCCCGTGGGTTCCCCATCCCATGTGTAGAACAAGGCTGCGTCATGACGCAAGCGGCTCACAACATGGAAGCCCATCTTCATTACCTTGTCGATGAAAGGCCTTTTGGAGAAGGCTGAGTCGGCGACAAGAACCTTGCAAATATGCTGTAAGGTTACCTTGTCGTCCTCCAACACCTTGGTATACCAGTCGTATAGACTCATCTCTTTTTTCTCCTCCCCTTTTTCCAATGTGGTCTGCACAGCCTTGAGCATCATACACTCATGCAAGTCCACGTCTATCACACCGATGCCGAGGATCTCAAGACCGTGCTTTACCGCACCTGCACAGCCCGACCAAAACGTACCCACGTATGGGGTATGCTTCCCAGCCTTCTTGATGAAGCTTGGATCAATAACGATGGCATTGAGCCCTTTACCCTGCTTGAAGGCGAAAGCACTCAGCCACATATTTATTTCGAGCCAGTTCACGCTGCGCTCTGCCGTCTGCCGATAGCATTGTTCGCCACGCTTTCCATAGCGTCCCATCTGCGTAAAATTACATTTCCTTGGGATGACCATCAAAAGAAAAAGCATTTCCATGACGTTTGTTTGAATACTTTTGTTTAACTTTGCTCCATCTTCAGCACTAAATGCTGCTTTGCAGAGCTTCATATATCGGCTAATCAAGTTGGTTATCAGCATAAACTTTATTGTCTTTTTACATCTATAAAGTTACTGAAATTCAATGAGATAGCCGATTTTATTATGTTATACTTTGTTATATTCTATTGCCTAATTATCTCTTTCTCAGAGACTTATCATGTTTTCTTTCTGCCACAATTCCTGTTGGCTTTTGGGTAAAAGCTTCGCAAACTGCGAAAATTTAACGGACTATTGTTGTTACATATCTCCACTTACTCTGTTACCCTATCTTTACGTACCTTACTACTGTATAATTACTTACTTTGTTACCATGTCTTTTATTATTATGTCTTTTGCATTTTGTCAACAATACTACTGTAGTAATCATAATTATGAATTATGAATTCTGAATTGTGAATTAATATTAGTTTTTGGTGGACATGAAAAAAGCTTAGAAAACTTATTACTAAGTATTTCTAAGCTTTGAAGTTGCGGGTGCAGGACTCGAACATGCGACCTCCAGGTTATGAGCCTGACGAGCTACCAACTGCTCCAACCCGCGATGTTAATTAAGAACAATTCATCTATGAACCGAGGTGCATTCCTGAATTGCGAGTGCAAAGGTAGTGGTTTATTACGAAACCGCCAAAGAATTATACATTATTTAACAAACTATCCACTCTGCTTTTGCGGCATCTAAACTCTCTTTACTACCATTACCGTAGGTAACTCCGCAGGTGTGTGTACCTGCATTTCTGCCCATGAGAATGTCGAATTCGGTATCACCAACGACGAGGGTTTCGTGTGCTTCGATGTTAAAATGACGCAAAGTCTTAAGCACTGATTCAGCTGCTGGTTTCTTCTCGGCAACATCGTCGGCAGCAATCAGATAAGTGATATACTTCGAGAGGTCTAATTCGTCCATCAGTTTTGCAAGCGTTCTATGGCTACGACTACTTGCAATAGACATCAGAATGCCTTGCGAAGAAAGTCTTTCCAACGTTTCAACAACACCTGGAAAGGTTTTTACAACACCCGGAACATTCTTCTCATTGAATATTTCGCTATACACCTTAGCACACTCCTCAGCCTGTTCATCGCTCATTGGAATGATAGACGAAAAACATTCCTTCAATGGTAAACCAATCGTTCGGGCGCATTCCTCACGACTTTTCATCGGTAAATTCAGGCGTTCTATCGTTGCAAGCATCGTGTCGGTAATGAGCTTTTGAGAATCGCCAAGCGTTCCATCGAAGTCGAAGATGATGAGACGAATACCAGAAAGTATCTCTGGATTGGAGAAAAGGTCAGGACAGTAGCGATGCGTTCTGTTGCTATCATTCTTCATAATCTTATCATTCAGCTGTTTCTTTCGCTTAAGATAGCCCTTCACGCGTTTGTAGCCTTCCTTTCCAAGGATAGCGATACCGCCATATTGAAAGCTCTTTGCCAGTCCGAAAAAGACAGTAAACAGTATGCCTTTCGTTGCCGTTGACACTGGGAAAAACACTTGAACGAATGAAAGAATATAAAAGGGAATACACATCAGGAGTACGATAACACCTGTGCGAAAAGACAATTTTTGAAGATAACTTTTAATAGACATAACTGCACGTAGCCTTATTTCAGAACGCAAATTTAGTTAAAAACTTCCTATTATCCATTATTCTGTACACAATTAAATAATAAAAAGAACTTTTACTTATAAATTCTAACGTTGTGCTTTCGCACATTCCAACAATTATTAGTAAATTTGCAGCGCAAAAATATTATATTCACTTCCCATATTTATGGCAGAAAAGATAAGAATCAAAGACATTGCAGAACGTGCAGGTGTAAGTGTTGGAACAGTTGATAGAGTATTGCATAAACGCCCGAATGTATCGGAATCCGCACTGAAACGAGTGGAAAAGGTGCTGAAGGAGATGAATTATCAGCCGAATGTCTATGCAAGTGCACTGGCTTATAACAAGAGTTACACGTTTTATTGTTTGATTCCAAAGCACAGCAGTGAGGCTTACTGGGAAGAGATTGAGATTGGTGCCATGAAGGCGGTAGAGGCACGTAGAGACTTTTATATCGACTTGGAAATCATGTATTATAGTCGATTGGACCCTCACTCTTTTATCGAGACCTACCAGAAATGTCTTAGGCAGAATCCGGATGGCGTTATCCTTGTCCCTACGACATTAGAGGTGACACGCCTGTTCACCGACGAACTGCACGATCGCAACATCCCTTTCATTCTGCTCGACTCTTATATGCCATCGCTGCAACCGCTGTCATTCTACGGACAGGACTCTATCCAGAGTGGTCGGTTTGCTGCTCGAATGCTGATGCTCATTGCTCAAAAGGAGGAAAGCATCATGCTCATGAAGCAGACGAAGGACGGAAAGATGGCAAGTCGTCAGCAAGAGAATCGCGAGGTGGGCTTCCGTCATTATATGGAAGAGAACTTCCCTAATATTAAGATTTTAGAGGTAAACCTCCCATTAGACGAGGAGCGGAAGCGTTATGACCATATCTTAGAAAAGTTCTTCAGCGAGCATCCAGAGGTACACCACTGTATCACACTGAACTCTAAAGCGCATATCGTGGGTAAATTCCTACTGAAGACGCATCGCCATAACGTTCAGATTATGGGCTATGACGTGGTACATAAGAATGCTGACTGCCTACGAGAAGGGAGTATATCGTTCCTCATCGCACAGCATGCCTACCAACAAGGCTACTTCAGTGTTGACTCCCTCTTCCGTGCTATCGTGCTGAAAAAGAAGGTTGAACCAGTCAACTATATGCCTATCGACTTGCTTATGCGAGAGAATATAGACTTCTATCATAGGTCGTGGGGGTAAAAGGGGGAGCCCCACCCCGACCCTCCCCGAAGGGGGAGGGAGGCAAAACTGCTAAGAATTAGGTGGTGAAGAAGCCCCACCTTAGTCCTCTTTCGAAGGGGAGGGAGGCAAGACTGCTATAAAGAAGATGAAAGAAAGTTAGTAAAAGGGGGATGAAATTAAATAAAAGATGGCATTGATAAAAAGGGTGATGATGCTTAACACATGACGTGCGGAGGGTTAACACATAATGTGCAGAGGCTCAGCACATGATGTGCGGATGCTTAAGATAAGATATCGTAAGTGTGAAAAGGGATATGAATAATAGGTTAATAGAAATCATCAACACATAACATTCAACAGCTAACATTTAACACCCAACATTCATCATTTATCATTCAACATCTGCACAATTCATCAACACCTAACATTCAACACCCAACACCCAACACCCAACAAATGACAGAAAACAAAAAAGGACTCCTCGCGTTGAGTCCGTTACTTGTATTCATCGTACTATATCTGGTCACTTCAATCGTATCGGGTGACTTCTATAAGGTACCGATTACCGTGGCTTTCATGGCTTCGAGTATCTTTGCTATCGCCATATCAGGAGGCTATCCACTCGCAAAACGAATTGAGATATACAGCAAGGGAGCCAGCACAGACAATATGATGATGATGTTGTGGATATTCGTACTTGCTGGAGCATTCGCCAACTCGGCTAAGGACATGGGCAGTATTGACGCTACGGTCAACCTAACCCTCTCCGTCCTACCAGATAACATGCTGCTGCCAGGACTCTTCCTCGCTGCTTGCTTCATCTCTATGAGTATCGGAACGAGCGTCGGAACTATCGTTGCACTCACCCCTATCGCAGCAGGTATTGCTACTTCTACGGGGAGTTCGCTCCCTTTTGTCGTCGCAACCGTCGTCGGTGGTTCGTTCTTTGGCGACAACCTTTCGTTTATTAGCGATACAACCGTTGTGGCAACGAGAACACAGGAGTGTAAGATGGCAGATAAGTTTAGGGTAAACTTCTTCATCGTTGCCCCTGCAGCAGTCTTGATTCTGCTTGTTTATATCTTTTTGGGAAGAGACATACATACCACAGGACAGGTTGCCAACGTTGACATCTACAGAGTAATTCCTTACATGGCAGTACTGATTTGTGCGCTCTTTGGTATGAACGTGATGGCTGTATTGACCATTGGAATCGTCCTCACAGGTGCTATCGGCATCATTGATAGCAGCTACGATGTCTATGGTTGGTTTGGAAGTATGGGCGCAGGAATCAAAGGAATGGGCGAACTGATTATCATCACGATGATGGCAGGTGGTATGTTAGAGATTATCCGTGAGAATGGTGGTATCGACTATCTCATCAAGATGATCACCCGACACGTCAACAGTAAGCGCGGAGCAGAGCTAACAATAGCTTTCCTCGTAAGTTTGGTGGATATCTGTACAGCCAATAATACGGTGGCAATCCTTACCGTGGGCGGTATTGCAAAGCAGATAGGCGACCGCTATGGCGTAGACAAACGTAAGGCAGCTAGCATCCTCGACACCTTCTCATGTTGTGCGCAGGGCTTGATTCCTTATGGTGCACAGATATTAATGGCAGCAGGTTTGGCAAAGATTAACCCTGTGAGCATCGTCCCATTCTTGTATTATCCAATGTTATTGGGCATCACAGCCTTCCTTTCTATCCTCTTCCATTATCCCCGTCGTTATTCATAACATATCATCATCACCCAATATTCACCACTCCATAAACATATCATCAACACCCAACACTCATCACCTAACACCCAATCACCATGCAACCAATAGAATCATCTGGAATGGACATCATTCAACGTAACTTCTTTCGAATCCTTTGTTCGGGCGCATTCGGCACACAGTCGAACCTCGAACCGATGTCGCCTTTCAAATGGCGAAGACTCATACAGATGGTTGAAGCACAACAAGTGATGCCTATCTTCATCAATGGTATCGCAAGACACGCTATGGATGAAGGCCTCAACCTGCCAGAGAGTATCATCACAGACATCAAAGCAAAGCAGGAAGAACGCAAGACATTAACTGCAAGAATACCCAAGACAGTTAGACTTAGCAATGCGTTACTGAACCGTAGACTAAAGAATCTTATCTACAACGAACTGCATAGTATCGACACTTCGATTGAGGCTATTGATATGTTGAAGCTGATAGTCAACAACTCTGAGACGATGTTTACACGTGGTATGAACTTAGGTGGTATCATTACGATGGGCGAATACCTAAGAACTCGGGGTAATAAGGTAGACTTCGTGAAACTCGAGAACTGGCTGAACACCCTGCAGTTGAGTGCTATGGCAGAGCTACAGGGTAATGTTCTCATCTCCGTCTTTGGATTTGAAGAAGACGAAATCCCCTTCGTTAGCAAGAGTGACCCAAATGCTTACCGCCTCACATTACGCAGTATTTCAGACTTAGCGAAGGACACTGCGCACGAATGGCACTTCAAACAAAACGTCGTAGGATTTGTACAAAACAACAGTTCCGTACTTCGTCGCAACGTCCGTCGCAGTCTCCGTTACGTTAGCTATGCACCCATTGAGACAACAAGCAACTTCTTTAGTAACTTTGTCAGAAGTCTCTCTGAGATTGAAGAGTAAGCTTAGACCTGAAATTTATTAGGACTCTTCTGAAACATGGAGTAATGTTATTTTAGAAAAATGCTGTCTAAATATTTTGCAATTACAAGTAAATTATATATATTTGCAGAATATCTAACATTGATATATAATATCTACAAGCATAGAAATGCGACTGAGAAACCGAGATTATAACTTAAAAGATTTAGGGAGTTTTCCCATGACCTCAAGTTTATGCTGGTATCTAAAAGTTCAATGATAAATCTAAAAGTGAAAAATAAAATATAATTATAAATTTAAAAGAATATGGCAAACAACCTACCCTCTATCCCAAAACAAATAACTATTTGTCTTGAAGAGAGCAAATATGCTCATGGTTTCAATCAAGAGAATAATATCCATTCTTTTAATTTTAATCGTGTATTAAGCTTAATAGATAATCAAGTTAGCAAGAAAGGTGGACAAAAGTCGTAACTATTCAGCGGTATTGTTCAGTCTGTATTCTCTCCTCTAAAATCTTCGTATAAAGGCTATAAAGATACTTATTTTTCTTGCGTATTTCAGATTTTATTTGTACCTTTATACCTATAAAAGAGCAGGTTACGGACATATCAAAAGTATTACAAGCCATGACGGAAGAGATGCGATTATTGCGTGCAACTGTCAATCAGCAGTATGCCGAGATTATTAAATTGAATCGTAACATAAATGCTCTGAACCTTGAAATTCGCAAGAAAGATACGGAACTTATAAACTTACGGGAACGCTTGGCTAAGTATGAAAAACCTGACAAAAACTCTAATAACAGCAGCACTCCGCCAAGCAAGGAGCGTATAAAGGATGAGGTTATCAGAAGAACAAGAAGCCTCCGTAAGCCAAGTGGTAAGAAGCCGGGAGGACAAAAGGGGCATGATGGGCATAAGTTGTCTTGCTCTTCCATACCTGACGAGATAATCGATGAGGTACCCAACTATTGCACTCGTTGCGGAGAATCTTTATCAGATACGGAACGTGTGCTTGATTATGTGACGCAGGTTATTTCCATTCCAGAGTTGAAGCCCGTAATCAAGGAAATCCGACACTATGTGATGGTATGCAAGAACTGTGGTGAACGTATTCGGACAGCACCGAGACGGCGGTCAAACAACGTGGTATATGATTCAAGCGTAAAGACCTTAGTGGTTTATCTGAGTGTCGTGCAATTTCTTCCTTATGGTCGCATAGCAACTTTTTTGCGTGAGGTATTTGGACTCACTCCAAGCGAAGGCTCGCTGGTGAACTGGGTAAATGAGGCAAAGAGAAATGCGCAACCTGTGATTGATAAAATTAAAGAATATATCAAGTCATCAGCAGTTGTTGGTTTCGATGAGAGTGGCTTGTACTGTAAGAAAAGACTCGACTGGGCATGGATTGCACAAACCGTTTATTACACACTGCTTTTCCGTGCTGATGGAAGAGGATCGAAGGTATTAGTAGACAAATTTGGCGATAGCTTGGAACGAATGACTGCCGTTACCGACCGCCATAGCGCATACTTTGCACTCCATTTCCTCAATCACCAGGTATGCCTTGCTCACTTACTCCGCAAACTGCAATATCTATCAGAGTTGAACACTGAGCAAGAGTGGTCTGGGAAAGTAACCAATCTGTTCCGTGAAGCCATTCACGAGCGGAATAGCAATCCGAACGACGTTATAGACAAGGTGTCATGGACCCGACGTTTAGACAATCTGCTCAAACAGAATATAGAGGAGTTTGGTAAAAAGTTTATTACGTTCAAAAAAGCCCTAGTCAAATGCAGAGATTACATTTTCAATTTCCTTGAAAATCCGATGATACCATTTGACAATAATGGAAGCGAACGTGGAATACGCAAGCTAAAAATCAAACTGAAGAACTCCTGTACATTTCGTTCAGACTTCGGAGCAGACGCTTTTCTTGAACTTCATTCGATTGTAGAAACAGCTAAGAAGCACGACAAAACTCCATATAATGCGATTCAAGCCTTATTTAAGGTTTGAGAAATTGAGATGCACTTATATATCTATTATCGCTGAATAGTTACCAAAAGTCTATCTATAGTGTGGATCACCAATACAATACCATTTCAATCTTTGGTAATAGAGGTACTGGTAAAACAACTTTTATTCTCAGCATATTACAGCAAATAGAAAAAACTTATGAGAAAGCTAAGATACTAAAGATTATTGACCCAACTCAAATGGAAGAAAAGGAACATGTATTCTTAGTAATCTTGTCATTGATTGATACAGAAGTTCGAAGCAAAATAGAGACTCACAAAAGAAATTATAATAGTGGCGTCTGTTGCTATGAAAGGGAATGGAATAATAAGTTAAGCTCTTTAGCTAAGGGTTTACCAACACTTGAGGGACTAAATAATAAGCAATACGAGAATTGGGATGATGACTCATACATTGTTGAGCGTGGATTAAAGAATGTAAAGGCGGCATACGATTTGGAGAAAAACTTCCATGAGTTGACAGAACTTGCCTTAAAAATTCTTCAGAAAGAGTTCTTTGTTTTAGCTTTTGATGACATTGATGTCGATATGTCAAAAGGATGGCCTGTCCTTGAAACTATACGTAAGTATCTTACAACACCTATGTTTGTCGTACTTCTTAGTGGAAATCCTACGCTCTATTCATATAATGTCCGTTTACACCAATGGAATCAATTAAAAAATTTGAAAGAGCATGAAGATCACGATTATAAAAGTCAAGTAAATCAGTTGGAAGGACAATATCTCTTAAAGGTGCTTAAACCAGAAAATAGAATCCAATTGAGGACATTGCTTGACTATAAGCGTATCAATGATACCTCATATATGGTTAAGCAGAAAAAAGAGGATAAAGAGAAAGATATTGAAAAAAAGTATATTGACATTCTGAATGGTCTTGGTATTCATAAGAATTCAACTCAAGAGTTATTTATCGACTACCTGTTAGGTCTATCTATTCGTAGTCAGATAAGCATACTTTCAGATTATAATGAACCTGATATTATGAGTCAGATTAATGTATATGTCTCACGTATGACGGCTGCTGATATTGATGTTGACCTTGCTGTTAAGAATCCTGTTTTTACAATTATCTCGATTGTAGAATATCTGAAAAAGTTGAATGGCTTTGCTCATTCTTATTTGCTTATTCCTAATACCTTGAATCATGATGTGAATGGTGTCCTTATGGGGTTGACTACTATATTTGCTAACCAAGTTAAACAGAGCCCATGGATTATATTCGACTATATGTTAAGAGTTGGTTATACCAGACATCTCAATTTGCAATTAAGCACAACTGCCTTTAATCAAATATTGTCGCATACTGGCATCATGCAAGATATGTCAATAAAGAATATAGTGCTTTTAATGGCTGCGGTTGGAAAAGCAAACAATCTAAAATTGCCAGAACTCATACGCTTGGAAGGACTTAACTTCAAGGCGAAAAAAAACCAAGAAGAAAAAGAGAATGCGATTGATAACATTCTCAAAGGTGATAATATTAATATGACACAAAAGGTGTTAGCTTTGTTACCATTATTTTCTTTGGGAAAAGGACAACGTCAAAATACTGAATTGTATTATTCCGTACTCCCATTGTTGTCGACAATATGCATGATTATTCGTTCAGGAAAAGATAAATCATCTATCAAGGGCTTGCTTAGTGATTTAAGTTTGCATCGCACTTATCCTATGTCGTCAGCAGACCAAGTTGTTTCTGACGACCCTGAAAGTAACATTACATCAAATGAAGAGTTATCACAAAGTCTTGGTATAGACATTGAGGATGAGATATTAGATGATTTAATAATAAAATTAATCCAGTGGAGAGAAACCTTTATCAAAGATAATGAAAAAAATCCAACTCTTTTACTGCCTCCTTATTTGTTAGGGCGTATCATGACTCGGTTTACTTCTGCTTTGATAAATGTATCTAATAAAGAGAATTTAGCAGAACTATTCCAACAGCATTTAATACTTTTCTTAAACTCTGTGATGATAGAAGAAGTCAAAGAAAAGTTTGATAACAAAGTAGATGTCAATAATAACAATCCTGTGGGTACTCCCCAATTATTTTATGATAACTTGGGAAAAGTAACAAAAATAAACGAAGATGAGAAATCCTATTTGGATTCACTTACTTTTATACGTTGTTTATTATCTTGCCCTCTAATTAGTGTTTTCTTTAAAGAAGAAGTTTCTTTAGAAATTAAAAAACATATTAAGAACTTTGGTTTTAACGACATAACTTTATTCGATATATTGAGTCGTGCCAAATTTGAAACAAAAGAGAATGCACTAATTAAAACAATAGATATTACTAACAACTCCTTAAAAGAATCATTGGAACGTATTATGGAAGAAAAAGATAAAGAATTCTTTAGAACAAATATTTATGACGTAGATAATTTAAAAGCCTACTACGCACTTAAGAGCTTGCCTTTCGTGAATAGTGTTGGTCAAGGCTGTACAAAGAGATTAAAAGACCTATATAAGAAAGAATACATTGATAAACAATAAGATGATTAGCTCCATCTGAAACATGAAAAGTAATTCACACATATCATACCTTTTAATCGACCGCCTTTCCCTTTCCTCTTATCAGGAAGGGGAAGAGGTCTCATTGAGAGATGTTAAGCGCAGACTTATGATAATAGCACGGGAAGACAATCATGTGATACCGCACCATTATCTGAGGCTTGTGTCTGATAGTTCGTTTAGAGGAATAAATACAAAAAGTCAACTCTTTACACAGGGATTAACCCAACTTGCAAATGACTTCTTAGAATGGAGAAACAATCGCATATACGTCAAAATAGAGAAGTTTAATGCTTGGCAAGAACAAATAGCGTATATACCTCCCATGCTATTGATATGTGCTTTTATTTTTAAGAATCTCGTTTCAACTATTAATGATATAGGGTCACACTCTTTTTACAATCAGGTTATTGCGCCGAACCTGGGAAATACGAGTTTGATACCGCCATACATACCCCAATTAGAAGAATTGAAGAAGGAGAGTCATGGATTAAATGATTTGCATATTCATCTAAATGGTACGGTGGAGACGGATACTCTTTGGCTTGATTTCTTACACTATCCTGATAGCTTCTATCGTGAGATGTTAGAAAGTTCAAACGGAAATGAACTTGCCAAAGAACAATATGAGCAGTTTGATAATTGGACAAAACCCAGGAGACTCAAAACGTTAATAGAAAAAGCCATCGAACTTAGAAAGAAACTCTTTTCTAAGGTTAACAAAGTTGTGCAACTGAGAGAATCTTTTACAAGACAATCAGAGGCGTGTCTTTATATTGCAGTGCTACACTATCTATCAATGAATCCTGAAAACAAACAAGGCGCAGCATATTTTCATCATTATTTGCTCATACTGGGTCTTGTCAATCAGATGTCGGTTCAACAACCTCAATGCTTTGGCTTTGATCAGTTCCAACAATATACATCAAATGGATTAAGAGAGTATAGCGAGCAAGAATATATAGAGCGTTTCTTTCAGTTGGCTGGAAATCAGTGTGATAATATTAAGAATTTAGAAGGACGATTCTCACCTAAAGATTCAATAGAAAAGAATAATCAATTAATTGATAAAATTCGAAGAGGATGGTTACATCTAAATAATAGGCAAGATTGTGATAAGTCGAATATAAGGCTCACAGCCCATTTTATAAAGCGGGCAGATAAAGGAAAGGATGACATTCGATTTAAAGCACTAAGACTAAAGAATAGAAAAATATGTGAGGCACTGATATCATTACGTAATAGTGGTAGTAAGAATGGGAGAGCTATTGTCGGAATAGATGCAGCAGCAAGCGAATTTGACACACCACCAGAGGTGTTTGCCCCAGTGTTTAAGCGGTTGCGTGAGAACGGATTCCAATATTTTACATTTCATGCTGGTGAAGACTTCTACCATCTACTTGGTGGATTACGCGCTATCTATGAAGCAATTACCTTCTTGGATTTACAGCGAGGTGATAGAATCGGACATGCAACGGCAGCTGGTGTTGACCCAGGAATATGGGAGCACAATGTAGGGTGTGAAGTTGTAGTGCCAATAGGTGCATATATGGATGATCTGCTCTTTGTATATTATCTAATTAGCAATAATGAATGTAAGGCTTTAGAATCATTAATGCCACGGTTATATATGCGTATAACGGAACTATCAAGAGAGATTTTCCCTAATGATGAGTTTCAAGTTTATGATCTTATATATTCGTGGAAGAAAAGGCAAGAAGATATATTAGAATTGGCAGATAGTGGGGAGCTAAATAATATTAAGGCCTTGAAGAGATACCATCAAAAAGAGTATGTTGAAAATTACAAAAAGGAGATAAAGGTAAAAATCTTCGAGATACTTGATAAGAATGCTCTGAGAGAAGTACAATTAGCTATCTTAAAGATAATGCACCATAAAGAAATAGCTATTGAAACTCTCCCTACGAGTAATATCTTCATAGGTTATCACAATAGCTTTAATACTTATCATCTTGTAAATTGGATTAGATGGGAGAAGGAAGGGAAGCCAATTCCTCCAATAGTCTTAGGTACAGATGATGCCGGTATATTTGCTACAAACATTTATAATGAATATTGCCACATATATACCCTGTTAGTCTACGAGTATGATTTCTGTATAAATGAAGCTTTTGAAATAATAAGGAAGATAAATCGAGATGCAAATTATTATACTTTCAATAATGATAGTCTGTATGCTGCGAATAAATAAGAATACCGAATATAGTATGGATTCTGAGAAAAGGTGAAGTTATTTAAAACATAGCCCTTTCGAAATTTAGAGTGATAAAGGCGCTCTAACAAGTGAGGGAATACAGCAAATCTTACATAAATAGTTTTGTTTTGATTTGCTGTCACTTTTAACATTTCACGTATACTCTTTGTAAATCAAAGAGTTAGGTGTGCTATAAAAATGACAGGAGTGACAGTAAAATTATTCTTTAAGGTTATCTTGACACACGGAAGCATAACCTATAGGAGTAGTCTATTATTTTGGAAAAATATTTTTCGTTCTACTTTTATAACCAGTATTGATAGAGAACAAATGAACTTTACAAACTGGTATAAGTAGTTTTTCTACACTTTTTACCCACAACAAGTATTTAATCACTTTTTTTTCGTATCTTTGTCCATGGATAGTTGAAATCCAGAATATAAAAACCTAAATACAAAAATCATATTAATCGAGATGAAGAAAATCTTACTTTCAGTGGCATTGATGATGGCTACATTCTCACTTCATGCCACAGATGCGAACTACCAGGTAGTTCCTCTCCCACAGAGTATTACTGCTGAGAAAGGTACGCCATTCGTTTTGGATGCTAACACCGTTATTAATGTTGCAAGCAACGATGAGGCTATGCGCCGTAATGGTGAATTCTTGAAGCAATATATCCAAGAGGCAACTGGTATTGCGCTCAATGGTATGAACAAGAAAGGAAGTACTATTACCTTGAAAATCAATGCAAAGGTTGAGAATGAGGAGGGTTATGTTATCACCGTAAAGGGTAAGAATATTACCGTTGAGGGCAAGACTCCACGTGGTGTTTTCTATGGTGTACAGACACTTCGCAAATCATTACCATTGGAGAAGGCAGAGAACGTAACCTTCCCAGCAGCTCGTATCGTTGACTATCCACGCTTCGGCTATCGTGGTACGATGCTCGATTGCGCTCGTCACTACTTCAAGATGAGCTTCATCAAGGAGTTTATCGATATGTTGGCACTTCATAATGTCAACACCTTCCACTGGCATCTCACTGAAGATCAGGGCTGGCGTGCACAGATTGACCGCTATCCAAAGCTCACAGAGGTTGGTTCAAAGCGTGCGCAGACAGTTATTGGTCGTATGACAGGACTCTTTGATGATACCCCATACGGTGGTTACTATACAAAGGATGAGATGCGTGAAGTTGTGAAATATGCAGCTGATCGTTATATCACTGTTATCCCAGAGATTGACATGCCTGGTCATATGCTCGGTGCATTGGCAGCTTACCCAGAGCTTGGTTGTACCGGTGGTCCTTACAAAGTGGCTGAGCAATGGGGCGTATTCCCAGACATTCTCTGCGCTGGTAACCCTAAGACTTACGAGTTTGTGAACAATGTCTTAGACGAAATCGTTGATATTTTCCCATCTAAGTATATCCATATTGGAGGCGACGAGGCCCCACGTATTCGTTGGCAACACTGTCCACGTTGTCAGGCTGAAATCAAACGTCTTGGCTTGAAGGGCTCTAACGGCTTCCCTGCAGAGGCTCAGTTACAGGCTCACTTCATGAATCAAGTGGCAAAACACTTGGAGTCTAAGGGTCGTAACATCATCGGTTGGGACGAGATTCTTGAGGGTGATGTAGACAAGGGTACAACTGTCATGAGCTGGCGTGGTGTGAACGGTGGTATTGAGGCAGCTAAGCGTGGTTTGGATGCCATCATGACTCCAGTAAACTACTACTATCTCGACTACTATCAGAGAAAGGATAACACGATGACCCTCATCGGTGGTTTCCTCCCAGTTGAGACAACTTACGGCTACAACCCAGTGCCAGACGACGCTGCACCTGAGTTGAAGAAGCACGTTAAGGGTGTACAGGCAAACCTCTGGACTGAGTATGTTATCGGTCGCGACCTCGCTTTCTTCCAGCTCCTCCCACGTGTTGCAGCTATGGCAGAGACTGGTTGGACAGAGAACGACAAGAAGGACTTCGACTCTTTCAAGGCACGTGAAACCCGCCTGAACGAGCTTTACAAGCACTTCGGTTGGAAGACTTGCCAGGACCTCTACAAGGAGAAGAAGTAATCTCAAAGCGTATTAGCACCGTCTAATACCAGCTAAAATATATTCAGCTGATAAGGTGTGAGGGCTATCCTCGCAGCTTATTAGCTGTTTTTTGTTTTATCAGTAGAAGGACTTATAGAGAAATAAAAGTAAGATAAATAATCTTTCACTTTCGTTAATCTATGTCTTTTTATGTATATTTACTTAACAACTAAATTGTAGAATATGAAGAAAATCTTACTCAGTGCAGTTTTATGCTTAACTTGTGCTTTATAAATTAACACACAGACGTTTAACGAAGAAATATTAATCCCGTGTGTATTGACAAACTTAACTTCTCGCTGATTTGAAAATTCTTATATGCATATTTCCGTCCCCAAAGAATCATAACAACAATTAGAGCACTGATTTTCTTTGCAGATATAGACTGCAACTTGGTCATGTTCCCAGATAGTAATCAAGTTTATTATCACTTATATTAAATGTTAAATATCTGTTATATAATGTTTTTTAATTTGTTGTAATGAGATTCTTTTCTATCTTTGTTATCATATAAGAAAACAGATTGCAAATCATCCTCTTCTCTATAAGGAGAAAACTGGTTATCAGTTGCACAGAGGATATTTCAAGAAGTTGTTGTTCTTTTTCTCTTTGTATTCCCATGCTGGGCTAATAACATAGAGACTCTCATTTATTATTTTTCTAACAACCTAAAATTATTTAATCATGAGTTCAATCAGAAAAACATAGGAACTGGACAGAAAGGAATATGACATTCTTTATCTGAGAGGTAGGTGGTAGGGCAACAAGTGCAAAAGACTCACCAGTCATAGTTGCAGTTTTCTGAAACTTGAAGAATTACAAGGTAGCATTACCCCCCATAAAAAAGGTGAAGTGAATATGAACTTTGGCGGTGTGGACAAGTCTATTGCAACAACCAAAGGTATTCTTGTAAATATCTATTAAGATTTTGATTATGACTTATTGGGAAGAATTAAAAAAGAAAATTAAAGGAAAACAATATGTTGAATATCAACATATCAGATACAGAAATGAGCAAACCGTTGCTATGAAAATAAATGGTATGCTCATTAGTACTAATAGGTTGAAAACAGATTATACCGTAGAGAAAGTTTATAATACTCATCACAACATTATGCAAATTGCATTTAAAATAGATGATAATATTGCTTCTGTTTCTCCTGAACAGTATCAAGCAGGAATGAATATGGTTGTGGACCTTGAAAAAATTAAATGTCAGGCTGTTATAAATGTGGATATGGATACTGGTCACATAGGTGAGATTGTAAATCATGAAGAAATCGTCTTGGCATGGGAAGATTATAAAGACTACTTCAGAGATAAATATAAGTTTCTTAGGTCAAGAGAAACTCGTGACTCTGTAAATAAATTCCTTGAAACACAAGATAAATTGATTCTTGATCAAGAAATGATGAAAGCGGAAATGAAAAGTAAAATGTTTTATATGCTCATTTTCGACTACTATCTTGTAGGAAAACAAAAACAGAATGCCCCAGATATTATAACCTTTCCGTCTCAATTATTCAAAGGTATTTCATTTCCAATGACTATTACACCACGAACTTATAAAGATTCTTCTGATAAAATCATGTATGACAGAATAGGAAGTATAGATGAATATATCGCAACACTACCAGAAATTGTTAAGTTTTATAATGAACAATACAAGCCTACTATCCAATATAAGTTTAATCAGTATAGACCTATTTTCAATATAAGCGAGACAGTCAATGAAGAAAAACGATATATAGAAAAAGCAGAAGTGCGTTTGATAGAAGAGGTTGTAAACAATATAGACTTAACCATTCTTTGTAAATTAAGAAAAATAGAATAAGAACTATGCCTTTTAATATTGTATATCTGGGGACAAATATAGTCTGTACAAACATGACTTGCGGTTCCCCTCAAAAAATAGGGTGCGAAGAACAACCACGCTTTGAGCAATACCGAGCTACAGATCCTGCCCCTATCTTGACTTATAAAGATACCAAGATTTCCGCATGCTTTGAATGTAGAGTCCCAAAAAGTTTTGCAAAAGGAATTATGTACAACTTATTTGGGCTATTAGTAGGTGTAGCTGCCGTTGTAGCTGTTGTTGTAGCTGTTGCACTTGTCATTGGAACTGGTGGGCTTGCTGGAGTGGCAATGGGAGCTGTTGGATTTCTTGTTGGAGAGAGTTTGGGATTAGCAGCTATTATAGCTGCAGGTACTGCCGTGATAACTGGTATAGCTTATGGTTATAGTCAGAAGCATGACTGCGATGTAGTATCTGGAATGAGTTGGGATATATATCATCAGAGTATCCAAGTAAAAGGTGAATATACTATTGTTGATAGATCCTTACTTGAATGTCCACGAGGAGGTTTAATTGCAATTATAATGGATGATACTATAGCGCAAGAGACTGCTAGTATGCTAACATCCGCTAATAAAGAAATTATTTCAAAGAAAAGTGAAAGTGAGTTTTGGCAAGGAGTAGTTGGCGGAGCTACTGGTGGACTGAATCCTATTTCATTAGGGATATCCAGTGCTTTCCATTTTTTTGACTGGTACACAGCAAATTCTCATCATAAAGAGATGTATTCTAACCAAGCATATAGCGATAATATTATAACAGAAAATTCCAACGACATCCAATCAGGAGCAGGACTTGTTAAAGATGGGGTAACAACTTATAAAGATTTGAAATCTTCATATGAAACTGTGAAGAATATTTCTGAAGATATAATAGCACAGAAAAGAGGGTTAGAACGACTAACTCAGGTGGCTATAACAAAGGGAACAAAGGCTGCAACAAAACATGCAAAAAATCAACAAAAAGTTGTTGAAAAATTAATTTCAAAGGAAGCTGAAGAGGCTGGTAATGGGCTGAAGAAATTTGGGAAAAATATGGCTGGTTTAGCGCTTGGTGTTATAGGCGGAATTGTTGCCACGAAAATAGCTGATACGTATGATGAGGAATTAAAACTAAAAGAGAAAGATATGATGGAGAATTTTAGCTCAGCAATAGATAGAGAGAAGCAAACTGGTGGTATGGTATCATTTACGTTAGGTAAAGAATGAATAAGAAAAAGTTTCAGACTACACTATCGTCTTTCTCTATTGGTATATGGAGAGCTATTGGTTTTTTCATATTAGCTCCGTTAATCTATACCATATATAGTTATTTTGCAAATACAGGCAATACAGATAATTTGCAATATTTAAAGACATATATCAATGACTCAGAGATTGTTCAGATTGAACTACCATCTAATAGAGAGCAAATAGAAAGAAAGTATGTTACTAATTATCGGGATCAACATAATAATCTGATATATTATTTCACAGTATCATTTTATGATGCTAAAATAAAAAAATATATTGCGATATGCATGTTTGAAGGTATTGATTTTTTCAATCCAGAGAAACGTGGTGGAGACTTAGGTGCAGCCAGAATTAAATCGTATTTTAATCCAGGAAATATCTTCTTGGTACATGTAAATAAGACTCAGCTACATGATTCTAAATATGGGACAAAAGAGAATCCTGTTCCCGTGTTCTGGCACAAATTCATTTCTGGAACTGTTGAAAGGCAAATAAAGAAAGATAATACACCTTACGATCGCTCTACAAAGTCAATCCTTTATTTTGATGTTCAAGATAATCTTACAGCTGAAGAGTATCGCCTTTTCGTAACGGAGTACCTTATAAGAGTTCTTGATAGGGAGGAGTTGAAAAGGCTATATGAGCAATAATTAATCCACAATTATAGTTACCACTAAAGGACGTTCAAATCTCAAGCAGCAAAGGTTAGAAATATATTTGCAAAGTAAGCAAGGCGGAGACTGGGAATTGAGCTAAAAACAAGGAAATCTGATGCCTTTGTAAGTCTTTTGTAATCAATTAGTTGCGGGAGAGCCTTCCAGAAGGTACCTAATAGGACTTCAAAAGGGCGTTAGTAAGGGGCTTAAAGGGCACCTTTTGCAAGCCAAAAGGGCGTTAATTAGAAGCCAATTAACGCCCTTTTTATTTTTAAGATTTGAACTTTCTTTACAAAACAACGATTAACTAATGCGTGAAAAGACTAATAAGCTAACAAGTCACTTACCGCAATAATCTCTGTTAGGAAGAGTAAGGATAATAACAAATTATTAGGCTTTGCGTTTTAACATCCCAGCCCTTCAATCAGTTTTCTGCCAAGTTTATCCGTATTTTTCAATAAGATACTTGACAAAAGAAAGGCTATTGAAGTCGATAAATCCTGCATCTTGCTGGTTAAGCGCTGCCACCTCTGTCATTTCATCAGCGGTAAGACTGAAGTCGAAGATATCAAAATTCTGCTGCATACGCTCTACGTGTACACTCTTTGGAATGGCTACAATACCTCGCTGAGTAAGCCAACGGAGTGCCACCTGTGCAGCAGACTTACCATATTTCTTACCTATCGCAGCCAATACTTCATTCTGTACAATACCATCTACACCTTCTCCGCCAAGTGGTCCCCATGCCATCATCTTTGTATCGGTTTCATTCAAGACTGGCACAATATCATTCTGCTGTGCCATAACGTTACACTGCAACTGATTGATCATTGGCTTTACATCTACATAATGAGCAAACTCGAAGAAGCGTCCTGCCTGAAAGTTAGACACACCGATAGCTCTCACCTTACCGCTACGATAGGCTTTCTCCATAGCTCGCCATGTACCATAGATATCGCCATATTGCTGATGAATGAGCAGAAGGTCAATATAGTCTGTATCAAGTTTACGCAGACTCTCTTCAATGCTTGCAGCAGCCTTCTCCTCTCCTGCATTAGAAGGCCACACCTTAGTTACGAGGAAAAGCTCGTCACGTCTAAGTCCACTCTTGCGCCAAGCACGTCCGACACCCTCTTCATTACCATAAATCTGGGCGGTGTCAATAAGGCGATAGCCTACTTTCAGAGCCTCACTCACACTGCGTTCGCACTCGTCAGGACTTACCAAAAATACTCCATAGCCCAAAAGAGGCATCTCAACTCCGTTGCTTAATTTGATTGTTTCCATATTTCTCCTTGTTTATTTATTAATGAATTATTTGTTCTACTTATTATTTTATGTCGTTAGACGGACTCAAACTCGATCGTTAACAACCTGTAAAAAAGCATCTTACCCCATAAAAGGACTGTACCTTTGCTTCGACAACAAAACTTGTTATTATCGTTTGACGGTGCAAAATTACGCAAAAGAAATCAATGGTTTGTTTCACTTTTTCTACCTATTGTTTCACTTTTTACACAAAAAAGATTTGGAGTAGACCAAAATAGTGCTTATTTTTGCAATATGATGATATTAAAGGACTTCGACCTTGCTTATTCAACCGATATCCACATGATAGAGGATGAGCGGTTTTCTCACTGCATTTTTCATATTATCTGCATGGGTGGGGAGGGTAGCTTCGTCTATAACGAGTCGTGTTTTCACATCAATAAGAATGACCTTATCGTTATAAGTCGCCCTGACGAGGTAAAGAATATTGCCGTCACAAACGATTTCCGAATAGAGTGTTTCGCTGCTAATACTCACTTTCTTAGAAATTCACTTCCCCCAAACAATTACAGCATCAGAGGAAGTATGAGTCTTTATCAAGACCCTGTTATCCCCCTATCTGTCGAGAATACGGAGAAAATCATCGGTGATATTCGACGACTTCGTGACAGACTCGGAGAGAAAGATGCTATCTTTTATCGTGAAATCATGAAAAGTCTGTGCCTTACGATGATATATGATATCTTTGAATTTCACACTATCTATTATCGTAATCAGGAGCACGTAGACCATGCCAATTATGTTGTCAACGAATTTCTAAGGATGCTTTCCACTGGTATTACACGTACACAGCGGGACGCAACCTATTTTGCTGAGCAGCTGCATGTGTCTTTGAAGTATCTTTCACGTGTTGTCAAGCGTACCACAGGAGAAACAATTACCTCTTATATCGACCGTGCCACCATCCCCATACTGCGTAAATATCTTGATGACGAAAGGCTCTCACTGACGCAAATCAGTGATATCATGAATTTTACTTCCCTTTCCTATTTCAGCCGATACTGCTCTAAACACTTAGGAATGACGCCAAGTAAATATAGAAGTTCTAAGGTATAATCCTCATTAGGACGATAGTTCCTATCGCTTTATGACACAAGTAAAGCTGCATTAGAAGTCTAATACAGCTTTACTTTATTTTTATTTCGTTCTTTATACTACCTTTCTATCGGATAATTGTATAATGACTTTCTCCCTCTCCTTAGAAGCAATGGCGTTTAAGGAACTCCTCATACTGATTGCGATAGCCATTGAAGACGTTGATATCGACATCGCCATGGATACCACGCACCTTACCATCAGGACTTAACTGCCAGTAAGCTAACTTGAAGTTGGGCTTATATTCGCCATAACGGGCTATCCATATGTGATAGTTGTCGCCCAAATCGGGTGCCAATGGCATGTAAGTATTGGCAAAAGTCTGACTGATATAAAGGATAGGACGTTTACCTGTTCGCTTCTGCACAAGGCTCATCCACGCACGAATATTGCGGAACATCACCTCAGCTCCACCCATCGCAACAATCTGTGCATCGGTCGGCTCAACGTCTAAGACTGGGGGTAGGTCGCCCTTGTTAAACTTACTACACTTGAGGAAATAGGCTGCTTGCGCTGCACCTGGTGACATGGTAGAAAAGAAATGATAGGTACCTGTTCGAATACCATGCGCACGTGCTGCCTTATAATCAGCCTCGTAATAAGTGTTTAGCACCGTACAACCCTCCGTAGACTTCACGTAAGCGAAGGAAACAGGATAATCTACATTTCCCTTGATAGTCTTCGTACTCAGCGTACCGAGGTCGGTAATGCGCAGTTTGTTCCAATAGATGTGATACACCTTATTATTCTTCTCGTGCTGATGACGTGAGAGGTCGATGCCGTAGATACGGTCGGGAGTATATGTAAGGCGTTCACCTTTAAACACATCCGCTTTCCATTCACCCACTTGTAGATACTCGTGTGGTGCAACATAGATGCCAAATCCGTCGCGTTTTCCGTCCTTCCAATGTCCGTCATAGAAGCTGCCATCATCGCCATAGTACTTTCCATAACCATTCGGAACGTTCTTCTTACTCTCACCCTCATATCGTCCGCCAGCAATACAAATGCCCTTTGCAAGGCTGCTGATAGTTGCTGCGTGGGTCTTATAGTATGTGTTCAGTGCGTCTATCGCCCCACTTTTCTGCAAGCGAGTAATCAAGCGAATTGGCGTTCTTTTACTTTCGGTTTGCAAGAGTACGCAATCATTCTTCTTATCTATTTCCAATCGGTTGCAAACTGTAGGTTTTGCCTTCTTAGAGGAAGTCTGAATAGCATAGCGATTTTGCTGTCTAATGCGCAGCTGGGCAGAAGAAGTAGAGAGAGAATCCAACACCTTCATCATCCGACGAAGCGAATCCATCTGCTGCACTACCTCAGTATGATATTCCGCAATCTTGTTATATCCGTAATCCTGAACGCTATGTACACGAAGATAATAACCCATCTCGTTGCGCTTCGTTTGCAATCCGTCTAACTCCGAATCCATTTGGGCCATCGTCTGACGAATAAGCCTTAGCACCCCTTTTCCTTTCAAGTTGACGATTATTAAGGGTTTGTAATTCCACCGAATGAGAATACGCCCGTGGCAAGAAGGCACTACAGGCAGTCGGTTCACCCAATAACCGCGTTGCGTCATGCTGCGTGTATGAATCGAATCCTTATTGATAGAGCCACCCACAAACGCCGAATCGACATAATCAGCAAAGTATGCAAGGGGCTTACCATCAGCCTCTAACGTGTAATACGCCTCCTGACGGATAGCCACAGCACTCTTATCCACCTCCTCTTGTGAAGGAGGCAGACAACGAAAGACAATATATATGAGTAGAAGGATAAGCAAAATGCCCCCTCCTACATACAGGGTTCGCCTTGAAGGGCGGTAGTTGAACATTAAAATAAATTTAAAATATTTGCAAAGTTACAAATAATTATCTAACTTTGCAGCCAAGTTTATGAGAAAAACGACAGACATATTACTATCCCTTCTATTGTCAACGATGATAGTATGGATTGGTTCGGGCATTATGACAGTGGTGTGCGCACATACTGGCAATGTGTCTGTTGCTAAGATGGAAGATAAAGGTCATTGCAATGATAACGGTGTAAAAAATTGCATGAAGATTGAGGTGAAAACCTTGTCGCCCACAGACATGGCGCACAATGACTTTTACCACATTCAACCAATACAGCTTTCTCTTCTCCCACAATTCGTAAGTGATTGTCAATTATTGCCTTTGCCTATTTTGACAAAGGCCCCAGAGAGGATATTGTCGTTGCTCTGGCATAGTCCGCCACGCCAATATCTCCGATTACTTACGACACTTATTATTTGATTTTTGGTTGTTTTCTGTTCCTCATGAAATGGGCAACAGAAGGTTTATCGTACCTGTTACACAAGTGTGTTCGGGTAAAAAAGCGTATCAGTATGTTTCCCATTCTGATACCATATAAGCTTTATAAACTTTACAAAACAACTGAATATCAAACAAAATGAATAAAATTATATATTTAGCAGGACTGACCTTGCTGTCTGTCCTACCTGCTACCGCACAGGAAACTGCTGTCGACACGACCGCAACCCTTAAAGATCAGACGCTCTCTGACGTGACTGTCACCGCAAGAAAGGCATCAGTGAGATCGCTCTCTGGCGCCATCAACGGTAAAGACATCCTACGTGACGAACTCTTCAAGGCTGCTTGCTGTAACCTTGGTGAGAGCTTTGTCAACAATGCTTCGGTAGATGTAAACTACTCAGATGCGACAACGGGGGCCAAACAAATTAAGCTTCTCGGTCTTAGTGGTACGTATGTTCAGATGCTGACCGAGAACCTTCCTAACTTCCGTGGTGCTGCCCTCCCTTACGGTTTGGGCTATGTTCCAGGCAGTTGGATGAAGAGTATGCAGGTGAGTAAGGGTAATACATCCGTCAAGAATGGCTACGAAGCGATGACAGGTCAGATCAATGTGGAATACGTTAAACCTGAAGATCCAACAGGTATGACCGTCAACCTCTATGGCAATACGGTGGGAAGATTCGAGGCAAATGCGGATGGTAATATTCATATCAATGGTAACAAGAACCTCAGTACGGAAATCCTTGCCCACTATGAGAACAACTGGCTACATCATGATGGCAACGGAGACGGATTCCAAGATGCCCCAAAGGTGAGACAATACAACCTGCAGAACCGTTGGTTTTGGAAGAAGGGCGATTATATCTTACATGCTGGTTTGTCGCTGTTGAAGGAAGATCGCGTGAGTGGTCAGACTCCTCATGCTGCTGCAACGAATCCTTATCGCATTGATATCGGCACCGACCGCTACGAGGCTTATATGAAACATGCCTTTGTTCTCAATAAGGAACACGCCACAAACATCGCTTTGATGGGTAATGTCTCTATGCACAAGCAGGAGGCACAATATGGTATTAAGCAGTATGATGTCAATGAAAAGAATGCTTATGCATCACTCATGTTTGAGACAAACTTCACCGATGAGCACAATCTCTCTGCTGGTTTGAGTCTCAACCATGATTATTTGCATCAGACTCTGACCCTACCTGCAACGGCTGTGCCTTCTGATTACGGTAATATCTTCCCGCTCACGCGTGGTATTGAGAGTGAGACAACACCGGGCGCATACGTTCAGTACACCTATAATCTGCACAGTCGCTTCATCGCTATGGCAGGATTGCGCGTCGACCATAGCAATGTTTACGGTACGTTCTTCACTCCTCGCTTCCACTTGAAATGGGTGCCAGCCGACTTCCTGACCCTCCGCCTCTCTGCAGGTAAGGGCTATCGCAGTCCACACGCATTGGCTGAGAACAACTACCTCATGGCTTCGGGCCGCCGACTCATCATCGATAAGCTCGATCAAGAGGCTGCATGGAACTATGGTGCGAGTCTTAATTTCCTGATTCCAATAGGAAGTAAGATGCTGAAAATCAATACTGATTACTATTATACGCACTTCCTTTCACAGATGTTGATAGACTATGACAGTAATCCACAGGAGCTGCATATCACAAATCTCAATGGAAAGAGCTTCTCGCATACCTTCCAAATCGAAGCTTCTTATCCTTTGTTCAAGGGTCTTGAGCTGGGAGCAGCCTACCGATATAACCTCGTTAAGTCGACGTATGGAGGAAAACTGATGTGGAAACCACTGCAGAGTCGTTACAAAGGACTCTTAACGCTCAGCTATAAAACACCTTTAGGAGTCTGGCAGTTTGATGCTACTGCAGCCTTGAACGGAGGTGGTAGAATGCCAGAATCTTACACCTTAGCATCGGGCGAACGCTCATGGGCAGGCAGCTATAAGGCCTACGGACAGCTTAGCGGTCAGGTGACACGCTACTTCCGCCACTTCTCGCTTTACATAGGTGGGGAAAACCTTACCAATTATAAGCAGAAGAACCCTATCATTGGTTATCAAAATCCGTGGGCTAACAGCTTCGAACCAACAATGGTCTATGGTCCTGTCGAGGGTGCAATGGCATACGTTGGTATCCGTCTGAACCTCGGTAAACGACAGTAAACATACATTTTTCACAATAGAATAACATAAACGACAACACAGAGAGACGTCTTGAAACACGCTTTCGGACGTCTCCCTCAAACAAAGAACAATTATGAAAAAAGCTATTTTCACAATGCTGATGCTCATGGTAGCCATGATTGCAACAGCCAAAGACATTAAGACAGTTATCTTCACAACTACTCCACAGATGCACTGCGCTAACTGTGAGGCGAAAGTAAAGAACAACCTCCGCTTTGCAAAGGGTGTGAAGGAGATTAAGACAAGTGTTGAAGAGCAGAAAGTTTATGTAACCTACGATGCTCAGAAGACCAATGAGGAGAAGCTTCAAAAGGCTTTTGAAAAGTTCGGTTATAAGGCAGAAAAGACTACAAAGGAGGCTAAAATCCCTGTTCATGAGAACGAGGAGTGCGAGAATATGTAATCGCTAACAGTAAAGTCTATAAGTAAGTAATCGACCATTACATGGCTCTCAACAGCCTATGTGATGGTCGATTCTTGTTTAATCTCTATCGTTTATATAATAAAGGAATAGTATCATTGAGTGGTGCGGAGGCTCCGCACATTTGGTGCTAAGCGTTCGCACATCTGGTGTTAAGCCTTAGAACGTTTCTTAAAGAGGGTAGGAATGTGAGAGGATAGGCATTATCGTCTCTTTTCCTATGCGCTTATTCTATTAGATGTCTTTATAGGAAAACTGCTTATTTATTCCCCTTTGGCATCCTTCCTATTAACTGCAGCAACGAAGGAACAAAGATACAGAGCGAGAAGAACAGACCTCCGTACATCATGCGGTCGTTGCCGTGGAAGAAGTCGATGAGTTTGCCATCGTTCATCTGTGGCATGAGGTTGAACATAAGATAAGCCACCGTATTGTTCACCCAATGAAATACGAAGCCTGGCAGAATACTACCCGTTTTCGAATAGAGCCAACCCAATAGCAGACCAATCAAGAAAGCGTGTAAGCCCTGTGCTAAATTAAAATGGACAATACCAAAGATGAGGGCTGAAATGACAATGGCTATCCATCGTTTGCGTTCGCCTAATGCGTTTTGTAGTACGCGTAGAATAGCGCCACGGAAGACGATCTCCTCAGCAATAGGCACCATCATTCCTAAGGCTACATAGCCCCAAGACACCTTCATGATACTTTCAAACATCTCTTCTGTGCCCGCTGGCATCGTTAGATTAATCTTCTCGGCAAGGAATTGCAGCGGGAGTATCGAACCTAAAGCTATGAGAGCCGACCACATGAGGACAGCCCAAGGACGCGTCTTCAAATAGTTACCAGATACAGGTGCCCACTTTGTAGCGATGAAAAGAATTAAAGTTGCAAGACTACTGATGACTGCCGTTATGGCAAGAGTCTCACCATTTTTAGTCAGATAATCCCCATCAGCAGCCTCTGTCCCTCCAAGTAGGCTTACAAGTTGCTTACCTCCCTTGAAAGAAAGACTTTGTATCAAGATGAAAAGTGAAACAAATAAGATGACATAGAGCGTTGCGCTCAAAACGTTTTTATTGTTCATTTCTGCGAATCTTAGGGTGTATTAATAATATTCTCTTGTATGTGATAAGTCTCATCAAACAAGCGATTGATTTGCTCTTTGTCTTGCTTCAGCTGTTGTGCCAAGGCTTCTAAAGAGTCAAACTTATGCTCGTCTCTGATCTTACTAATGAAACTTACAAGGAGTTCCTGTCCATAGAGATTTCCTGTGAAATTAAAGAGATTGACCTCTATCGAGGTGGTTGTGCCATTGAAAGTAGGCCGATGCCCAATGTTCATCATCCCTCGCTTCCATCCAACAGAATCTTTCAAGCGCACCATGACCGCATAGACACCACTTGCAGGGAGCAGCTGTTGGCAACCATTCACATCGAGATTGGCTGTAGGGAAACCCATCTTGCGCCCATTCTGATAGCCACTCACGATGCGACTCTCTATCGTATAAGGATAGCCTAAAAGGCGGTTGGCAGCCTCAATATTGCCCGTGCGAAGGTCGTTTCTGATGATAGAAGAACTCACTTTCTCATCATTTGGCAGGAAGGCATCGGCACGAATGACCTCAATACCCATTTCCTTGCCATACTGGACATAGTCTTCAAAAGTCTCAGAGCGGTTATGTCCGAAGCGGTTGTCGTAACCTATGATGAGCTTCTTTACGTTCAGCTGTTTGCATAACACCTCTTGCATGAAGTCATGAGCTGAGAGCGCAGCCAACGAAGTATCGAAATGCAGTACGAAACTATTGTCAATATGTGTCTTTGAGAGCAGAAGTAGCTTCTCATCGAGTGTTGACAGCAGTTCTGGTTGGTAGTCAGCCTGCAGTACCTGACGCGGATGTCGGTCGAAGGTGATGACTGCCGACGCCATTCCTGACCGTTTAGCCTCGTCAATGACACGACTAATCAGGAACTGATGTCCACGATGCACACCATCAAAGAACCCTATGGTTGCAACTTGCTCTACAAGTTCATACTCCTCGCCTCGCTTAATATATATAGTATTCAATCTAACTGTCTTAAAAATCCTTTATTCTCTGCAAAGGTACTCCAAATCAGCCATAAACCCACGCTCAGGCATTCAAAATGTGTTAAAACATTAAATTTCCTTACTATCCTTTCTCTTTTCCCATTTTTTTTCATTATCTTTGCACCCGAGTTTGTAAAATTCAGGACTTGTAGCTCAGTTGGTTAGAGCAACAGACTCATAATCTGGAGGTCCCTGGTTCAAGCCCAGGCTGGTCCACAAAGGGGGTTCAAAAGGACATCAAACAACACGTCATTTTAGCCTTCAAAACAAGAATAATCGCTGTAAAATCAAGGTTTTACAGCGATTTTTGTTTTTTATCCATATCCGTTTGACTGCCAAACTATACCTTTTGATAGTCATCATTCGGTCATTTTCTGCTACAGAAATTGCTACACAAAAGCAGACTCTCAAAAAAATGTAGCAATGAATGGAAAATGACTATTAAATTGACGGCATGCAAAACTTTCTTTTTCAAGAACTTATGTCGAACTTTGTAGCCAAAAAGCTACACTAAAATGATGCGTTATGAAAACGACTTTCAAGGTATCCTACTACCTACGTTCCAACTATGAGAACAAAGAAGGAAAATCACCTGTAATGCTCCGAATATATCTCGGTGGCGAAAAGGCAAATCTTGGATCCACTAAAATTTTTGTGGATAAATCCAAGTGGAGTAACAAAACCAGCAGAATGATTGGCAGAACAGCAGAAGCACTCTTCATTAATGCTTCTATAGATGCACTGACAACAACGCTGATGCAGATTTACTGGAAATATGAAACTTCAGAGGAACTTTCCATAGACCTTATCAGGTCGGTATTCCTTGGTACAGACAAAGAATATACAACTTTTCTGCCAGTCTTTGACAAGTACATAGACTCCATCACACAACAAGTTGGCAAGACATTAACTAAGTGTACTTTTTATAAGTATAAGGTGGTGAGGCAGAACTTTCAGGATTTCCTACAAGCAAAGTATCATCGCAAGGATATTGGACTGACAGAACTGACAAGTGCCGTTGTTCAGGACTTCGAATTATACCTTACATCTGTTGTAGGTGGTGTGCATAACCAATAGTCCGTTAAATATTATGCTGCATCAGCAGCGAAACTAAATATATCATTTATCCTTTCTTTATTTAATGGCGTGTTCGGGTTCTTCTCGAACACGTCAATAATTCGTTGTGCATAGTAGGCATTGACCATCTGCGCTTTAAGTCGACCGATGGACGTGCCAAGTTCCTTGCACATGATTTTGGTCACATTGAGTGCTGTGAATGAAGAGTTGAAAGCAAATTCAAGTTTTCTCTTGTCGCGTGCCTGACAATCGGTAAGACCGAGGAATTGCTTTGCGTCGCGAAAGCAAAACTCCTCTTGGAAACGTGTGGTATAGTACTCCATCACATCGCGTCCACTCATGCTCTCATCCGTAGAGAAGTACAAACGGCGGACACCGTTGGGCAACTCGTGGATGACAATCGACACGACCCTATGCAAGGACTTGCACCACGCCTTGAGCGCATAGGCTTTGCCTTTGGTCTCTCCTAAATCAAGCTCATTGCCTTTGGATATGTCGATGTTCCTTACGTCAATCTTGTCACCTTTGATACGAGGACGGCCGGGCTTTCCCGTGGGTTCCCCATCCCATGTGTAGAACAAGGCTGCGTCATGACGCAAGCGGCTCACAACATGGAAGCCCATCTTCATTACCTTGTCGATGAAAGGTCTTTTGGAGAAGGCTGAGTCAGCGACAAGAACCTTGCAAATACGCTGTAAGGTTACCTTGTCGTCCTCCAACACCTTGGTATACCAGTCGTATAGACTCATCTCTTTTTTCTCCTCCCCTTTTTCCAATGTGGTCTGCACAGCCTTGAGCATCATACACTCATGCAAGTCCACGTCTATCACACCGATGCCGAGGATCTCAAGACCGTGCTTTACCGCACCTGCACAGCCCGACCAAAACGTACCCACGTATGGGGTATGCTTCCCAGCCTTCTTGATGAAGCTTGGATCAATAACGATGGCATTGAGCCCTTTACCCTGCTTGAAGGCGAAAGCACTCAGCCACATATTTATTTCGAGCCAGTTCACGCTGCGCTCTGCCGTCTGCCGATAGCATTGTTCGCCACGCTTTCCATAGCGTCCCATCTGCGTAAAATTACATTTCCTTGGGATGACCATCAAAAGAAAAAGCATTTCCATGACGTTTGTTTGAATACTTTTGTTTAACTTTGCTCCATCTTCAGCACTAAATGCTGCTTTGCAGAGCTTCATATATCGGCTAATCAAGTTGGTTATCAGCATAAACTTTATTGTCTTTTTACATCTATAAAGTTACTGAAATTCAATGAGATAGCCGATTTTATTATGTTATACTTTGTTATATTCTATTGCCTAATTATCTCTTTCTCAGAGACTTATCATGTTTTCTTTCTGCCACAATTCCTGTTGGCTTTTGGGTAAAAGCTTCGCAAACTGCGAAAATTTAACGGACTATTGCTTATAAGAACGATGATAAACCTGCATATATACTGCTTGATGTCCTGTATGAGGATTTACAATATCATGCTACCGAAGAAGTCGAGATTAAAGGTCCTTTTATAGAATTGGACAATGAGCCATTGATGGTAACTGTGCCCTCTGCTGATGATATTCTCGGTGATAAACTTACGGCATTTGCCCCCAATACCTCTGGCATTCCTTATATCAAGGGAGACAGGGATTGCTCACTGGAAATAATCAAACAGCTGTATGATGTAGGCAGGTTGTTTGAACATTCTGGTAACTTTCAGCACATTAAGGAGACTTTCAAACAAAATCTCTTCGCTGGGGGGCATCACCATATTACACAAAAAAGATAGGTAATCCTACTTTAAGAAACATAAATCAAAATTTGAGAAATACAAAATTTCCTTATGACAATTGGCGCACTGCTGATCCAGGACATATCCATTATAAATGGCGATTAAATGATGAAGACTCATAGCATTGGTTTCGTTAAATATTAAGTAGTACAAATTTATGAAATATTTTATTTTAAAGTGGTCATCAGAAAAAAAGCAGAACAATAAAACAAAACGAAGCTTATGGTGTCGTTTGCTGCATAAGATGATCGTTCCACTCAGTGCAAATCCTGATTTTGATGATAAAATAGAGGATGTTACTCTATGGTTTATTGAATATGACGATGTGGTAAATCATATTGCAAACAGAGAAATTGGATTTGCTAAAGATGGTAGGATTATTGTAAAAATGCCAGACGATAGAAATTATGGTTATTGGCTGGATACAAATTGCGAATTGGAAGATTTCAAAAAGATGGGTATAAATATGATAACCGAAAAAGAATTTAACGACTTATGGAATTCGGTCTATTACGATAGAGAAGCAAAAGAATTCAAGCAGACTGTTATCAAAAATGGAGACTAAAGAATGTATGCAATCTTGCCTTCACGGACATTTTGGGCAGCATCCTTTACGTTATGGATGAGAAGGGCACGAAAGTCTTCGATGCTTCATACGATGCGTGGGGGTAAGCAGACGGAAACGCTCAACACCATTGGGCCTGCACTGTGGTTGCATGGGGCATGAGATGCTGAATGAGTTCAACCTCATCAATATGAATGGCCGTGTCTATGATCCTGTACTCGGTCGATTCCTGAATCCAGATAAATACGTACAGGAAGGTGACAATAGCCAGAACTATAACAGCTATAGTTATTGTCTGAATAATCCTCTCAAATATGCCGATTCTAGCGGTGATGTATTTGTCCTTGACGATTTTATCGCAATAACTGCAATGGGCGCAATGATGGGTGCCATGAATGCGGCTATGTCAGATAAGCCAATATGGAGAGGAGCCTTGCTAGGGGGACTTAGCGCAGCAGCAACTTATGGAATAGGCTCAATTTTTAATGGCGTTGGAACTTTTGGACATGAACTGTTGAGAGCTGGTGCACATGGCTTATCTAGTGGTGTCTTTAATGCTTTAAATGGAGATAATTTCTGGAATGGATTAATTTCAGGAGCAGCTTCTTCAGGAATAGGGTCTTATGCACAAAGCATAAACTTAAACTCTGGACTTATGGTAGCTTCCACTACGGCAATGGGTGGAATCGTTGCATGGGCTACAGGAGGTGACTTCCTGCAAGGAGCAATGCAGGGGATGACCATAGGACTTTTTAATCATGCAATGCACAATGAGAATATAAATGGAGAAAATGATTATTCTGAGTACTCTGACTATTTGTCCGGTGGTCCTAAAAAACGTGTTGTAAAATTAAAAGAAGTAGTAGTTCTTGGAAAGAATAATGCCCCTCATGAAAAGCCTTTAGAACTAGTGTATCCAGAGTTTTATATTCTGTTCTCTGGAAAAGCAATAGCAAATGGCGTGGCAGGCATGATAAAAAGCGGATTGGGTTTATTCCACAAATTTAGCAAATTGCAAAATAGAACAGTTCAATTTGGTAATAACCCTAACCAAGTGCATCATACATTTAGACATGTAGATGATATGGGTCTTAACAGAAACATGGTGCGAAGTTCCGTTATAAATGATTTGAAACGTATAAGTAATATTCCTGTAGGTAAACCAGTGAATAGAATAATAAATGTGTCAGGTGACAAACTTCAATATACTGTATTCAAAAGGTTGGAGAATGGTGAATATATTTATAATATAGGTCGGATTCATGGAATATAAAAGAAAAATTTTTCCTGAGGAAGTAGCTCTTATTGCCTTTCTAGCGTCCAAAGCTCAATTCCAATTAGAAAGTAATTGGGAAAATAAATTTATCGCTTATCCTCTCACAAAAGAGAAAATAGGCAGTATTGGGCTTTTTAAAAATAACCAGAAATATACTCGAAGACAAAGTAGAGTTCTTTCATGTTGCAAGTTTCATGATGTTGATAATGTTGAAGTAGCGGTTTATCTTTTAATAGATTCTAATGATACGCTCTATGAATTAGATTTTTGGAAGGTAGATGATTCAGAAATTTGCCATATTCCTTCCGTAGACTCTATGGAGGATATCCCGCAGATATAATCAGACATGAAATGAACTTAACTTAACCAGTGTATTCGTATCTGGCGTATCTGGTTCGACATTGGGAGCAAAGGTTGATACGGCGATAGGAGCATGGTTTGGAGGTGTTGGTGCTATTCCTGGAGCAATCATAGGAGGTGCTGTAGGTGGTATTTGTGGATCTTTTGGTGCCAGTTGGCTAGGAGTAGGAACTGTTGATATGATTTATGGAAGGTAATATTTCACACATTCCAGTAAAACAAGATGGGCACAATTTCTTTATGGCTCACGTGCAAGTTAGTAGAAAAGGTTATAGTATTCTACATAATATGACAGGAACAGCCTCTATATTAATTAACAAAAACTATTTTACACCATATTATAAAGCTGTAAATAACTTTATTTAGTTTGATAAGCAGAATAAAATCAATAGCTTTTTAAGTCTTAATTAGATGACATAGATTTGAATTATGTTTTATCCTCTCTATTTCTGAAGCCACCAAATTTAATATTTCCTGTTTCACACACTGATAGTTAATCTTGATGGTTTCTTTGAGATTATCGGAGCCATCTTTGTTTCGGAATGTGTTGATTTCTGGGATAGACTGGTATTGCATCATTTCGGCAGAGACTTTGGCGCTATCCACGACAATCTCCGCGTGGAAAATCTTTTGATCTATACGCTCGTCGAAGTTGTCGGATACAGTTCCTACAAACATACCTTGTGTGAGGTTGCTGATTTTCGACGCAGGGATAAGGCTATCCATCTGTGTGGAGATAGAAGTGGATTTGTCGTTGCGGTTGATGGTCATAGATTGTCGTTGTTGAAGCACCTTACCAAATCGCTCGGAAAGTGTTTTAGCTGTTTCTCCTACCACTTGCCCAGAAAACACGTTACCTACAGTGTTCTGTATTACCTTACTTTCTTTGTCGCCATAATCACGGGTAAGTTGTGAGAAGTCTTGAAAGCCCAAACATACCGCCACCTTATTGCTTCGGGCTGTAGCAATGAGATTATCCAGCCCACGGAAGTAGATAGTCGGCAACTCGTCGATAATCACAGAACTTTTGAGCTGCTTCTTCTTATTGATGAGCTTCACGATACGGCTATTGTAAAGTCCGAGTGCAGCCGAATAGATATTCTGGCGGTCGGGATTATTACCAACGACAAGGACTTTTGGCTCATTAGGGTTATTGATGTCAAGTGAGAAATCGTCACCCGTCATCACCCAATAAAGGGCAGGGCTTATCATACGAGACAGTGGTATTTTGGCACTGGCTATCTGTCCCTGCAACTGGTCCTGTGCTCCGCCTTCCCATGCGTCCATAAAAGGAGAAAGGTAGTTGGCAAGTTCATCGTAGGAGGTGAGTATCGGGAATATCTGTGCGTAGGGACGGTTCAGGAACTCAATAGCATGTGGAAACGTGCAATACTTCCCGTCCTCATAGATTTTCAGAAACCAAATGATGGCAGCCAGCAAGATAATCGGTGACTCTACAAAGAAATCTCCCTGCTTTTGTATCCACGAACGGTTCAAGTTGAGCATGATGGTGTAGGCACTTTCGTAAGCGTCCGATATATCCGTCATAAAGGCAGGATTGATAGGATTGCAACGGTGGCTCCTGCGAGGGTCATCGAAGTTTATTACAAAGAACTGAGGTTTTACCTTGTAAGCGTCCAAATGATGAAACAGGTGATTGTAGGCTATCTCTGAAAGGTCTGGGAACTTGTAGTCGTAGATATACATGGCAAAGCCTTTCTCTATCTGTTGCTTGATATAGTTGTTCACGATGGCATATGACTTACCCGACCCCAGAGTACCCAGCACCATCGAGGCACGAAATGGATTGACCACGTTTATCCAACCGTTGTTCCATTTCTTCTTATAGTAGAAGCGTGTAGGAAGATTGACAGAGTATTCATTTTCCATCAACCGAGTTTCCTGCATAAAACTCTCGTTCTCTGTGTTGAACACATCGTCCATCAAGTTGTTTTTGAGTAGTCGGCTCATCCATACGCCACCCATCAGCAGACAGATATAGCCAACGGATAGCATAAATATATAGAGGGAAGCCGCCCCGATTTTGCCGATGGGTAATACCAGCAGCCACCAATTGAGAAAGTAAAAGACAAAGCCTGAGAAAAGCACCGTCCAAATCTTTGGCCACGTGATTTTCTCTTCCTTCACGCCTTTCGTCCCAAGACAGGACAAGGCAAGGAATACCACGCAAAAGAGTTTTGTCCAAAGGATAGACGAAAATAACCCTGTGGTACGCTGGAAATTCATCAGTATCTTATCAATGATTCCAAGCGTAAACCCCCAGACATGAAATGCCTCGTAACAGAACCAATAACAGTTAACGAGGAGGAATATCACTGATATGCCCCTCATAAAGTCCATGACTTTACCTAATGCCCTTAAATCATCTTCCTGTGCCATAATGCTATTTTTTGTAGCCTTCCCCAACTCCTCCGAAGGGAGGGGAGATAGAAATACTCGTTTATTTAATGTTTTCTTCGTTTAAGTTTTATCTTACTTTGTCTGCGGAGTTTGCGTTGCCATACCGCTTCCTTCCAATCATCGTTGCCCGTAGGTAGGAAAGAACCATCTGCTATATCCTCGATAAGTTCATCGACAAGATTATCCCCTTCTTCTGCATTGGATTGTAAAGGCTGGACAGTTGCTGATTGTTCCAAACAGACAGACGGATTGCCATACAGCGTTTCGTCCAAGAATGGGTTATTAGCAGGATTAGAGAAATAGCCATTGAATACATTGGCGGCATATCCCTTACCTAATCGAGAACCATTGAGCGCAATGCCCACTTCGTCATCAATGAATGTGATGCCATAGATACGTCCATTGGAATTCTTTCGAATTACCACACGCAAGCCTTGTTCCTCCAGTCTTTGCCGAAGTTCTTCCTCTGTCTTTGGAGAGGTACGCATTGTTTGTAACACCCTGTACCTTATGATTGATATCAATGGCTTGATAGCTTGTTTGGACTTCTGCATCCTATTCTGTACGGCAGTATAGCCCACACCACGTCCAATGTCCGATGCATGGATAGGGCTGCTTACCTTGTCTCCCTTATCATCTGTTGGGACATAGACAAGCCCTTCATATTTCTTTCCCCGAAACTCTGTCTTAACTTCCTCCACTGCAAGATTGTATACGGAGAGGATGGCATTCAATTCTCCAAGTGAGTAGAACTTATAATGCTTTAGGACAGAGCGAAGCGTTTCGGCTACTTGTTTCTTGATATTCCCTTTACCAATATCCACCTTGAGCGTTTCTTTCATCGCCTTGTCAGTAACTTTTGAACTTGGAATGAGACCAAACCTCTTTTCCAAGGCATCGGTAATTTGCTTGCTCCACCGTTTCTCAAACTTATCATTAATCTTCTGCCCACGACTATCCACCCGAAGTGATACGATGTGTATATGCTCACGGGAGATGTCGCTGTGCTTGAAGACGATATAAGGTTGATTGCCGTAGCCGAGTGCCTCCATATACTCCTTGGCTATCTGTGTGAGTTGCTCATCGGATAGTTTCTCGTCCGGGTGCGGATTGAGCGAACAGTGGAACACCGTTTTCTTGGTACGACAGTTTTTCGGTATCAATGCCTCCATATCAGCAAGCACGTCCTCCATCGTATAACGTCCTTCCTTGCTCTGATACAATTCAGCGGCAAGAAGAATATTCGCTTCTCCTTTTTCAACCTTTTTGAAGTTGTAGCCGAGTGCCCCTCCAAGGTTTTCCGTTGCTGAAATTTTTGCTGTCATTTTTTTTACTAAATTATCAATACTTCTTCTTTCTATAATCAATGGTTAGATTGATAGCCTGCTCTTGCAAGGCAATGATTTGAGCCGACAATTTCTCCAACTTCTCAAGCATAATCTGTGCAGTCTTTATGCTATGATAGCTGTTGATGGCACGCACGGTTTGGTTATACAGCACGCCAATCTTATGGATTTGTGCCGTTAGTTCGGAGAGTTTTCGGTAATATTCCACAGCGGATTTATCCACCGTTATCACCTTGAAACTCTCTCCAAGAATACGACCACGCACGAAATCCGACTTGGTCTGCGCACCCGAACGCTGAAACAAATCAATTGCCCTTTGCTGGTCTTTCGGGTTGGGTAGCCGTACATGCCAGTTGTCCCAACGCGGCTTATCAGGAGCTTTCTCCACTTTGCCCTTTTCCGTCTGCTTATCCACTGTTGTTTTCTTCTTTAATTACGACTTTGGAGTAATTATTCCCTCGCACCGAGGCAAGGGTCTTTGTGGTACAAACAGCGGTTTGTGTTACAAAGACACACCTTGCCAATATCAAGAGTTGATACGATTGAAGTATCCACCCTTTTGGGGTGTCTGCTTCGGGACGTTACCTCCATGTATTATTCTCGCCTGCAAAGTTACGGCAGATTTTCAAATATCTCATTATCAGAGACATTCACTCTTTTTCCTTGCATTTCCCTGTACTTCACAGGTAGTTGAAACTTAGGATAAAACCTTGTTATTTTGCAAGCAAATTCAGTTGAAAGACAGCTTAAAATCCGTATGGGTGAAGAGTCAAAAAAGATGGTTTCAATCTCAAAAAGATTCAATCAATAATGGTTTGAACGACGGATGATTTTATGTCTTTGGGCTGAGTCAAAATTAAGCTGGGTCAAAACCAGACTTTTAGGTCGAGTCAAAAATATGGTTTCAACAACAAATATGACATGACTTGTCAGTCAAGACATACATCAACTTATAACATAAGTAACAACCGACTATGAATATGGAAAAGAAAAAAAACAATCCCATCTATCTGGGCTTCGCCTCACAGAAAGGCGGAGTTGGCAAAAGCAGCTTTGCCGAAGTGCTGGCTTCCATACTATATTACGAAAAGAACATCTCTCTTGCCGTCGTGGACTGTGACGGTACGCAGGAATCTTTCTACAAACTCCGCGAACGCGACAGAGACCTCATCGAGTCCTCACCCGAACTGGGCAAGGAACTTCATGAACGCCTGTCGCGCTACGGCAAGAAATCGTATCATATCATCAGAAGCAAACCAGAAAGAGCCGTTTCCGATGTCATGAAATACCTTCGTAAAATGAAGACGGTACCGCAACTGATTATCTTTGACTTTCCTGGTCATGCCCTTACCAGTGCCATGATGGATTTGTCCATTACGATGGACTACATCATCTCACCTATAGAAGCCGACCCACAGTCGCTGGCATCGAGTTTTGCATACGCCAAGACAATCAGGGACTTGGGTGTCGGGTTTGAAGGCTCACGCATTCAGGACTTCTTCCTGCTTTGGAACAAAATCAACCGCACTGCCAGTACCACGGTCATCGACCTGTTCAGTCAGAATGCTGAGGAACAGGGATTGCCGATTTTCGATACTCGTATCTACAACTCCGTCCGATTCAGCAGGGAATTAGCATAAGGGGGTGTCAAAGGTGTATTCCGCTGTTCCTACCTGCCCCCTGCACAGGCTCTCCGCCCTCAGACTGGAGTGGATGAGTGGGTAAAGGAGGTCATGGAGAAACTCAACCTGAAAACTGAGAACGGCGTATGAAATCACTGAAAGAGCAACGTGAAAAGCTACTTCAAGCGAAATTGGAGGAGATGGCAGACATTGGTGTCAAGAAGCGCACAGAGGAGAATACACCAGACTTTGACGACCCCATTGATTTGGATGATGATTCAGACTCTGTGGAAGAAGATGCAAGTGTCTCTCTTTCTAAGATTGACGAACAGGAGGAAATACCGGAAGAAACTGCGTTTAATGGCACCAATGCAAAAACAGCGCAGCTATCGAAAAGAAAGAGAAATGGTAGAACAAAGGATTCTTCCCCAGCAATGGACTTTCCTGAATACGAACAGCGATTTCTGACGGGTGTCCGCAATGGGCGCAATAAGTCGGGCTTCAGTATCCATACTGAGATACTCCAGATACTGCGTGATGTGCTGAACGACATCAGATCGGAGGCTTCCATCACGGGGTATATTGAGAATATCCTTCTCGATCATTTGAAAACATATCAGGATTTGTTGAACCATACCGCCTCACAACGCAGGCGCGATAAAACCATAGACTTATGATAATTAATTTATTGTTAGGCGCATTGCTTTTGCTGGGTATAGCGTGGATAGCTCTCGGCATCGCATACTTTTGGAGGTTATTTCAAAATTTGGCAGCCCAATCAGGGAAGAATACACCAAAACAGAAAGGAAACGGGCATAACACAAGTCTCAATACATCCGTTTCCCAAGAGCAGATTGACAATGCACGCCATCTTTTGGTGGGCAGGAGTAAACCTTTCGTTTCCCCGTCTTTCTCCGAAGTTCCCGCTGCTTCCTCTTCTGAGAATCCTGATGAAAAACCTAATACTTTTGCAGAGAAAAACTCATCTGTGACCGAAGAAATAAAAGAAGCGGAAAGTACAGAAGAGGACAATGAAATGCAGGTTGACTACACAATGGAAGAATCTGACAAAGACGCTATCATTCGTGAGGAACTGCAAATCGCCGAGGCAGTGATGCCGGAAATTTCACCGTTCGCTATTCTTGCACGGGAAGTAGTCCGTATTACTGGCTGGCACAAAAATGACGACACGCTTGATGAGGAAAACGAAGCCGAAGTGCTGGATACTCTGCAAAGCATACAGGGCACACAGCTTATGGACTATATCAAAGAGGCAACGCTCAAGCAGGAGAAAGGCCATCAAAAACTCCTTGCTGCCATCCGTAAAGCAGAAGAAGCAGAAATGACGAACGAAGAAACAATATCTCCCGAGTCTGATTCTGCACAAGAGAATAGCGATGCATCGGAAGAAGCCGACCGTCCACTGTCATACTATCTGTAAGACTATTGTTTTTGTTCATATTGCACGGTGCTCGAGGGGTGGCTCAAAAGTAAAACAATCAACCAATATCAGTCATACGATAAAACCGAGCCACCCCTTACCATCTCTACCCAAAAGAAAACAATTCATTTAACAACTTAAAATAAAAAGAACAATGAACAACAAAAAGAAAATCACAATGCTCCTGCTGATGACTGCCACCATAGGAGCATACGCACAAGGCAATGGTATTGCCGGTATCAATGAAGCTACAAAAATGGTAACCTCCTACTTCGATCCCGGCACGAAACTCATTTATGCCGTAGGGGCGGTAGTGGGGTTGATTGGAGGCATTAAAGTGTACAACAAGTTCTCAAGTGGTGACCCCGATACGAGCAAGACCGCAGCCTCTTGGTTCGGTGCGTGTATCTTCTTGATAGTGGCTGCCACTATTCTGAGAAGCTTCTTCCTGTAAGGCGATGGCAGCATTTGAAATCAACAAGGGTGTAGGCCGGACGGTAGAGTTCAAGGGCTTGAAGGCGCAGTACCTCTTCCTCTTTGCAGGAGGTCTGCTGGCAGTCTTTATTCTCGTGGTCATTCTCTATCTCTGTGAAGTCAGCCAAATTACCTGTCTTGTCATAGGTGTAGTGGGTGCCAGCCTTGTGGTATGGCAAACGTTCACCATGAATAGAAAGTACGGGCAATATGGACTGATGAAAAAGGGAGCAGTACGTATGCACCCACGCTACCTTGTGAACCGCCGTACGGTCTGCCACCTTATCTGTAACCTTCAACCAAAGAAAGCGAAAAAATGAGAAATAAAAGCAAGATAACCACCTTGGAGTCGAAGTTTCCACTGCTCTCCGTAGAGCAGGACTGTATGGTGAGCAAGGATGCAGACATTACGGTTGCTTTCCGTGTGGAACTGCCAGAACTCTTTACCGTCACCTCTACAGAATACGAGGCAATGCACTCTGCCTGGCATAAGGCAATCAAGGTGCTACCTAATTACAGCATCATACACAAGCAGGACTGGTTCATCAAGGAGGACTATCAAGGAAAACTCTCCGATGGCGGACTGAGTTTCCTTGCCCGTTCTTCCGAACGGCACTTCAATGAACGTCCGTATCTCCACCATATTTCATAAGATTAAGCTAAATATCAAGTCATAAAGTTTCAATTCTAATAAAAATAGGTTACCTTTGCATATAAAATCAGCTCCTTATGAAACCAATGATAAAATATAGAGGGGGAAAAACAAAAGAAATCCCTCACATAATGTGGCATGTTCCTAGATTTTCTGGTAGATATGTCGAGCCTTTCTTTGGTGGTGGTGCTCTCTTTTTTTATTTGGAGCCTAGAGAAGCTATCATCAATGACATAAATAAGCAACTAATTAATTTTTATAAAGGTGTGAGAAACTATTTCCCAAAACTTCGAAAAGAATTGGATGAAATAGAGGCTTTATATGAAATTAATAGGCGTGATTATGATATATTGAAGGCAAGTACGCCTAACGAAAGAGTGGTAGATAATAATGAAGCTTTATATTATTTACTACGGGATATGTTTAACAACAAGATCCGTAAAGAGTATAGTGATGCATTACTCTATTATTTCATTAACAAAACAGCGTACTCGGGTATGATAAGATACAACTCTGACGGAGAATTTAATGTGCCTTATGGTCGTTATAAGCATTTAAGTACCCAACAAGTATCTTTTTCTCATAGCCAGCTGTTAAAACGAGCTGAGATACACAATGTAGATTATAGCAAAATCTTTGATATGTGTAATGTCGATGATTTTATTTTCTTAGATCCTCCGTATGACTGTGTATTTTCAGATTATGGAAATGTAGAATATAAAGAGGGCTTCAATGAAGACAATCATAGGAAGTTAGCAGAAGATTTTAAAAATCTCTCATGTAAGTCATTAATGGTTATTGGAAAGACTCCCCTAACAGAAGAACTGTATAAAGAGTTTATAATCGATGAGTATAAAAAGACCTATGCAGTAAATATAAGGAATAGATTTAAGTCGGAAGCCAAACATATTGTAGTAGCAAATTATAAAAAAGATTGGGATAATGTACAGATAATTACGGATAACGTAAACAAAGAATACACTGTTCCTGAAACTACGCAAATAATGTTGTTTGAATCTAAAAAGAAATATCATGGCAAGAATTGATAGTAGAACGCTGTTCTTGACAACATCGCCAAGAACACCTAACAAGATGATACCTGAAATCAGCCTTTTGATAGAACACTTTACAGGTGAAAAGTGGAATAAGGAAAGCCAATGTGCTTTTATGGAAGTTTTGAGGGAAGAGAACTTCTTCAATGGCAAAGGTGAGAAAGACCCTTCTTTCAGTGCAAGAGATAGAATAAACCGTGCTCCTAAATCTTTAGGCTTCGTTAGACTTTCCCCAACGATAGAACTGACACCTGCTGGTGAGAAACTCATTACTTCCAAACGAAAGGATGAAGTTTTCTTACGCCAAATGTTAAAGTTTCAAGTACCTTCTCCTTATCACAAACCTTCAAATAAAGCAGCGAAGTTCTGTATAAAGCCATACTTGGAAATGCTACGTTTAGTAAGAACAATGGGAACTTTAAAATTCGATGAGCTACAAATTTTTGGAATGCAGCTTACTGACTGGCATGACTTTGAGAATATCGTACATAAGATTGAGACCTTTCGCATCAAAAAAGCAAAGCATAAAGGCAGCTACAGAGTGTTTAAGGCAGAATACCTGAACACTGAACTAAAACAAATCTATAAAGACCGTATCAAGCAAGGAATGATAAAGACACGAGAAAGTGCAGATACTTCGCTTGAGAAATTCCTATGTACACAGTCAAGCAATATGAGAGATTATGCCGACTCATGTTTTAGATATTTAAGGGCAACAGGTCTTGTCAATGTGTCACAAGTAGGTAAGTCTCTTTCTATAATACCTGAGCGCACAAATGATGTCGATTACCTTTTGGAAAGTATAGAAAGTAATCCGTTATCATTTGAAAATGAAGCAGAGTATTGTAGCTATCTTGGTAATGCAAGTACTCCCATCTTACTTACTGACAACAGAGATAATCTGATAAAGAAACTGAAGAAAGAGTTTGCAAAACATACAATCCCTACGGCTGCTTCTACGGAGGAACTTAAAGACTTGTTAGGTGAGTTGAGAGACAAACAGCGCGAAGAAAATATCAAAGACGAAGTCAAGTGCATAAAAGAATATAAACTTTACGATGATATTCAATCTGTGTTCGGCAACATTACAGCCAAAAAGTATTACGATAACCCTATTATGCTAGAATGGAACACATGGCGAGCTATGACTATGCTTGACGGAGGTAACATTAAGGCTAATCTAAATTTTGACGATTTTGGAAAACCTCTTTCAACGGCAGCAGGGAATATGGCTGATATTGTCTGCGATTATGGAGACTTCCTTGTTACTGTAGAAGTAACAATGGCTTCTGGACAGAAACAATTTGAAATGGAAGGAGAACCCGTTAGCAGACATCTTGGTAAATTAAAGGTGTTATCGGGTAAACCATGTTATTGCTTATTCATTGCACCGACAATCAATGATGCTACTATTTCGTTTTTTTATATGCTACACAAAACAAATTTAGCAATGTATGGAGGGAAATCTACGGTAGTACCACTTCCGCTATCACTCTTTCAGAAGATGGTAGAAGATTCTTACAAGGCGAGTTATTTTCCTAAACCAAGCAACATTAAAGCCTTTTTTGAAACTTCTGAAACTCTTGCAGAGAAAACTAATAATGAAGTATTGTGGTATAGAAGCATGCAAGAAAAGGCGATGGATTGGCTAGAGTAAGAATCTATAATTTCATATAAATAATATGGCAGAAGAGAATATATTTGATTTTCAGATACACTACTATCTAAACCAAGAAGGCCTCCATCAAATGGATGCCAAAATCTTGAATGAGTGTGAGCGTCAATTGCTTGATGCTTTTGATTTCATTAAGGCTTGTACAGGAGATTTTAAAATTGAAGTAACACCGAAGAAGGAAGGTGGACTAATAGAATCTTTTGTTATAGTTGCTATCATAATTGGTAAATCTGATACATTTAAGAATCTTATCAATGCTCTTATCCAAAAATTCTTTTCTTCTACACAGACTAAGCTTGCTAATAGTAATGCTAGAATAGAGTTGTATGAGAAAGTTAAGAACGGGACTTTAACAAAAGAAGAAGCAGAAGAACTTATAGATGAAAAGAAGGTTAGGAAGTGCGTTAGTAATTACTTTAAATCGCTCGAAAAAACAGATACAGTAACTTCTGTAGAAGCGTCTGTTAAAAAAGATGGAGAACAAAAGCCTTTTAGTTCATCTAAAATCATAAAAGCTGATTTTACAAAAAAAATACTTTCAGATACTACCACCGAAGATAAAACAGAGACGGCAGGAACAACAATTCGCATTCTTTCACCTGTTTTGCGGCAAGGACATGGGAAAGTTTGGAAAGGCTACTATTCAGGAAAGACAATTGAATTCAAAGTTTTAGACAAGGAGTTCTTGGAACAGGTTTATAATAATGAAATTAAATTTGGGGCAAACACTGTGATAACTTGTACTCTTATTACTATTACAAAGAAGAAAGTAGAGAATGGAGAATATACAGACTTAAAGCCTGAATATGCAGTGAAAGATGTCCTCCAGTGGGAAGATGACTATACCTTTAAGAACAGTACCAAACGATATAAGAAAATTAAGGCTGACGAGCAACAGTTAGATTTATTTAATCAAGATCAGATTCAAAATAAATAGAAGCTTTACTAAAAACGTGTAAAGAAATATTATAAACCGTACTGACTGAAATTTAATTCCATGCTAAGGCTCTTGAAATTGTCTTATAGGACAATTCAAATTCTCTTATAAGACAATTTTAATTCTCTTATAGGACATTTTTTGCTATCTAATAGCTACTGATAATCAGATAGTTATAGAGGTAGATTTTTGACTAAGAAAAGCCATAAAAAAGATGTGCAGAAGTAAAATATTCTGCACATCTAAATGGGTTACTAATCCGACGACTTCAGCTACTTAAGGATGAAAATTTTCGTCTGGCTCTGGACCAGGATTTCCACCTGGTTTAGGTTTTTCACCATCTGTAGCATTCACAATGTCCTCCTGTGGTGCAAACTCAAGGAGACGGGCATCAAGGGTGTCGCGCATAGTTGTACTCTTCGTAAATTGTACATTAACCTGCTTGATAAGTTGTGCGCCTTTCTTCTTTGCCTCGGCTGCTGTTGGAGCACCTTGCGATTTCATTGTGAGGCGGAACGAACCTAAATCACCAAGGCGGACTGTATTACCATTTTCTAATGCCTCCATAACCTCGTATTGCAAAGCATCTAAAACGGCTTTAACGTCAGCACTTGAAACGGTCGAACGTTTCTCCACACGCTTTACTATCTGCGCAAGCGACATCGGTGTGGTTGGTGCCATCTGCGGATAATACTTAATCTCGTTTTTCTTCAGCGGATTTTTCTTCGCTTGAATTACATATTTTATCATATTCCTATAAATTTAAGGAGGTTAGTAATGAGCACAAAGGTAATGATTTTTCTTTATAATCAGCAAAAGACAAAATAATATTTTCTAACATATATTGAAACATATTTTCTGAAAATATTGCTCCATCAGAGGAGCAGCGTGCAGAGACAGCAGCATCTACGGCAAAGATAGAAAGCTCCATGCATCGCTATGAGGAGAATAATCGCCTCTTAAACTCCTTTTACGCTCCCGACCCACACGAGCAGGAGCGTGAAGCCTTGCGCTCGGAGATAGATAATCTTAAAAAGGAACTCTCTGCCAAAGACAGCAGGGAGGACAATGAAGAGAAACGGCAGCTTGCCTTGATGGAAAAGAGCTATCAGATGGCAGCGAAGTATCTTCCTAAAGCTTCAACTCCACCTACCTTCAACAATGGTTTGATGGCAGGAAAGGAGAAGACGGAAGACACTGTAGGTGGCTCTGACGCCGCTAAAAGCAAGACCATGCAGAATGAGAAGCCTGCAATGGAGGTGCTTCCAGAGCGTAGGCAGATAGTATCTTCACTTGACCAGCCTATGAGCGATGTGTACTTTATGGAGGAATACGGCAAAAAGGCTCGTAATATGGGCTTTCATTCGCTCACAAGTACGGCTGCTCCTACAATGCGCAATACGCTGAAAGTAGTAGTGGACAGGACTACAGTTCTTAAGGAGGGTGACAATGTCGTGCTTCGTCTGCTTGAAAGTGCCAAGGTACAGGGACTGCACATTCCACGACAGAGCCGACTCATAGCCGTCGCCAAGATTGAGGGCAACCGTATGCACCTGCTTATCAAAAGTATAGAAGTAGACGGCCATATCATAGCTGTCAAACTCTCGGCATACGACACGGACGGACAGGAGGGAGTGTATATACCAGGCTCGGAGGATATCAATGCGCTTAAGGAAGTTGGAGCGAACATCGGTGGTTCAATGGGCACATCCTTTACCTTCGCTTCTTCTGCCAAAGATCAAATTATCTCAGAAGCTGCCCGTGGGGTGATGCAAGGTGCAAGTCAGCTGCTTCAGAAGAAACTGCGCACCATCAAGGTTACGCTCAAGGGTGGCTACCCCCCTTTTCTTGGTTCAGTCCAAATAAAACAATCGAAAAGGATAAGTAAAAAATAACATCAAAACAAAAGGAACAATGAAGAAAATTATTTTTTCAATGGCTATGCTTGCCATGGTGGGAGCAACAGCCACAGCACAGGAAAACAATGATGGTCTGACACCAATCCGTCCGCTTACTTCGGGAGAGCTCTTTCAAGGTATGAGCTGTGCCATACCAACGGGGCGTGTCGTACTGCCATACGGCTTGGACGTTACCTTTGACAAGACCGTGCATCTTATCTTCCCTTCTGCCATTCGTTATGTAGACTTAGGTTCGCAGAACATCATTGCAGGTAAGGCGGAGGATGCCGAGAACGTGCTACGTGTAAAGGCTTCGGTGAAGGACTTTGAAACGGAAACCAATATGAGTGTCATCTGTGAGGACGGCTCTTTCTATGCTTTCAACGTAAAGTATGCTGATGAGCCGGAGAAGCTCAGCATTGAGATGAAGGATTTTTTCTCTACAACAGAAGGTAGACTGCCGAGTAATCGCTCTGATATTTACTTCAAGGAACTTGGTAACGAGTCGCCCGTATTAGTAAAGTTGATGATGCAGACTATCTATCAGAATGACAGACGGTGCATTAAGCACATCGGTGCTCAGCAGTTCGGTATGAAGTTCCTGCTTCGTGGCTTGTATGCCCATAACGGCTTGCTGTATTTCCACACGCGTATGGAAAACGGCACGAATATGCCGTACTCGGTGGATTTTATCACATTTAAGGTGGTTGATAAGAAGATGGCAAAGCGCACCGCCATACAAGAGCAGGTGCTTCAGCCACTTCGTGCCTATCATCAGGTGATGCAGGTGCGTGGCATGGGCAGTGAACACACAGTGTTTGCGCTCGAGCAGTTTTCTCTTGCAGAAGATAAGCAGCTTGAAGTGACGCTCCATGAGAGAAATGGCGGTCGTACGCTGACTTTCCATGTAACGGCAGAAGATCTGCAGCTGGCAAAGAAGATTGATAACCTCAAACTGAAATGGTAATGAAGAAGAACAATATCATTCTGACAGTATGCCTTGCGGTGGCCATGACTTTCAGTCTGCCATCGCAGGCACAGCGACTGATACCCAAGCAAAGGGGAATAGAGGTCGTAGGGAGTGTTCCGCTTATTAAGGGAGAAAAGTTCCTTGCAGTTGACAATTTCGGCATAGGAGTATCACTCACCCGTTATCTGGGGCGTGAGAACTATACTTTTGTTATGGCTGAGTATGAACAGCAGAATATGCCGTACAGAAGTTATAACGTAAAACTCAAGGATGCACTCTTACAGGTGGGCTATATGCACCCTGTTTTCTCCGACAGAGGTAAGAATGTGTTTCTCTATAGTGGCATATCCGCCTTGGGTGGCTATGAGCAGCTGAACGAGGACAACAAACTGCTGCCCGATAAGGCAACACTGCTCGACCGTTCCCGCTTTGTCTATGGCGGTGCCGTGCATGGCTCGGTGGAAGTGTTCCTAACAGACAGGGTTCTCTTTCTTGTCAAGGCGCAGGGACGTTTCCTCTTTGGAACGGACGTGCATCGTTTTCGTCCGGCTGTTTCTGCAGGACTAAGGTTTAACTTTTAAGTAGAAGAAAAGATGAAGAAGATATTGAATACGATTTGGGTAATGAGTGTGCTGACCCTTGCCGTGTTTTGCCTATCTGCTTGTGATAGGGATTTGGATGTTCAGCAGTCTTATCCGTTTACGGTGGAGACAATGCCGGTTCAGAAGGACATCATAAGAGGGCAGACGGCTGAGATACGCTGCACACTGAAGCGGGGTGGTGAGTTTGCCGACACTCGCTATACGATACGTTATTTCCAGTCTGACGGCAAAGGCTTGCTAAGAAATGATAACGGTACTGTCTTCAAGCCTAACGACCGCTATCCGCTTGCAAAAGATGTGTTCCGCTTATACTACACCTCGCTGTTATCTGATCGCCAGACGATTGATGTATATGTGGAGGATAGTTTCGGGAAAGTTCAGCAGCTGACCTTTAGTTTCAACAACGAGCGAGAAGAGGGCAAGGATAAGCCTACATCTTCTCGTCGCTAAGACCATAATTGATGCGAACGATAAATTCTTTCATTTTACTTTGTGTATTCTGCCTGTTCTGTCAGCCGACCCTTGCCCAGCGCAGGGTGCGGCTGGCAGACTTGCCACCTTTTGAGCGTGCAGTAGTTGTTGTGAAATATTTTGAGGGCATGCACGGCTGGAAGAATTATCCGTATGTTGGATATGGGCATCAGCTGCAACGGGGAGAGCGTTTCACTGCGGATATGACGGAACGGCAGGCGGACTCTCTGCTCCGTGCTGACCTATGGAAATGTTTTGAACACTTCAAAGGCTATGGCAAGGATGCCCCGCTGCTGACCTTGCTTGCCTACAATGTGGGCGTGGGGCGATTGATCGGTTATGGTAAGCACCCTAAGAGTAGGCTACTGCGAAAGATAGAGGCTGGAGATAGAAACTTCTATTGGGAGTATGTTTCGTTTTGCCGATATAAGGGTAAAGTTTTGAATGGGTTAGTCAAACGGAGAAAGGTGGAATTTGCTCTGTTTTATTTACTCTGATTATCAAAGACGCCCCTTGCGACATTTTTATGCTCCGCAAGAGACGTTTTCTTGTTGTTTTATTCTCCTTTCTCGCTATGAATTAGTAACTTTGTACTCTCTGCTTCTATATACTGAGGTGTCGGAGGTAATTTAGAAAACGAATAAAGAAAAACAATATGAAATATAGATATCAATTAATCTTATTAGGTTCAATAGAGAATCCTATTATCAAAGGAATCAAGAACCAAATTATATCTGAAATCAGTGATTTAAAGTTACCACAAGGTATCATAAATATAATAGACAGAAATAATTGGAAAGATGAGTATGTGGGAAATCAACCCACATTCTGTATATACCTTGGAAATGATAATGGGTTTTTCAAAGATTTGGCTATAGTTGAAAAGCTTATTAAAGATGGAACAATGATACTTCCTGTATATTTCAATGATTTCTCAAAGGAGATACCCGAAGAACTCAAAAAACAAAATGGAATTAAATATGATGATAACCAGCAAAGTCGTATTGCTAATATTGTTTTACAAGCATTTGAACTCTTGAGAAGCACAAGAAAAGTATTCATCAGTTATAAAAGATCAGAATCAACTTCTGTAGCTATACAAATGTATGAAGCTCTAGAATCCCATCACTTCGATGTCTTTTTAGATACACATTCTATCGAAAAAGGTGAACTTTTCCAAGAGGAGTTGTGGCACAGAATGACCGATTGCGATGTTATACTATTACTAAATACCCCTGGATTTTTGGAAAGTCATTGGTGTAAGGAAGAACTCGCGGAAGCAGGTTCAAAACAAATAGGGATTGTTCAATTAGTTTGGCCTAATCATAAGATTAATGCTATTTCCCATCTGAGTTTCCCCTTAAATTTAGAAAGTACTGATTTTGTTGATGCAATCTATAATGATAAGGATAAATCAAAACTAAAAAATGATAAGGTTGAGGAAATAGTACAATTTGTCGAGTCTGTACGAGCCAGGAATCTAGCATCTAGGCAAGATAATTTAATAACCGAATTTATGAGCATAGCCAAACAATGTGGTAGAGACATTACGGTTCAACCTGAAAGATATTTAACTGAAGTGATATCCGGCAAGAAAATCATCTATGTCCCCACAATTGGAATTCCACAATCTTTCAATTGTCAAGCAGCTGATATTCGATACGAATATGATAAAAATCCCCAAAACACTCGTATTAGATTGATATATGACGATTTGAGAATCAGGGACAAATGGTTGAAGCATCTAGATTGGTTAAATAACAACTTAAAAAAAGACATATTTACTTTAAAAAAACAAGAATTTAAGAAATGGCTGGAAACAACGAAATAAAAAATATATTTCTCTCAGCAAGCATTCCTTTGCAAGAAAGAGATCCTCAATATATCGAGACTGCAGATATTATAGCAATACGAGATGCTGTAATAGCATTAACGACAGTAGTACTCCCACGTTATAGGCTCATTTGGGGCGGTCATCCTTCTATTACGCCTCTAATATATCATGTAATGGAAAAATTGAATTTGAATATCCAAGAGCATGTAACCTTATACCAGTCAAGATTTTTTGAAAAATACTTCCCGAAAGATAACAATAAGTTCAAAAACATAGTATTGACAGATATTGTTGATGATAGAGAAAATTCTCTATTACATATGAGGAGCAGGATGCTCGGTGAGTCTGAATTTGCTGCTGGAATTTTCATTGGAGGAATGGAAGGTGTAGAAGAGGAATACAATATGTTTATAGAAAAGCATCCCAAAGCGTTGGTTTTACCCATAGCAAGTACAGGAGCTGGTGCAAAAAAAAATATATGATGAGCGATTTACAGACAAAAATGAGCGATTAGTAAAAGACTATGCCTATATGTCTCTATTTCAGAAGTATTTAATTGATAAAATATAATTTATTATGAGTAGAAAAGTTTTTTATAGTTTCCATTTTGATAATGATAACTGGCGAGCTGGACAAGTTCGTAATATGGGAGTGGTAGAAGGGAATCAACCCGTTAGTGGAAACAAATGGGAGGAAATCAAACAAAGTGAAGCCTCTATCAAAAGGTGGATTGATGACAATCTGAAAGACAAATCTTGTTTAATCGTTTTAATAGGAGAGAAAACAAGCGAAAGAAAGTGGGTAAAGTATGAAATTGAGCGAGCTTGGGAATTAGGGAAAGCTGTTTGTGGAATTTATATAGATAGACTCGAAAATTCTAATGGAGAGCAATCTCTTAAAGGTAAAAACCCTTTGCAAGTTATATACCTACTTTTGAAACGGAGTACAGATCAAGTAAATATGCATACAATGACATTAAAAACAATATCACTAGTCTAGTAGAAAAAGCAATTCAAGTAAGAAAATCATATAGATAGGTTATGGGAAGAAAAGTTTTTATATCATACAAATATGCTGATACCCAAGTACAAGACTTGGGAATATATGAAGATAGTGGATGGGGGCTAAGACAAAAGGTCCCAACTAAAGCCCGTCATTATGTAGATAAATTACAAGACAAAATAGGTAAAGATAACATAAATCTTGGTGAAAAGGATGGCGAAAGCTTGGCTGATTTCTCTGATATGACTATTGAAACAAAATTGAAGGGAAAAATTAGGCAGTGCTCAATAACTATTATCCTAATATCTAAAGGAATGAAAACTAATGAGCCAGAAAAAGATCAATGGATTCCTTGGGAGGTTTCGTATTCACTACGCACAGTGCCAAATGGTAGCTATACAAAACAAATGAATGCCATATTGGGGGTTGTACTTCCTGACGAAACGGGATTATATGATTGGTATTATAAATCTGATTTAGATTGTAATTGCACTACCCATTACACAAGTAAGTTGTTTAAAATATTACGAGATAACAGTTTTAATATCAAGGATAAACAGTTTCGACAATGTAATGGAAAAAATATATATACAAATGATGAGCCTTCATTCTTTAAAACTGTAAAATGGGATGAGTTTATGAGAAATCATAATTGTTATATCGAAAAAGCAATTAAAATAAAAAATAACAAAGATGCATATGATGTGCATATAAACTTAGATTAATTATGAGCTTTATATCTGAAACACAACTATCAGGTTATAGAAGGAGAACAAATATGTTCTCTGCTGACAATATCGTAAATTTAAATGAAAACTTTTACAGAGACAAATCTCGCCCAATGGTATTTCTTTCTCACAAACATGATGAACAAGAAATACTTCAGGGCGTAGTTGCTTTCCTTAAAGAGGAAGGGGTTGATGTGTATGTAGATTGGATGGATTCTTCTATGCCCGCTTATACTAATGCAAAAACAGCTCATTCTTTAAAACAGAAAATAAAGATTGCTGATAAATTTATTTTGGTAGCCACACCAAATGCAATCAACTCAAAATGGTGTAATTGGGAGTTAGGTTTAGGAGATGCTGCAAAGTACAAAGAACATATCGCATTATTACCAATTAACAAAACTTATGAAACTTTCGGGGGAGCTGAATATCTCGCTATTTATCCTTATATAGATTATGAAGATGGAAACAGTAAAGATATAAATGGCAGTTACATACAAAAAGGTTACTATGTAAAATATAGATTAGACAACGGAAACGAACAATTAACACCTTTGAAGAGGTGGTTAAAAGCCAAATAAGCACTTATTTTCCTACAAGTGTCAACACGGTGGTAGAAAAATAGTATAGCGGTTCTGTCCAAAGTTTTGTGTAAATAAGAAGTTATGCTTACCCTCATGGCCTTATCCTGTCAACAAAGATAGCGATAAATTGGGCTTATTTTCTAATTGGGGTTTTTTGTTACTTTTGAGCCATCTCAATTCACTGTCAAAAGTAACAAGGTGTTTTTCATCGTGGTTTCTTTGCTCCTTTCTTTGTCCACCCGAAGCTCACGAAAGAAAGGAGCGGTCGGCAAATCTGCCGACCGCTTTATGGTGTCTGCTCTTCTTGAACGATTATCTGTCCCGTCCTTACTTCGGGGTGCGTGAAGAAAGCCCAATTGATTTCCTCATCGGACAAAGTGCTGTGAATACTTCCACCCATAACCAAGCCACAATCTTGCAGGACTTTCTGCCGTGCGTCTTCCTTGCTCTCCGCAACCACATCGAATACTCCTTCAAAGACGTATTGTGTCCGAACTCTGTAAACTTTCTTCTTCATAATCTTAAAATTCAACCTTTAATAATCTGTATTCCTTTGGCTCTCCATTAGATAATTTGCGATGTGTGAGCCAAAAGTGATGTGCGCCATAGCCGTAGGCAAAGAACTTGTCAAGTTCTGTTTCTTCGGCTATTTTGTTGATAGCCGACCTTAACTCCTCTTTGCTGTCGGATAGGGTTATTGCGTTGATAACCCTAATGAGAATATGCGGTATTTGGCTTTCTCTTTGTCCGCCGATTTTCAATTCATCCGCATAGTTGTAGATGATATTTTCAATCTCTGTTTTCATATCTCTGATAATTTAATGGTTCATACTTTATGCTGTAGCTTTCATTCTTCGGCTTATAAGTTCCCGATTGGCATTGACAAGGTTTACTATCTGCTCGTGGTATTCTGTATTCTTATTGCACACTCCACGACTTTGTACCACTTCCAAAGTTCGTAAAGACATTTCAATGGTTTCTATTCTCTTGCCTTCAATGGTAGCCGAAAGGATAAGGGAGTCTTCCTTAAGGTAGTATGCATTAGAAAATACGCAATGGTGCATTGATACACCTTCTTCTAAATGTTCCTGCACGCTCTCCAATACGTGGACTTGAATAGTGCCATCTGTAAAACAGATACCAAAAAACTTGGATTTGAGTTCCTTGAAACGCTTTTCGTCTTCCATTGCCTTCTGCTGCTTCTGTTCTATCTCCTCCCTTTTACGCAATTTGAGAAGTTCCTCGTGTCTGCGGTCGTGTTCGCCTTTAAGGTCTGCGGGGCATAAATATTTTGGACTATGAATATCCTTACCTAATCTTCTAAGTGTATCTACATAATCACTCCAAAGGGAAATATCCACAATCTAATAGCCCTTACGAACTGCAATCTTGTAGGATTACCATAGTTCTTCAAAAGTTCTCTTGTTGCCAAGAAAGTAACGTAAATGCTCTGTGCGACCTGCTTTTAGCAATGTTTCCACTCGGCTGTCTGTAAGTAATGCAGGAATAAACTTAGTAGGCACAATGCCATAGAAATTATCCTTAAAACCATTTCTACGAAGTATGTCTGTAACCTTGAACTTCGGATATATCGGTGAGTAGGCAATATGCTGATAGGCTTCATTATCGTTGCGTATCGCCATAGGACTATAATAGGAAAATGTATCAACATAGTGTCCCAATACCCTCTGTATGGCAACTACAGCTTTTCGTCCCTGCATATTCCACCAATATTGCCCAATCTCAATTATAGAAGTCTGTGCTTTGTAACCTTTCTCCATACCCACAATAAGTAGGAACATACGCAATACTTGAAACTCTCCACAAGTGGTAAGTAGGGTGAAATACTGCTTCTGCTGCAACTTGCGCTCATAGGTTTCCTTGACCTGCAACTTTGCCCTGCAATGAGGGCAAGTGCAAGTTTCTCTATGTTTGTCCATTACCCAACTATGCCCACAATCCATACAAGTAGTGCGACCTTTTGGCAAGCGGTAGGCGAAGTGGTCTATGCACTCACGAAATGCCCACTTACTTTGTGTCGTGGTTATCGGGCGAAGATGCTTGCTTTGTTCCAAAACTGCCTTTTCAAATTTGTTTCTCGGTTTCATAGGCTTAAAAATCGAATAGTGATGGTTGTACTTGGGTTGTCGCGTTCTCAGTCTTTTTCACTCGTGCGTTACGGCTCTGTAACTTAGCAAGTTCCTCACGCTGATATTGCTTAATGGCTTCCTGCCTTGCATTGGCTTTTTCTTCCTCCGTTAGTTCCACAACGTGATTAACGGCTACTTGGCAAGAAACAGCCTTTCCTACTTCTATCTCGTCCTCATCGTAGTAGTGAACAGCCATAGAGAAGATTTTTTCGAGCTAAGCTCTCAACAACTCGTCATCATCATCAAAGCCGTTACAACCGCTTTTCTGCACTTCATTAAGAATGTAGGTGATGCACTCCTCGATATTCTTGTTTGGTTTCAACAAGTTAGGGGCAAATAATGGGTCTGTCATAGCACGCTGATTAAGATACTCGGCTATTGTCCGTGTAAAATGTTCTGTACCTTTCATATTGCTTAGTATTTTGGGATTTCTACTATCTGATTGATGCGCCCATATAGGTAGGCTCTTAGGCTTGTTCTGTCGGGTGCGTAATACTCTGTCCATTGTCCGTACTGATTGACAAGATATTTCTTCAGTACATCAAAGAAGTCAAAGCGATAGCCTTGTAGGGGAACGGCAGTACGGAAGTAGGTATTAGAGTTCACCGCTTCACATAGCCAATTCTTTTCCTCACGGCTCATACACTCGCCACGATTGAGTTTCACACGAAGGAGATATACTTTGCTGTTACAAAGGCTCTCCAAAGGGAGTACGTCCCATTGTACAAACTTAATTGCCAACACTTGCTCACTTTCTTCAGCCACAGGGTTAATGCGGTAATGAGAGGAGGAGCTATATCCTTTTCTGTTCATCGAAGATTTTGTATTTATTTTTTGCTTATCCATAGCGACATTCTTTTATGCGTCCAAAGATCGGAGTATGCTGATTTTTCGGGCAAAGCCCTCAACAACTCGTCCTTTTTGTAGCAAAATAGAGGTAGCGGGGCAGGCTTACACAAGGTTTTGGCGGAAAATACTACCCGTAGGTGTGGAGATTTTCCAGACAAACCAAGCGGCTTAGACCTTTTGAAAGCCACAAGCCCCGTACTACCTTTGCGGATAAAAAGGGAACAGCATCCGTCCTGCGACATCGCATGTTGTGGAGATATGGAAGAGAAGCGAAAGTGCAACGCCTGAAACGGAAAACAAAAAAGATGACTATCTCACATTTTGAGATAGTCACCCATAAAAACAGCCTATCAGCTGGTGAGGCTGATAGGGCTAAACATATTACCTTTTAGGGTAACTTCTACAATGTTCTCTTACAAACTCCCACTTACCAAGGCGGAAGCGTGCATATGCACGAACATGTACAGGCTTGTTCTAACAACACTGGACCTTTTTGAGATTTTGAGACAGAGCTCTATTCCATAAGGTCTAAAAAAAATAGAGATGTCTAATATTATGTATCTTCATAATTTTAACCTGTAGCTTTTATCCATTGAACTTTATTGTCCAGTGGGAACTACAAGGAATGCAAAGGTACATAGTTTCATGGAAATAAACAAAAGTTATTCCTTTTATTGCTCAAAGCAAGCAGAGCAAAATTGCACCGAGAAAGGCAATCCAAAATATGTATTTTAGCAGCGTAAAGGTAACTTGGAGAATGACTCTGACAATAAAGCGCAGTATCAGAAAACCTGCAATGACTGACACGGTGGTTACGACTTGCGGCGTTACAATCTTCGAGATAAGCCAAATGGCACCGATAACGATAGAAAGCAGGATAGTGAGTTCGATGAAGCGTGTCCAACCGAAGTGACGGACTTGCTTGGGAGAAGTCGGCTGCTGCTTGATATTATCGGTTTTGTTCGATGCGTCTGCCTTGATGAAGGCAGGTGTGTGAACGATTTCGTTAAGCCGTGAGGACAATGGAAGCTCGCTTCTATTGTATCGGCGAGAAATCGCACTTTTAAGAACGTCTTGATTCATGATGATTGTATTCATATCGGAGCTTTTATAGTTCAAGAGCAATAACAAGATACTCTTCCACACAAAGCCAAGTGTTTGTAAAACTATTGGTGTGTGGAGAAGAGTGGTTATCTTGGCTCTTGAAACTACAAAAGCTCCCGATGGTGTTACATCAAGTTATGTTCTCACCGCCTATCGTTGGCAGACCATTGACCTCAATGAGCAGAACGATTGTCCCTGTCAGTTCGGTGTAGAGTTTCTCATACTCTGGACTTGCACCAAAGTCGTCTGCCAGTTCGTACTTATTGAAAATGCTTTGCACAGCCTTATTCTTCAGAAGCATTGGTGTTAATCTTTCTGGAAGAGGAGAAGGGAGTTCTTTCTCGAACTCATTCTCTAAGACAGACACAAGCGTGTCGTACTTGGAAAAATGCAGTCCTTGATACAGAACTTCGCTTGCCATTACCTCTGCCTCTGGGTGAGAAAAGCCTTGTGTTATAGCATCGCAGTAAGAAGTTAGGGCTTCATCGGCTCTTGCCGTTATGAATGGTTTGTCACTCAGCATTTCGGGGAAATGCTCACTGAGATAATTCTCTAATTTCAATCGGAAGTAAGATAATTCTTTCTTTGTTTCCATAATCATCTATTATTTTAGGGTTATACATTAATATATTATATGCCCATGGCTGTATTGAACTTACTGAGCTTTCCAGCCAGTTCTTCCATGTCACGTTCAACTTTCTTATTTGTTATTCGTGCATAAATCTGAGTTATTCTGATATTTGTATGTCCAAGCATCTTTGATACAGACTCCATTGGTACCCCTTTGGATATAGACATAGTGGCAAAAGTATGCCTTGTCATGTGGAAGGTCAGATTCTTTTTTATGCCACAAAGGTCGGCAATTTCTTTCAAATATGAGTTGATACGCTGGTTGCTCAACATAGGAAAGACTTTCCCCCCTTTTCTATTGATGTCGTAGTACTTTCTTATAATGGCAAGTGGAATATCCAGTAACATGACGTTTTCATCTACGCTTGTCTTGTATCTCTTGGTGATAAGTCATTGTCTGTCTTCTACGTTAACAATTTTATCGTAGGTAAGATTATATACGTCAATGTAGGCTAATCTCGTGAAGCAGGAAAAAATAAAAATATTCTTTACTAATTCCAGCCGTTCTATGTCAAAGTGCTTCTTCATAATACGGAGTACCTCTTCTTCTGTGAGGTAGCCACGATCTACCAATTCATAGCGCAGCTTGTGATTCGCAAATGGATCATGCATGATAAGTCCTCTGTTTCTCGCATAGTTCACGACCGTTTTCAGGTTTCTCAATTTCTTGGTGGTTGTGTTATGCAATAGTCCGTTAAATTTTCGCAGTTTGCGAAGCTTTTACCCAAAAGCCAACAGGAATTGTGGCAGAAAGAAAACATGATAAGTCTCTGAGAAAGAGATAATTAGGCAATAGAATATAACAAAGTATAACATAATAAAATCGGCTATCTCATTGAATTTCAGTAACTTTATAGATGTAAAAAGACAATAAAGTTTATGCTGATAACCAACTTGATTAGCCGATATATGAAGCTCTGCAAAGCAGCATTTAGTGCTGAAGATGGAGCAAAGTTAAACAAAAGTATTCAAACAAACGTCATGGAAATGCTTTTTCTTTTGATGGTCATCCCAAGGAAATGTAATTTTACGCAGATGGGACGCTATGGAAAGCGTGGCGAACAATGCTATCGGCAGACGGCAGAGCGCAGCGTGAACTGGCTCGAAATAAATATGTGGCTGAGTGCTTTCGCCTTCAAGCAGGGTAAAGGGCTCAATGCCATCGTTATTGATCCAAGCTTCATCAAGAAGGCTGGGAAGCATACCCCATACGTGGGTACGTTTTGGTCGGGCTGTGCAGGTGCGGTAAAGCACGGTCTTGAGATCCTCGGCATCGGTGTGATAGACGTGGACTTGCATGAGTGTATGATGCTCAAGGCTGTGCAGACCACATTGGAAAAAGGGGAGGAGAAAAAAGAGATGAGTCTATACGACTGGTATACCAAGGTGTTGGAGGACGACAAGGTAACCTTACAGCGTATTTGCAAGGTTCTTGTCGCTGACTCAGCCTTCTCCAAAAGACCTTTCATCGACAAGGTAATGAAGATGGGCTTCCATGTTGTGAGCCGCTTGCGTCATGACGCAGCCTTGTTCTACACATGGGATGGGGAACCCACGGGAAAGCCTGGCCGTCCTCGTATCAAAGGTGACAAGATTGACGTAAGGAACATCGACATATCCAAAGGCAATGAGCTTGATTTAGGAGAGACCAAAGGCAAAGCCTATGCGCTCAAGGCGTGGTGCAAGTCCTTGCATAGGGTCGTGTCGATTGTCATCCACGAGTTGCCCAACGGTGTCCGCCGTTTGTACTTCTCTACGGATGAGAGCATGAGTGGACGCGATGTGATGGAGTACTATACCACACGTTTCCAAGAGGAGTTTTGCTTTCGCGACGCAAAGCAATTCCTCGGTCTTACCGATTGTCAGGCACGCGACAAGAGAAAACTTGAATTTGCTTTCAACTCTTCATTCACAGCACTCAATGTGACCAAAATCATGTGCAAGGAACTTGGCACGTCCATCGGTCGACTTAAAGCGCAGATGGTCAATGCCTACTATGCACAACGAATTATTGACGTGTTCGAGAAGAACCCGAACACGCCATTAAATAAAGAAAGGATAAATGATATATTTAGTTTCGCTGCTGATGCAGCATAATATTTAACGGACTATTGATAAGCTATGTGATAAAAAAATCTCGAGTGGCTCTTGGGAATATTCGTGTCCCTCTGCTGCCGTTCTTCAAGGGCTTTGGATATAAAACCGAACTTTTCTGTATCTTTCAGATATGGCTCAATATCCGTACCTGGTGGACAGATAATGTCAATGTCTATGGATAGTCGATGGGCAGATTCTCCCAAAAGAAGCATCAGAGCCGAACCGCCCTTGAAACAGAAAGGGCAACCGGACAATTTCAGCATCTCCAAGAGCGACATTGCCCTAATAACTTTCTCTATCAGATTCAGGTCTTTATATTTGTTACGAACAGATATGGCCTTTATCCATTCTGCAGTCATACATTCCTTCTTGATCATACAAATTCTTTGATATATTTTTCTATTTGCGCTTTAATATTGCGCCGTGAGGCATAACGCAGTAACATTCCTATATTCACATTATAGTTGGCAAAGGCATTCTGCATCATGTACAAGGACTCTTGACCTTGCAGGTAGAAGAAATCCCTGTCACATTGGATATCAACTAAGAGTTTCTCTATTGTTGGTACATTGATACCGTTTACTTCCTGTATGGGCGATTCTGAAACAAGAGGCTTCACAATAAAGGATTTTTTGTCCAACCGGATATAATCGGACATAATATCCTCCTTTGGCGAAAGGAAACTGCGTTCGTGCATATCCTGTACAAAGTGGAAAATGGTTTCAGTGGCATCACGCTCCGTTTCTATATAGATATTGTTGTTGTACGACAGGTGATGCTGCAAGTCAGACAGTATTTCACCATTATAGACACAAAAGTCCAATAAGGGATATTCCGTTTTTAATTTCTTATACAACCGAATAGAGTGAACATTAGGAGCAGGACGGAAAATGGCTTTAGGGGTTGTTGTATATACTCCTTTGCTTATTCTGAATATTTTTTTTTCGTCCAACAACTTGCGTAAATGCCAAGACAACATCTTCTTGGAAAGTTCAATCTTCCCAGAAAGATACTCAGACAAGTCATTCGTCTTAAATTCCTTGTTGGCGTTTGCAAAATCTACAATTATATTACTGACGTTCATCCTGCTATCACTAATGGTTCGATGCAAAGATAGTTAGATTTTGGCAATAAAACAAATATTTTGCCAAAATCTAACTTATTATTATACCGTCTTTCGTTACCAACCATCTCGCTTTCGTACCATTTCATCAATTTCTTCCCGAAGGAAAAGTAACCTGCCATTTGCTTTGAGATAGGGAATTTTTCCTGCCCACACCCAATTATAGATGGTCTTTTGTTCTACTTTGAGTATCTTGGATACATTTATGATATCCAGATATTCCGGTTTCAGGGGAGGATGGACGGTTGTGTCAACAGATTGATCCTGCAGGACAAGCAGGCGGTCGAGTTTATCCTCGACGCTTATCAGCTTGTCGAACAGGCGTTTTTGCCAAGTGTCTTCGGTTTTATAATCTATGTACGGCATAGTTCTCCTTTTTGATAGTTACCATTGGTATCTTGTGCCAAGATACGTTGTTCTTTCATATAGGCGATGTATTTCTTTGCAGTTCTGTCCTTGATTTCCATTTCGCGCATCAGAACCTCACAAAGTTCTTGGTAAGTGAGCTTGAAAGAATTTCGGAAGGCTTCTTTGACAACGGCAATGAGTTCATCAGTCTTGCGCTTTTCCTTGTCCTCTTTAGATTTCTCGCCACGATAGACGTGCATGTCCTCAGCCTTATCCCAGCCGAAAAGCATCATCGGTACGTCCAACGGACTTCCGTCACGGACTTTCAATGCTTTTACGACCGAGTATTCGGGATTATCATCTTTCTCTGTGGAAAGAATTCCCGCTGCTTTGCGCTGCAATTCTGAGCCGATATGCCCACGGAGTTTAATACCATTCGGTACGAAGTGTAGCACGCAGATGATACAGGTATTATAAATCCCCGCCAAGCGATAAAGCTCGTCCACAATGGCAATACTTTCCGTTTCATCGTTGGCAGAACGTATCAAGTCGGCTATTCCGTCAATTACCACGAGGTGGATACCTCCATGCCTGTGATGGAACAAGTCCATACTCTCACGGATAAGGTTCAGTCTGTCCTTACGAGACAGAGAGGCAAGGTACAGAGAATGGCAAAACTCCGGTACTGCCGTCAAAGAAGCCCTACGCAGTGTCTTACCCAAGTTCTTGTGCAACTGTGCCTCGGACTGTTCCGTGTCATAGTGTAGGACCGCCAAGCCTTTGGGATTGGGGGTAATCTCTAATCCCAAGGTCTTCTCTATCGGTAATCGTTTTTCTCCCAATGTCCCAGCAAGGATAGCACCCACATAGTTGCTCTTGCTCGTACCTTCACCTCTGGTAATGCAGAACAGATTGTCCTGCGTTCCTAGTGGAACACCATTCACAGCCACAACCGATTTGGAAATGTCTGGTGGATTCTCATAATCAATCTCACAGGAACGTAACATCATCATGGTTTGACTATATAGATCTGAGAACATCTTGGCAAGCAGCTCTTTCAGTTCCTTTGCCCCATTACCCAAGGCAAAGAAATCAGAAATGTCTTTTTCGGACTTCGTGCCACAGAGCGGAAGTGAAAGGTTCAAGACCTTGTATTCCACCAGATGTTCAGACTGTTTATGTGCCTCCCGTACACCTGTTTCATCCGCATCATATAAGAGTATTATATGCCTAAAACGAAGCTGAAGGCTCTCAATGATACTTGTCGGTATCTGTGCGGTTTCACTGTTGAAGCAAATCGCATTGAAGCCGTGTGCATACAACGAGAGGATATCCTTTTCCCCACCTGTTATGAAAAGCATATCTCCTTTGGCAGGAATCTGCTCCATTCCGAAGCAATACGTGGCAGGCATCCGTCCACCATAAACCATAAAGAAAGCGGATTTTTGGACTGTGAGGTCGGCATATCTTTACATACCCGTTTCCGATATAGGCAAACATAGCTTCCGTAGGTGATCCATAAAGTTCAAATTTCTTACCTTCAGCAGATACACTTTCATAGCGTTTAAGACTATGTACCCGAAAGCGTCGGAGTGTATCCTCATGGATGCCGTAATGCGCCCAATAGTTCAGCAGGCCATCGTCAAATGGCTGTATCACGAAACTGTATGGGCGTTCTTCCGCATTTTTGTTATATCAGCCTTAGGACTGGAAATGATAGGGCTTTTATTAGCCAATGCAACACGCTTGCCGTGCTTCTCATCCTCACACAAAGAATACAGTTCCAGTTCTTGGACGATGGTTTTCAAGACTTCTGGAAAATCAGTTTTCAGATTTAAGCCAGGTAGGGTTGCCACAAACCAGAAACAGTCCCCTGAATAGGTGGTATCACCATGATCATAGAACTTATAGGATGAACTCTTCCTGTCATAAAAGATGTGGCATGAAGCCCGCTTGTCATCATAGAAAGGACTGCGGAAGTTGCGATGAAGGTTCACCTCAAAACCAAGGAAATGGGAAAACACATTCAAACCTCCTTGTGTAAGTAAAAGAATCTGTTCCTTTTCTATCATAGTTGTCGGTTTTTAGGATTAATACATGAACTCATGATGAGATTGTCCTTGAAACGGTTGAGCCGACCAAGAATCTCATCGTTTCTCATACCTGATACGCGGAGCCGGTTACACTTCGTGGCTATCACGATAGACTTGAAGAAGTATCGTACATCGCCACCCTTCGTGTAGCGATACCGTACCAACTGTTTCTTGCGCCAGCGGTAAAGTGTGGACTCTGAAACATTCAGAGTCCCGATAAGGTCTTTGGTTGTCATCTCCAGCTCGTCGTCAATGTCTTGAATAAGACGGGAGGTGCGTTCAACATACTGCTCAATTCTATTGAGCCTGTCTATCAAATCCTGATAAGCCTGGCTCTCCACTGCGATTATTTCCATTAGCGTAACCGTTTGGTTTTAATTGTTACATGTTCTATTCCAAGTTCACTGATAAACAGTGAAAGTCTTCTGAATGCTTCCTCAGTAAAAACCTCCAGATGAATTTCTGCTATAGGTAAAGGACTGGGCTGCCCATTACGTGCAAGAAACTCGAATATTTGGTAGACTGGATGCCCACTTTAGAAGTGTACGTCAGAATTTGTTCAAGGGTCATTGCTGTCTTTCCTTCCCCAGCGCGAGATCCAACTCGAGCTAACTTTCAGAATAATAGATAGATACTCCTGCGAATAACCATTTTTCACTCTTGCTGACTTCAGCATTTCCAATAACTTTTTCATACTTATAAAGTTACTAAAGCGCCGTTATAAGTGCAACCCGCCACATGCAAATGTTTGCACACTATGCAATCCGTCTTGCAGACGGTGCAAGTTTGTTTGTTAGTAGCGGAATACACAGTGTACCAATAGATATAACGAACTAAATCTAAAACATTTTATTACTCTTATATCTTTGTATAATTATTATTGCTTTGTAAAACTCCAGTGCAAGGTGCAAGTCCCTTTATATATAAGGGCTTGCACCTTGCACTGGAAAGTGTAGCAGTAAAATATCTAAATATTTATGGCACAAAGATTTGGAGATGTAAACAAAAAGATCTAACTTTGTACTCCGAGAATGGGAGTGAGCGTGCTTTCAACAGATAGTCAAAATAGCGGTCATAAACCAGTCAGTTTGCTGCTACATTTCTGCTACACAGACTATCAGTACAAAAGGTAAATATTTACTAACAGCGATAAGGATATACCGTGGATTAGTCCAGGCTGGTCCACAAAAGGGTATTAAAGAGTTGTAGAGGTTTCTGCAACTCTTTTTTTATGTGGTCATTTTCGAAGGTGGGGGTGGACGGTTGTCGCCTGTGTAAGGATGAAGGATACGAGCGTTTTTGATGTTGTTTACTCCGTATGTTGGATGAATAGGCTGATTGACATGCTGAGTCCGTTAACTGAAAGGGCTTCATTGGGCGTTAAGTATTGACTTATCACGGGAAGGAGATGTTTAGAATTAAGATGCTAATAACTGAAAAATATTCTTTTAAAAGGGGCAATTTTCTCTGATTTTATTTGTATTTTTGTCATGCTAATCGTATCGTTTCGGACGCTTTTATCTAATAATAAATAAGGTGACTTTTACGATGTGGCAAAGTCCTCATGATAGAAGCCTGTGCTATTCATGTCTGTTGAGACGCTACTGAGGCTCTATAAAGCTGATTCATTCATGGCTTTATATGAGGAAAAAACAAATGAAAAAGAACAAGTATGGCAATAATTTATCTACTTCTCGGCATCATCATCGGTGCAAGCATTATGCTCCTCTGGATGAAGAACAAATCAACACAGGAACAGAAGAATGTTAGTGAGCAATTAGCTGTCCTCCGTAGTCAACTTGAAACAGAACGAAAGAATGTTGACGAGCGTATTGCGGTGGTGAAAGAGAATGCTTTGCAGCAGCTTGAGGCAGAGCGAAAGCATGGCGAACAGCTACGCAACGAACTCCAGAAGCAGGCTGAAGCGAAGAACCGACTCTTACAAGAAGAGGTGCGCAATATGGCTGCACAGATGTTGGATGAGAGTCGGGAGAAGATGAATACGACTGATAAAGAACGTTTGGATGCTCTCCTCTCGCCGCTAAAAGAGCGTTTAGAGTCCTTTAATCAGACTGTTACAAATAACAGCAAGGAGAATACTGCCAATAAAACAGAGATTAAAACGACCTTTGAGGAGGCGATGAAACGTCTTCATGCGGAGCAGGAACTGACCATCAAGGCGATGCGTGAGGATCAAGAACGGGCAGTAAAGGAACTGCGTGAACAGACGGAACGTATTGGTAATGACGCTGCTTCGCTCACACAAGCCCTTAAAGGTGACTCTAAGATGCAGGGCGATTGGGGTGAGATGATTCTCGATAAGACGTTGGAAGACTGCGGTCTTATTCAGGGGCAACAGTATTTTCTGCAAGAGAACTACAAGGACAAGGATGGTAATAACTTCCGACCAGATGCCGTGATAGTCTTTCCGAATGAAGAACGTGCCGTGATAGATGCTAAGGTTTCACTGACAGCTTATCAGGCAGCAATCAGAGAAGAGAATGCCACGGAGCGTGAACGCTATTTGAAGGAACATGTTTCCTCAATCAAGAAGCATGTCGACGAACTGTCGGCTAAGAACTACGAGAAACTTGTACCGGGCTGTATCGGCTTTGTACTGATGTTCGTCCCTTACGAAAGTGGCTATTCTGCTGCTTTGAAGACCGATCCATCTATCTTGCAATACGCTTATCGTAAGCATATTATCATTCTGAGTCCAAGCAATCTTCTCATGGCTTTACAGTTGACACACACGATGTGGCAGAACTTCCGTATGACAAAGAATGTAGAGGAAATCCTCCACCAATCAAACGAACTCTTCGATAAGTTCGTCACCTTTGCAGAGACTTTCGTAAAGTTAGGTGCCGACATCGAACGCCTACAGCAGGATTTCAGCAGGGCGAAGGGTCAGCTAAACGAGGGTAAGGGTAACATCGTTCGCCGATTAGAAGGATTAAAAACATTAGGTATCAGTCCGAAGAAACAGATTCCGGAGAGCCTGTAATAAGTGGAAACCGAGCTATAAATAGCTTTCAAAAATTATATATAAAACGTCCTCAACAATCTGCTTTCAGATTGCTGAGGACGTTTTGTCGTTTCTGAATTTCCTTTACATTTCCTTGTGCTTTTATACCGAAAAAAGGCTAAAGAAAGGTCTTCTTTTCTACCTTTGTAACCCTCTTGTTATAAAGAAGTTACGAAACGGTGTTTCAAAAGGTGCTTAATAGGACATCAAAAGGGCGTTAGTAAGGGTCTTAAAGGGCACCTTTTGCAAGCCAAAAGGGCGTCTTTACGAACCTAAAAGAGCATGTGTTGATTTTCAAGTGTTGAATTTTTTATTACAAAATAGTTGGTTGTTTTTGGATTGTTCGGAATAGAGATTGGTAAAATCTATACTATTCAAAGAACATATTTATCTTTTATTTGTGTGAATATGTATTCTACTAAGAATAGATGGGTACACAGAAATAGAGCGGACGGAGCTAAAAGTAATATTACAAAAGTGCGATGGTATAAAGAATGACAGCGACGAAGCTTACAAATTTTATCAATAATTCCAGATAAAGTCTGCTTTGTTTAATACTTTCTTTATATCTTTGTAGAGTAGAAAATCGTTCATCTAAAAGGAGGTGACACGGTGTTGCGTGGGTGAAGGTAATCACTTGAGCATAAGCGTGTTTAGCAAAAAGAATCATATAGTAATGCTTCGTTATATCAATACAGATATTGTCTTTCAGGAGTTTCCCGATGAGGTGACGCTTGCCATTAATATTTCGGGATGTCCGTGTCGTTGTCCGGGCTGTCATAGTCAGTTCTTGTGGGCAAATAGGGGAGATGAATTGACGACTGAAGCATTGTCTGCACTGATTCATGGTGCGAAAGATACCATTACTTGTGTGGGTTTTATGGGGGGCGATGGTGACCCAGCGGCAGTTGACCTGCTTGCAAAATATGTCCAAGAATGTCACCACGGATTGAAGGTTGGTTGGTACACAGGGCGCACAGCAATCTCTCCGCTCATCAATCAACAGCATTTCGACTATATCAAAGTGGGCCCCTACCTCCGCCATTTGGGTGGACTCGATTCCCCACGTACTAACCAACGAATGTACCGCCGCTGCACAGATGGAAGCTTTGAGGATATCACTTCCCGCTTTTGGAAACATCAGACAGAGAGTAGCTTATAAGAAAAAAGTCTGCTCCGCTTGACATTCTGCTTTAGAATCATTACCTTTGCAATCGCTTTACGGCTACTCCTAAATAATGGAAAATATGTTTTTAGAGTCCTTGTAAGTCAAAGAATAACAGAATAATAATGAAAAAGTTTAAGACAATAATCATGTTGCTATTGGTTGCTATTGCATTATATGCGCAGCGAACTCCAAGAGTGACGAATGATTTTAAGGAGGGAGACTTAATCTTTCAAGTATCGCAAAGTCGTCAGTCACCTTTTATTCAATTAGCAACTAATTCTCCGTGGTCACATTGTGGTGTGATTGTAGAGAAGGAAGGAAAACCCTATGTGCTTGAAGCTTCTAATGTTGTCAAGCTCACTCCACTTAAGAAATGGATTGATAGGGGTAAGATGGGAAGGTATAAGAGAAGACGAGTACTGAACAAACCTGTCAAAATTAAGTACGCTAAATACCTTGGTAAGCGTTATGATTTAGCCTTTAAGTTTAATAATGACAAGTACTATTGTTCAGAACTTATATATGACATCTATAAGGATCAGTTTGGTATTCAACTCGCTACGCCCAAGCCTATCAAGTCTTATCATATCTTCGGACTTGGTAAACTAATGAAAAGACGTGGTATGGACCCAAATCAGAAAGTCGTTGCTCCTTGTGACTTGTTATAGATTTAGCTGCATAACGGAAACCGAATTCTCATGTTGCCTTGTACTCTCCACAAGCAACCTGTTAACTTGTCGGCTCGTTCACTCGTCTAACTTGTCACCCCCTCATGTCGCTTTGTTTTTTTAATACATTTCTATAAAACAAACTTTGCTGTCACTGCTTTCACTCGAAAAACTCGTCTAACTTATTGGTTTACAGTGTGATTACTTGAAGTGTTAAAAGTGACAGCAAATAAAAACTAAACTCTTCTTGTAAGAAGTGTATTAGTCTCTTGCTTTTTCAACCCCTTCTCACCCCATATATTATAAGTACTTACCCTGTCCGCCTGTTACTTTGTCTTCCTTCACAATCAACTCGTTTACTATCAACTTGTTTACTCGTCAACTCGTCCCCTTGTTACTTTGTCTTCCTCCACAATTAACTTGTTCACCTGTCCACTCGTTTACTTGTCCACTCGTCCCCTTGTTACTCTGTCTTCCTTCACAATCAACTTGTTTACTCGTCCACCCGTTCACTTGTCCACTTCCTCCCAAGAGTGTATTATTTACGTAATATCCTCCCTTTCTCATTGCTTATTTGTTTTTTTTTATTAACTTTGCCTACATTGATAAAAGAAATGAGGTCTGCATGCTGAGTAACAACCTTATAGCGTCTTTGGAGAAACCTTGAAGAAGGCAGTCAGAGACAGATAAGACAGAATATAACACCTAACTATTATGCATAAACAATTTTTAATCGGTTTATTATTATCGTCATTAACAGCTGCGCCTATACAGGCTGATGACTATCCTGCTGGAGGCTATCTCTTCGGTCAGGCAACAGCACCAACTGGTAATGAATGGCAGTCACCTGGTGCACTGGGTTATAACAAGTTGCCAGCTCGTGCGCTATTCTCTTCTTTCTCATCGGTTGATGAGGCAAGAAAAGTATTGCCAGAGTTTGCTAAGGATTACCTTTCTCTCAACGGAGAATGGAGTTTCCACTTCTCAAAGAACCCCGATGAACGTCCAAAAGACTTCTTCACAAAGGGGTATGATGACAGCAAGTGGGACCGTCTGCAGGTGCCAGTAAGTTGGAATATGGCAGGTATTCAGAAAGATGGAACACTGAAGTATGGTGTGCCAATCTATGTAAATCAGTGGGTTATTTTCAAATATAACATCGAACCGGGCGACTGGAAGAAGGGCGTTATGCGTGAACCGCCAAAGAACTACACCACTTACGAATATCGTAATGAGGTAGGTTCGTTTAGAAGAAGCTTTGATATTCCAACTACTTGGGACGGTAAGGAAGTCTACCTCAACTTTGATGGTGTAGACTCATTTTTCTATTTGTGGATCAACGGTCGTTATGTAGGCTTCTCAAAGAACTCACGCAATACGGCACAATTCGATATTACCCCTTATATCACTAAGGGAAAGAATGAGGTAGCAGTAGAGGTTTATCGTTCGTCAGACGGTAGTTTCCTCGAGGCACAGGATATGTTCCGCTTGCCAGGTATCTTCCGTAATGTCAGCGTAACAGCTACTCCGAAGGTACATATTGCTGATGTGAAGGCTATCCCTTCCTATACAGACGGCAAGGGTACTGTAAACCTTAACACAACACTGCAGAACCTCACTACAAAGAATGCGAAAGACTTACATCTGCGTTGGAGTATCTATAAGAACAGACTCTTTGCTGATGACAACGAGTTGGTGGCAACCTTCGAGGATGCAAAGGCAAAGACTGTTTGTAACAGTAAGGGACAGACTGACGTTCGACAGACACTCACTGTGAACAATGCGGCAGCATGGACAGCAGAAGAGCCAAATGTCTATGTTCTCGTTGGTGAGTTGATGCAGGGAAAGAAGGTAGTTGAAACGATAAGTTTCCAAACTGGTTTCCGTACTGTTGAGATTAAGGATACACCAGCAAGTCAGGACGAGTTCGGTTTGGCAGGAAGATATTATTATATCAATGGTAAGCCAGTGAAACTCAAGGGTGTGAACCGCCACGATACCAACCCATTGACAGGTAAGGTTATCTCTCGTGAGCAGATGGAAAATGAGATTATGCTGATGAAGCGTGCGAACATTAACCACGTGCGTACCTCTCATTATCCTAACGACCCTTACTTCTATTATCTCTGCAATAAATATGGTATCTACTTGGAGAGCGAGGCAAACATTGAGAGTCATGAGTACTTCTATGGTAAGGCGTCGCTTTCACATGTGCCAGAGTTCCAAGCAGCACACGTTGATCGTGTAATGGCAATGACTCACCAGCTTGTTAACCAGCCTTCAATCGTTATCTGGAGTTTGGGTAATGAGGCAGGACCGGGTCATAACTTCGTTGTAGCCTACGACTCTCTGAAGGCTTACGATGCTTCAAGACCAGTACAGTATGAACGCAACAATGACATCGTGGACATGGGTTCTAACCAGTATCCAAGTATTGCATGGACTCGCGATGCGGTGAAGGGTAAGATGGGTATCAAGTATCCTTTCCATATCTCAGAGTATGCCCATTCAATGGGTAACGCTGTAGGTAACCTCGTTGACTATTGGGAGGCAATGGAGTCTACGAACTTCTTTATGGGTGGTGCTATCTGGGACTGGATTGACCAGAGTATGTACAACTACACAAAGGACGGCAAGCGTTACCTCGCTTATGGTGGTGACTTCGGTGATACGCCTAACGATGGACAGTTTGTTATGAATGGTGTTATCTTCGGTGATGAGACTCCAAAACCACAGTATTATGAGGTGAAGAAGGTGTATCAGTATATTGGAACAAGCTGGAAGGACGCTAAGACAGCTACTTTAGATGTATTCAATAAGAACTACTACTCTGATGATCTCAGTGGTTATGCAATGTCTTATAGCCTGAGCGCTGATGGTGTAACCGTTAAGAAGGGCGACCTTGACCTCGGTAGTGTACCAGCAAGAAGTCATAAGAGCATTACAATCGCAGGACTCAACGAGGGTCTTGACCCAAATAAGGAGTACCTCCTCCACATTACCTATCGTCTCAAGCATGACATGCCATGGGCAAAGGCAGGATATGTTCAGGCTGAAGAGCAGTTGCCTGTACAGGTAGCAGCGGCTCGTCCAGCTATCGCTGCAGCAGGTAAGGTGAATATGTCTGCCGTAAAGGATAATAAGATAGTCTTCTCTGGCAAGACCTTCACAACGACATTCGACCTCACAAAGGGTACGATTTATAACCTTCAGTATGATGGTAAGACTATCATTGCAGACGGTTGTGGACCAGAGTTGAACGCTTTCCGTGCATGGGTTAACAATGACAACTGGGCTTACGAAGGATGGTATGCAAATGGTTTGAACAACCTACAGCACAAGTGTACTAACTATACAACCCACGCAAATGCTGACGGTTCTGTTTCTGTTGTGTTCAATGTTGAGTCACAGGCACCTTATGCTTATCGCCTTGAGGGTGGTAATGCCAACTGGAAGAAGCTCATCGAATACAAGGAAAAGCCATTCGGTAAGGATGATTTCCGCTTCAATACGCAGGTGGTTTACACCATCTTCCCTGACGGTAGCATTGAGAGCGAGAGCGCAATAACAAGCAATAAGCCTAATCTGACACTCGCTAAGTTAGGTTATACCGTACGTGTTCCAAAGGCACTCAGCTTGTTGAATTACTATGGTCGTGGTACAGTTGACAACTATCCAGACCGTAAGACAGGTCAGATGATTGGTATCTATGAGCAACAGGATGTTGAGGATGAGTTCGTTGCCTTCCCTAAGCCACAGGATACGGGTAACCATCAGGATACTCGTTGGCTCTCACTTACAGGCAATGATGGCGGCGATGCCCTCTATGGTGCTGTCTTCGTGGCTAAGGATAAGATGAGCTTCTCTGCGCTTCCTTGGTCGGATAACACCATCGCAATGGCTAACCATCCACACGAATTACCTCAGAGCGAATATACTTATTTGCATCTTGACATGGCAATCACTGGTCTTGGTGGTAACAGTTGTGGACAGGGTGGTCCGTTATTGCGCGACCGTGTTATGGCAACGCCACACACCTTCGGTTACATGATTCGTCCGATGAACTCTGTTAAGACCAACGACCTCGTTAGCAATGCGAATGTAAGTCTGAATGGTGCCACACCACTTACCATCGTACGTGACGGTGAGGGCAATGTGACAATCAATGCAAATGGTGCGAAGGGTGATATCTACTATTGTGTTAATGACAGCAAGAAGGCTGTGAAGTACACTGGTCCTGTTAGCTTGCGCAATGGTGGTACGATTTCAGCTTGGACAAAGGAGAATGATTGGCTCGTAGCTTCTCAGACCTTCTCACGCATTGAGAGCATCCCATTGTCAGTAGTCTTCGCTTCAAGTCAGGAGAGTGGTGAGGGTGATGCAAGCCACCTTACCGATGGAAATCCAAGCAGCTACTGGCACACAATGTACTCTGTTACTGTGGCAAACTACCCACACTGGGTTGACTTTGACTGTGGTGGCATGAAGACTATCAAGGGCTTCACCTACCTCCCACGTCAGGACAGTAACAATGGTAACATCAAGAAGTACAGCATTCTGGTAAGCAATGACGGCAAGACATGGGGTAAGGCTGTTGCTGAAGGTGAGTTTGAGAACAACAGAAAGGAAAAGACTATCCTCCTCACCACACCAGTTAAGGCTCGCTTCGTTCGTCTGACAGCCCTCAGCGAACAGTCTGGTCAGGACTTTGCAACAGGTGCTGAGTTTAAAGTGTTGGAGAAGTAAAGGCTTTTCTATCAGTTGTAGGGCATCCCTGCAATTGCTACCCCTGCTTCTGATAGAGCTACATAAAATGAATAAGGAGTGGAAGAAACGATATTTTCTTTCACTCCTTTTCGTTTTGTAAAAGCCTGAAATGTGACTAAATACAATGTTACACCTTGTTTGAACTATTGCCTTAGAGATGGAGAAACATTCCTCTCACACCAAGCGATGAGCGCTGAGATGAGTGGAAATAGTTCTTTTCCAATGTTTGAAAGGGCGTATTGTTTGTCGCTTTCAACAATAATCCGATCTTCTTTTAATATATTTAGCGAGGCGGATAGGGGAGAGTCGGGCAGGTCATACCTTAACTCTTCGTAAGTTGCTCTGCCTTTCTTACCGAGTGTTTGGATAAGGCAAAGCGTGTCCGCCACGCATATCCGTGAGAGGATATTACGTATCGGACACGTAGGGAATAGTGGGTCAATTACCATTTTAGTTCTTCATTCAGTATCACTCCATCGCCAGCAGGTGCATCATTCTCAGCAAAGCTGTTTGCCTTATACTGAATACAGAGCATTAACATCTCGTCATTACCAGTATTCTTCAGCGCACGCTTACCTTCTGGAGCAACGCGAATAATACTACCTTCAGTCACTGGGAATACCTCGCCATCAACCTGATATTCACCTTCACCTTTGAGGATAAAGTAAAGTTCCTCGTGTGTCTTGTGTGTATGAAGGAAACCACTGTCCTGACCAGGTACAAGAGTCTGGAATGAAAGTTCGCTACCTGTTGCTTGCAATGCCTGACCAGCGAATACCTTACCCGGAATCTCAATCTCTCCGAATGGGAGCACATAGTCCTTGATATCGCTGAGCTTACCTACGTTTACTGCTGTGAAGTTCTTACCGTTCTTGATCGTTTCAACTGTTTTCATAATTCTTTTTGTTTTATTGTTTTGTTTGTTTTGATGATGCAAAGGTATTGATTTTCAGTCTATTCTACAAGTAGGCACGCAAATGTCAGCCAGTTACCTTGAGGTAAGTAATACTGATAATAAAGCATTTAAAGGGTACTTGTTTTACATAGTTTAACACTAAAAGATGCGAGCCTTAGCTTATAATAGTTACTTTTGTGCAGTAATATAACTTAAAGAGCTTATAAGTATGAATAGAAATGAAGTCAGAGATGCCCTCTATCCTAACTGTCCTATAAGAAATGTACTCTCAAGAGTAGGGGACAAGTGGTCGATGTTGGTGCTTTTCACGTTGGAGAACAACGATTGTCAACGCTTTAAGGAACTGCAACGTAATATCCCCGATATTTCTCAAAAGATGCTGACTGCAACGCTGAAGATGTTGGAGGGTGATGGACTTATTCATCGGGAAGTCTTTCCAGAGATACCTCCCCGCGTTGAATATTCGCTTACGGAGAAAGGGAAAAGTCTACTACCGCTTATCGACAACCTCCTTTCATGGGCGAGTGAGAACATGGAAGATATTATAGAGTCGAGAAAACAGTATCTTTTAAAGTAGGCTTTTTAGAGGTTTTGGAGGTTAATAGTTTAACTGTTAGCAATCCTCTTTGTAATTATTTTTCATCTACTCGATTTTTATTAAGGCTTAATTACATTCGAATTAACGCCTTTTTGGCTTGCAAAAGGTGCTCTTTAAGACCCTTACTAACGCCCTTTTGAAGTCCAATTAAGCACCTTTTGAAATGCAATATCACAACTTCCTGACTCTCTGATAGTTACATAGCAGACTTCCAGAGGCATTTTTAGGGTAAAAAAGGGCTTTACGAAGACGATAAATGTAAATATTTTTCTAACAAACATATATACAAATACACTTGATAAAAAGCTATCAAAAAAATCCAAATCAACCATTAGAAAATGAGGACTTCAGATTCTAATGACTAACTTGGATTTGTTTTTTCGGTCTTTCCCCCTGCACAATGGCAGGAGGAAAAGATTAAGAGAGTTTTATGAAATTACTATCTTCTTTTCAGCGATGGGGTCTATAATTTAATTCCATCTTGGAATGGTAAATACATTATTCATCTGGGTTCTTAAGAAAGACCACTGCCCGTGCTTTATTTTTAGGTTCAAACACCGCCTTATTTACTTTTTGATAAGCGAAACTACCATCATGGAAGCTGCCGCTTTTCACCTTTAAATGGAAGTCAACACCAAGTCCTCCTAACAAATCATTATCAAAGTCCAGATCTCGAACTACTTCAACATGCGCACCTCCAATGTAAGTATCAAAGTTCATAAAACTTCTCCTATGAACCTTACCATTGGTATTATAAACTACGAAATTGATTACAAATATAGTTCTATTTTTTTCACCTGCCACATGTATATTTCTTACACCATTCACTTGAGCCACTCCGTATCTTCCTTCGTCCGTTCTGAAGTAGAATGTACCACTATGAAGTTCGAATGACTTTGAGTTCATCTTATCAATAGATTCCACTATACTGCCGAATGTTGCAATATCTTTTTCATCAGGACTATCTGAGCCGCCAGAACCACCAGAGCCACCAGAACCACTTGTTCCAATCTTTTCCTTAAGTTCGTCGAGCTTCTTAACGATGCCTGCGAGAGCCTTAGCAGCATCCGTATTTCCACTATTCACCGCAGAGATAAGGTTATTGATAGCTGATGTAGTATTAGCGAGTTCTGTAGACACATTACTTTGTGCTGTACCAACCTTTTCAACCTCTTTCTTCATTAAGTTGAGCGCATCAACGATGGCTTTGAACTTAGCATCATAGTTAGGCATAGCTGCAATGGCTGCTTCTATAGCAGTAAGCTGATCTCCATAATTAGGGAGTGCAGCGATAGCTGCCTCGATAGCCTCTAACTTCTCGCTATAATCCGGCAGTGCCTTAATAGCCTTCTCCAAAAGTTCCATCTTCTTCTCAAAAGATAAAGTTTGTGCCTTGAGGGCCTTTTCCAACAACTCCATCTTAGCCTCTAATGACAAAGTCTGTGCCTTGAGGGCCTTTTCCAATAACTCCATCTTAGCCTCTAATGACAAGGTTTGTGCCTTGATAGCAGACTCTACTGCAGCAAGTTTAGCTTCAAGAGTAGAGTTCATAGAAGTCAGAATATCGTAAAGTGCTTTTAGTTTCTGCTCCTGTGAAGTATTCATCTTATCGATGACTTTTGTTAGACTATCTACTGCCTGTTCATTCTTGAGGAAGCCCTCGTTGATAGCCTGCACAACCTTTGTAAAGTCATTTGTCACCGATACGTTCATCGTGTAATTAATCTCGGGTGCGTCTTCCTGACATGAAGTAAAGAAGACAGGTGTTGCCATCAACATCACGATGGCGAACATCATAGCTTTAATATGTTTCATAACTATTATTTCTTTGGGAGTTAAGGAAGGTAAACGAAGCAGGTTCGGTTGTTCTGTCAGTCGCTTTCCTAAACTCATGTTTATGATTATTGTTATTTTATTCACTCGTCAACTTGTTCACTCGTCAACTCGCCATCACTTGACCAACTTAATCGTAACTCTTCGTCCTGCGGCATCTGGTTTACCATCTTGTTCTCCAATGGCAATCTGCGGATGGAGGTCTTCTTTAGCAAAGCCTTCCTTCAAGAGTACCTTAACCACATGTTTAAGACGGCGTTCAGAGAGTTTCTGATTATAACCTGTTGGACCGGGTGTGCTCGCTTCGGCAATGATTGATAGCTGATGACCACGCATGTAGGCCGCGAAATACTTGAGATGTGCAAGTTCGTCGCGACTTATGCCAGCACTGTTGTTAGCAAATTGAACATAGTGAGCAATCTGAACGGCAGGACTTGGTTCACTTATGCTGCGTTCATATTCAGAGAGACGTTGTTGTAAGTCAGCATTCTTTTGTTCTACCCTCTGCCGTTCAGTAGCTTCGCGGTCGGCACGTGCTCTGTTTTCAGTAGCTTCCTTTTGGAGCGCATTCACACGGTCGTTAAGTTGAGATAGCTCTCCTTCATAATAAACTTGCTGTACCTTTGCACCACTTCTAACAAAGTTATAACGCACTGTAGCAAGGGCAAAGATATAGTTCTTTGGAGCAATTCCCCCACGACTCAACAGCCAGTCCATCTCCCCCTTCAGTCCAACCGTGAAGCGACGGCTCACGTCTGCCTCAACATGTAAGGTTGTAGGGATGAAAAGTTTGTTGAACTCTTCATGTCGGTTTGTTGTTCGGACGTTACCCGTAAGTGTTAATTCAGACTCGTTACTGATGGCTGAATTATTGCCAATAGGTGTTGTCTGTCCGTTCTGATTCATCGTATTGCTGAAATACATTCCATACTCATTACCCTTGAGAAAGGAATATCCTAAGCCTGTTCCCATCCAAACATTAAGCCACTGAGCACGCCGTTGTGGCCATAACTCCATGAAGTTGAGCTGCAAACCGAGTTTAACATTATGGAAGTTCATCATATAGTTACCATACACCTTGACTGGCATTGATTGAGTATTAAGGTTGGAGAATCGCTGTTCACGACGATAACGCGACCATAAATATTCTCCCCCTATGCGTATCCAAGGGCGGATAGTGAAGTCGATACCACCGCCAACGGCTGGTGATAGCTTGTAACTTCGTTTAGCATCAAGGTTCTGATACCACACATCCGTTGCCCAAGACAATCCTCCTTCGGCATAGATGCTCCATGTTTTCCTACGCAATTCGCTGTTTAGATTCCGTGGCAACTGAGTTCTGTTCTCCTGTTCATTCTGTGCCTGTATAGGAACAGTTGTCGACAGTGTGAATAAGACTATCAGTCCCACTCTTGCCCATCTTCCGCTGAGCGGTGGAATGAGCGGTTTAGATAGCTTCCTCTTCATAATAGAAACTGTGTCTCCCTTTTATAACTCCTTTCGGAGTAGTGCCGTATCGAAGACTTGGGCTTTTATGTTTAAATAATAGATATTCTCGCAGATTTGTGTTAGTGTTTAGAACATAGATTGCTCTTCGATAACATCAATGTCCTTTGTCAAATACGCAAAGTTTCCTTATAAGCGTATGTCATTAGTGTATAGATATCTTGTACAGTTGTAGTTTATTCTTATATACTTTACTGTCCCCCATTCTCCTCACCCACTCTTTGGGTGAGGATGCCGTTCGGGGACATGGGCGTTAAAGTTAGTTTCAAACGATTTTTTCTGAGTCTTTTAGTACTGACTGAGTCATCATCTTTAATAATACTGATAGCTTGAGTATTGATTCTCATATTGTAGATAAGACAGATAACTATTGAAAGTTTGTACGTTTCTATGTTATATTAAAAGTAAATTATAGCCTGCGCATGTATGTTACTATGCGATGTTAAATTTATATTGTCGTCTTAGTATGTCTGTTCTTATATGATAATGAGATTAAAATCTCTTCTCTGTTACCTACGTTTTGCCTCTCATCAGCGACTTCCACCACTTTTTAAAGCATCCACATAAGCTGTTGTAAGGGGATTCATTTACTATTGAAGGCGGTTTAATCTCATGTTCCACCTGATTCTCTTGATCTATCTTTATCCCTCTTTTATTGAGCTCAACGTCTATCATTTCATGAATCGTTTCAAGTAGTTGAAAGCGTTCTTCAGAGAATTGCATATTCTGCTTTTGCTTAGCTGTAAATTGCTTCTTGGCTTTTTGTACCATATCTTCTCTTTTATTGCTTAAAACTTCTGCTGCAAATTTAAGTTCAGAAGTGCGAAAGCTTGTTATCACTATCGGACAAAAAACTATCTTTTTCGGACATTTTTTATTTTGTTTATATGTCACATTCGGACACAAATGAAATATAACCAACTATAAAACAAGTATTTACCACTGACATTTTTACATATTTTTCACATACTACTTACAATAAAATTTATTTATAATATTCTATTATTCCAAAATAAAATCCTATCTTTGTCAAAGATGACATACTTATAATTTCCCTCACATATATATCAAATTAACTAATTATTATATATGCAATATCATAAGCACACCCAATCTATTACAGCAAAGAGAAATCATCGTATGCAAAGAAGCTACGGTTATTATCCATCGACTCTGCAGATATTAACAGTCTTCATTACAATTTTTACTCTTCTTTCATGTGGACAGAAAACGTCAACCTTTACGCCAGAAGAACGCAAAAGAGCAGATAGTCTTGTGAATACTGTCACCAATACCGACTCACTTGCCTTACTACAAAAACAATTAGAAAAGAAAGGAGATAAGCTTGGTAGCATCATTGCATTAAGGGAATGGGGAAAGAACCTCCGCAATGAAAGCCGATTTGAGGAAGCGTTGAAGGTACATAGTAAAGGACAAATACAAGCTGAAGACATAAAAGACACCCTCGAATGGGTGCAAGCCCGTAATAATATTGGTACTGACTATCGTCGTATTGGCATTCTTGACGTGGCACAGGACTACCATTACCGCGCATGGATGCTTAGCAAAGAAAGCACCGACACATCCTTTACTGTGAGGAAAAATCGTGTTGTTTCGCTCAACGGACTGGGTAACATCTATCTCACACTGGGCAATTATGAACGTGCTGACAGTGCTTTCCGCATTGCATTAAAGGGCGAGAAAGAACTGAACAGTACGGTGGGACAAGCCATCAATTATGCTAACATTGGTGCTATCTTTGAACATAAAGGAAAGCTTGACTCTGCTTGGGCCTACTTCCGCAAGTCAATGGCACTCAACATAGAGGCAGGAAGCGACCTTGGAATATCGCTCTGCCATACTTATTTCGGTTCACTCTATGAGAAAAACAAGCAATATGACAAAGCCACAGAGGAGTTTGAAGCGGCTTACGAGATAATGAAAGCTTCAAAAGACGAGTGGCATGCGTTGGGTACACTTATCGCTCTCGCCAGAATTAAACATACGACTGGAAACAACGAGATGAAGATGATCTACCTTAACAAGGCTAAGGAAACAGCAGAGCGCATCAAGTCTCCTGAGCATCTGGCGGAGATTTACACCCTATATTATAAACACTATACGCAGACAGGCGATTACCGTCAGGCTTTAGCTGCCTACGAACAAGCCACAACCTTGCAGGATAGTGTCATCAATATGAAGAAGGTGAATCGTATTCAAAACACGACACTCAACATTGAACGCAACAAACAGTTAAGAGAAATGGCACTGGCGAAACAGTCTTTAAACGAGGAACGTGAGGCGCGTAACATTGGCTTTACTATTTTTGGAATGACTTCAATCATCCTGATTGTTGCTTTAATCGTCTTCCTCTATCTACAACGTGTACATCGCCGCAACCATCTGGAATTAAAAAAGATGGCTGAACTCAGAGAGAACTTCTTCACAAATATAACCCATGAGTTCCGCACACCGCTCACCGTCATTCTCGGATTGAGCCACGACATGCAAGAGGATAGCAAAACAGGAATTAAAGAGAAGGCTATCATCATCGAACGACAAGGCAAAGGGTTACTTACGCTCATCAACCAACTCTTAGACATCTCTAAGATTAAGTCGACCATTGGCAAAGCCAACTGGCAGAATGGCAACATCGTAGCTTTCCTCACAATGATCGTTGAAAGCTATCATAGCTATGCCCATTCTCACAAAATAGACTTGCAGATAGTAAGCAAAGGCGAGGTTATAATGGACTTTGTGCCCGACTATGTGATAAAGGTAATGAACAACCTGTTGGCAAATGCTTTCAAGTTTACCCCACCTTACGGAAAGATAAAGGTCAGTGTATGGGGCGAGCAACAACAACTACACATAAAGGTATCAGACACTGGTAGGGGAATGAGCAAAGAAGCTGTTACACATGTCTTTGAACCTTTCTTCCAAGAGGAAAACGATGCGCATAACACTGGTACAGGCGTAGGGTTAGCACTGGTACATCAGATAATAAAAGCTGTGAATGGAAAAATCACAGTTGACAGCGAGTTAGGTAAGGGTACTACCTTCTATATCAGCCTGCCTATCTACAATCGCAGTCAAAAGCAGCTGAAACATTCAGCTGAAAGCAACAAGGCTATTATCCCAGAAACAGCAGAAGAACTGAAAGACAGCTGTAAAGAGAATGAGAAAAGTCTGCTCATCATTGAGGATAATCGGGATGTTGCTTCCTACATTGGTTCGCTCTTCACCAAAGATTACTCTGTCTTCTATGCTGAGAATGGAAAAGAAGGATTGGAGAAAGCACAGGAGATTGTGCCAAACCTTATCATTACCGACCTCATGATGCCTGAAACAGACGGTTTAGAGGTGTGCCGACAGGTGCGCAGCAACACAATTATCAGCCATATTCCAATCATCATTCTGACAGCAAAGGTTACGGAAGAGGAGCGCATCAAAGGTATAGAAGCCGGTGCCGATGCCTATATCTGTAAACCATTTAACTCTGACGAACTACGCACAAGAGTCGAGAAATTGTTAGAAGGCCGCAAGTTATTACAGGAGAAATTCTGCTCTATATCAGGCGAAGTTAAGAAAGAAGAAGTGCAAGCAAACTATGCCAAGAAAGAGGTTGACATCCGTTTCCTCACAAAGCTTTCAAGTGTTCTCTATATGCAACTCAATAATAACAAGAGTGTCGACATCGCTACTCTTGCATCAAGTATGTGTATGAGCCCTCGACAATTCCATCGTAAGATTAATGCACTCACAGGCTACACACCGTCTGCCTATATCCTTCGCCTAAGAATTAAGAGAGCTACTACCCTACTTAATAATCATCCACAGGTGAGCCTCAACGAGGTTGCAGATAAATGTGGCTTCAGCGACTACTCAAACTTCGTACGTGCTTTCAAAACCGTCTGTGGCGTTACCCCTACCGACTACCGACGAGAGAACAGCCTTTGAGCATTGAGAGCAACTGAAAAAAGAGACAAGAAAAGCAAAGGGAATCTTCTTTTTGTAATAAAAAAGTCAGCGCCCAAAATTCAACAGATGCTCTTTTAGTTTCTAATTAACGCCCAATTAGCTTGCAAAAGGTGCTCTTTAAGACCCTTACTAATGCCCTTTTGAAGTCCAATTAAGCACCTTTTGAAAAGCAGTTTTGTAACTCTTTTATAATGAATGAGTTACAAAGGCTGTAAGGAAAGTGTTTTTTCGGCTGTTTTTGGTAAATAAATCAATGGTGGATGTAAATAAAATTCAGAGCTGTGGGTTTCTTATAGGATATGAATTAATAAAGTTTATTGTAGCTATAGAATTCATGTAGTAACCATTTGTAGTACCTGAAAGCAACTAATAAACCGATAAGAAGGTATAGAATAGAACTCCAAAAGAATAATCAAAAAGGCTTAGTTAGCGCGCTAACTAAGCCTTAAATCCCAATCAATCATTAGACCACAATATGTTTGTATCATATTATGGTATTGTTTCCTAACATCTTTCATTTTCTTATCGGCATCTTGTTTGTCTCTGTAACTTGACGTAGCCCGCTACGCCTGTGTTCCAAAGCCAAACAATCTACTCGATAATAAAATAAAATATGTTTAGGCTCTAATAACCGATTGGGGTTTTAAAAATAACGTTACAAGAGTTTTGTTGAAGGCTAACGATATAGCCCTCCCTATTATTAGGCTGATGAAAAGAGAGGACAACAGGATGTGTATGGGCTGAGAAGATTCTTTTCAGCACGCTACACATCGGTTGTCATTCTCTAAAGTGTGTTAGTTACTACTTGGATTTTGTTCCAGATTGCCCTTATAAGCATTGATAGCCGACTGTGGAATGAAGTAAATCACACGGTAGTCGGTTGCTGGAATGTCAACCATTGGCTGATGAGGTCCAGGGAAACGACGAGTGAGGGTGTCGCCATTGCGGAACACATCGTAGCTGCGCTCTGCCTCAAATGCCAACTCTAACTGACGTTCTTTATCCACCAAAGTCTTTGCTGTGGCAGCAGTAAACTGAGCACTCGTATAGCTTCCACCCACGATAGCACGCTCACGGATTGTGTTCACGTCAGCCATCGCATTAGTGATATTACCCAATTTCACATTTGCTTCAGCACGATTGAGATACATTTCGTCAAGACGAGAGATGATAGGCGAATACAACTGATTCTCCTTGCCACCCTGACGAGAGCACTTCACCACATAGAACATAGGATAAACGCGGTTGAGCTTCATCTGATAATCAAGCACACCACGATAGGTATGTCCCTGATAATTAATCGAGTAAAGACGCTGTGCAGGGTCGATTGGGGTGAGAACAAGTGGGGTCGTGTGTCCTGTTCCAGTGGTATCGCAAGTCAAACTATTGTCTGGCTGACGAGTATAACGCAACTGTACGTAGTTGAAATTCACCTGATTGCCACTTGCATCATAGACATTCTTGATGAAGCGGAAGACTGGAACGTACTTGTCTGTCTTGTCTTTTACATACTGTGGCTCAATGAATTGCGCACGAATATCAGTGTACTTCTTATTAAACCAGTCGTTCTGTCCAGTCTCGTTCAGCAAATCAAGGTATTTACCAGACGCATACATTTCGCCCCAACCCATACCGCCGATATTTGAATACATACCGCCGATGGTGTAATAATAATCCCAACCAGGGAACTCAGAGTCTACTCTTTTCACCACGAAGATGTTTTCAGGGTTGTTTTCTGGCTCAAGAGTGTTGCTAACGCCATAGTCCTTACGGCTCAACAGACTAAACTTACCAGAGTCGATTACCTTTGTTGCGTACTCAACACTCTTCTGTGCATAGGCAGTGTTAGGCGTTTCGTAAGTTCCACTCATATAGAGATAGATTCTACTCAACATAGCCCAAGCAGCCTCTTTAGAAGCAAAGATACAACGTTCTTCGCCGTGCAGGTCTTCTGTCATCAGCGAAGCCGCCTTCTCCAAGTCCTTAATTGCCTGTTCGTAGGTCTCTTTCACAGTAGAACGATTAGGCAACATAGCGTGTACAGGGTCGTCAGGTGTACCGTTAACGATAGGCATACCGAGGTTTGTATCAGGGTTTTGCGCGTATGGTCTACCGTATGCACGACAGAGATAGAAGTAAATCATGCCACGTAGATAGTAGCATTCTCCTAACTGTGTATCGGTAATCGTACTCTTACCTTCAGGGATATCCTTGATGATATTAGATGCCTGCGCAACCACTTTATAGCTATAATCCCAGAAATTCTGCAATCGGTAGTTATTTGGAGTGCGCGAATAAGAGATAAACTCATAGAAAGCATCGGTAGACGTACCACGAATCATGATGTTATCTCCTGCGTATTCGCCACAGCGATACATAGGGTCCGACCATGTTTTTAGGAATCCATAGCATCCATTCAGTAGCGATGGAAAACTCTCATCAATGTTTTTAGTCATGGTATCATCATCCATCATGTATTCAGGATGACGCTCTACGCTACACGATACCATTGCAATAGCTGCTAAGAGCAGCACATATATTTTTTTCATAGGGCAGATTCTTTATTTAGAATGTGACGTTAACGCCGAGCATAAACTTACGAACAGAAGGATAAACGCCAGCGCCTGTTGAGATTGAAAGGGCTGTTGAGCGTTCGCCAGAAGCATTTCGACCACTATCAGCAGCAGGCAATTCTGGGTCTACACCAGAGTAATTGGTGATGCAGAAGAGGTTTTCACCACTGATATAAACGCGCAATGCCTTCACGATATCACTCTTAAGACTGAAGTTGTAACCCAAAGTTATTGAGCGAAGCTTCAAGAAGTCAGAGCTCTCTAAGTAGCGAGTTGACGCCTTGTTAGAGTTAGATGGGTTGTTATAGGCAGCAACTGGGTGTGTTGCAACGTCTCCCTTCTGTGCCCATCTCTTCCAACCTTTCTGCAAGCTGAACTGGTTACGATCGGTATAAGCACCATCTGAGTCATACTCCTGTCGTGAGTAGTTATAGATGTAAGCCCCCATTGAGTAGCCGAAGACAGCGTTGAAGTCGAAGTTCTTATAGGTAAGTGTGGTAGAGAAGCTACCGAATACACTTGGAGTGGCACGCTTGTCAAGGGCTACTTGATCAGCCTTGGCATAGTTGTGGGTAATTACACGATTGCCATTCGCATCCGTTGTGTACCATTGTGGCGCACCATTCTCTGGGTCAACACCTGCCCATTCACGCAAGTAATAGGTATCTGCGCTCAGACCCGGACGTAACAACGTGTTGGTTGAACCAGCAATACCATCACCTTCGATAATCTGGTCTCTACCGCTATACAGCTTTTTAATCTTGTTAGAGTTGGTAGAAAGGTTGGCATCAACTGTCCAAGTGAGGTCCTTACTCTTGATGATATCAGCCGAAAGAGTAGTCTCAAAACCTGTGTTGGTAAGCTCACCAATGTTCTGCCAGATGCTTGTCACACCGATAACACCAGATATAGGCACTGCAAAGAGTAGGTTGCTTGTACGCTTGCTATAGAAGTCGAAGGTCATACGCAGACGTTTAAACATATTCAAGTCGATACCTACGCCAGTGGTATAGCTCTTCTCCCAAGTCAGTTTCTTATTGGCAAGCTGAGCGATTACAGCACCAGGAACCTCGTTATAGCTTGCACGTAAGCTGTAAAGTCCGTATTGAGGATAGAGGCTGTTAGGGCGACTTCCTACTGAACCAAACGATGCACGCACCTTCAAATAGTCAATGCAAGGCACCTTAAACCACTTCTCAGCCGTAGCAACCCAGCCACCACTGACAGAGAAGAAGGTTCCGTATGCAGCATCAGAACCAAAGTTACTTGCGCCATCGGTTCTCAGTGAGAGTTGCAACAAGTACTTATTAGCATAATCAGCATTGAGGTTTGCGAAGAAAGACTGCACTGCCCACTCGTATTTATTACCTCCCACAGCCTCAGGAGTTGAGGTAATATCAAGTTGAGCAAAGCCCGGAACTAAGCCTGTTCCGTCACTACTATGATAGCGATATTCACCATCATTAAATTCATAACCAAGCATTAAGAAGCCATGATAATCACCGAAACTACGTGTTGCTTTCAGCAGCTGGTTGGTATAACGACGTGTGTTCGTACTCGTGCTTTCACTCACACGACCCTTACCCTCTGCACCTGATGTACGAGGATCAGCGTAACTCTTATCAAGGTGGGTACTCCAACGATAGCTATTCACAGAAGAGAACGTCAGCCAATCAGTGAGATAGATGTCAAAGTCGAAGTTGCCATTAAAGGCATAAGAATCGTACTTGCTCCAATTATACTGCAATTCGTAAAGGTAATTGGTAGAGTTGCTATTCACCCATGATGATGATCTATTGCCAACAATCTTGCCGGTTTCATCGTAAGGGCTATCCCATGGCAGCATAGAATACATAGAATAGGTAGAGCGTTGACGGTCGTCAATCACTCCCTTGCTACCATTAAAGGATGGACGGATAGCAATCCAAGAATAAGGTTTGAAGTTCAGCTTCATCATCGTGTTGTATCGAGTGAAGTCATATCCACGCACAGCACCATCCTCTTTATAGACACCACCTGTGAAGACAGCACTCAACTTCTCACCACCACTGTTAATAGTAAGGTCGTAATTCTGAACGTTTCCAGTGTGTGTAGCCAACTTCCACCAGTCGAAATTACTATCACGGAGCTTATCATTCCAGCGTGGGAAAGCAATCTCAGCAGCATTAGTAAATGACTTATAATAGTCGTATAGCTCGGCTCCATCCATCATCTTCACTTTACCATTGTTCAGAGTTGAAATGCCCATCTTGGCAGAGAAGGTAATAGAAGTCTTACCAGACTTTGCCCCCTTAGTTGTAACAACGATGACACCATTGGCACCCTGTGAACCATAGATAGCTGTTGAGGCTGCATCTTTGAGTACGGTGAGTGTCTCGATGTCGTTAGGATTGATGTCACCTGGGTCTTTACCGACGATTACTCCATCAATAACCCACAGCGGTGCAGTACTACCGTTGATAGTAGACTTACCACGAACGATGATGGCACCGAACGAACCTGGCTTACCAGAACCCGGCATAACGTTCATTCCAGGTATCTTACCCGTCAACATGTTGGTGACATTAGCCGTCGTAATGTTAGTAAGTTCTTTACTATCAATACTCTGCAACGAACCCGTCAGACTGTTTCGTTTCTGCGTGCTATAGCCCACAACCACTGTTTCGCTAAGCATCGTAGATGAAGAAACCATGCTTACGGTCATGTTGTTTTCAGCTCGCACCGTCGTTTTCTCATAGCCTAAGGACGTAATCACCAGCTCGTCACCAGCCTTTGCGTCGATAGAGAACTCACCATCAATGTTGGTAAGAGCGATTTTCTTTGTACCACTTACGGTGACACTGGCACTTATGACCGGTTCGCCTGTACGTGAATCGATAACTTTTCCTTTGATAACAGAGGCTTGTGCCTGTATGGTTACTGTCGGGGTGGCGTATGCCTTATGTGCAGTATAAGGACAACACACAAGGGGCACTACCAGTAGCAGCGACCTTCCAAGGTTAGATTTTCTCATAGCTTTCATGCTTAAAAGGTTTTTATTTATATTTTGTTTAGGTCTTGTGACATTAGATATGACACTTAGGTTGTCGATAGCTTAGATGTGTGCAAAATTATAGTATTTTTTTTAATTCATGCATGTTTTATCTTCTTTAACATAATATTACGTGCGTTTTTATTTCCAACTTGTATCTTGGACACATAATAGTGCATGTTTTGCGGTGTTTACCTTATATAAAAAGCAGTACGGAAAGGGTAGGTTGCTTTCAAAAACAAATGCGAAACAACACATTGATAAGTAGGCAAGAAAGCAAGGGAAAGAATGATAGTATTTGATTAGTTGTAATAAAAAAGTCACTAAGCAGAAATCAATAGATGCTTAATTGCCTTTGAAAAGACGCCCTTTAGGCTTGCTAAAGATGCCCTTTAAGACGCTAACTAACGCCCTTTTGAACCCTTAGAAAGCACCTTTTAGAATACGACTTTATAACTATTTGATTATCTGTTGCTTATAGCAGTCTGCTTTTAAGCCCTTTTTTAGCTAAGATAAGGACTAAAAGCGCTCTCGAAATGTAAGGATATTTCTAAACATCTGTTACTTAAAAACAGAAGATAAGAGGGTATAAGAAATGCAAAAGTTAGATAGAATTTCTTATTTCAATATAGTTTTTAAACAGCCATGAGTGTCCCTCTGATAAGAGTTTCACAGCCTCTGCACAGACGAAAAGTCCTATAAAGACCGAAAGGAGGAAGATAAAACTGAAGCCAAAGAATATCCAAAGGTCGCCATCTGTGTATTTCTCTTGAAAACGACGAAGCCATGAAGACGATTTATTTACAAACTCACTGGTACTTTCTGTCGCATTCTTCAAGGTCTCACCGGCCTGCTTAGATACGTGAAGGGCACGCTGAGAAGCCTCTATCAGCTTACTTCTCATCTCAGCAAGCTTCTCTTTTGAAGGCGAACTAACGAGATGGGTTGAGACTGTAGGAAGATCCTTGGCTTTCTTTATCTCAATAGGTGAGACGTCAGCCAATGGAATAACGGAACGAGCACGTGTGCGGAAAGACTTAGGGGCATCAAACCTACAGTTCAACACATTACCACAATAAGGGCAACGATATTTCATTGTCCCATATTGCTCAGTCTCAGCTACAAAGTCGCGACCGCAGTTATTGCATTTGACAGTATATCTCATGATGGTGGCAAAATTATAAAAAAATGTTGAAATGTGAGCAGAAAACTATGTTAATTCAGAATTTATCATTTAGAATTATTCGAACGGTGTTCTTGTCAGAGTGTTATAATTCTGATTATTCGTATGGTGTTCTCATTGGCATGATGTGTGAGATGTTGTGTCTATGGATTAATGATAAAGTCTTATGTCGATACTGATTTTTCAAGTTTTTTTAGTATCTTTGCATTTGAATCATTGTGAGATGCAAGGATTCAATAGCTTTACATCACTTTGTTAGAATGGTAAGAAGTGAGGATAAGAAGTTCAATAATCATTAAAAAACAGGATAAAACAATGAGAAAAATAATTCTTGCGGTATCTATAGTATTACTCTGTGCTGCTTGTGGAGGTGACGGAAGTTCGTCGGATCCAATACAGCCAAACCCATCTACTGAGCAAAATGCGGCAGAAGTAACGAATGACGATATTGTGAAGTTTTTTAATCTTGATAAGCAACAGAATGTTTATCAAGCATTGGAAACGGCAAAAGCAAGTTTAGGAAATAAAACTGTCAATGGTAAGGCGTTGAATGTTACGGCTGTAGATGTACTGAATAGCGATGAAGAGAAGGGTACTTTTACGTTGAGAGTAATGGGTAATAGCAGTGGTAAAACCTTTACTAAGGACGTTGAATATGCTGGTTTTGCACAGAAACCAAATGATTATGAGATGGTTTCACGTGCTGTTGCAGCATGGAAAACGGACGTTAACTATCTGAAAGACTTCGATTTCGATACACTTTATCGTCTTAAGGATAATAGGAAGTTTACTGCAGCGTATTTACAGAAGTTTATTAATCTGTCTTCTTCAAGTGTTGGTGGCAGCAAGCATTACACCTTTACGCCAGCTGATTGGGCAAATACGACGGTTAGCGATGTGCGTTACGTTGGTGGCAGTACGTCTGGTCAGGTAGCGTTTACGATTACTTATAAGGGTCGAAAGAATAGTTTGGTTGGTGTTGAGATAAATAAGAATGAGTATTATCGCAACCAAATCAGTGTAAATACAGAGGAGGTTAGCAAGTTATATATGCGTGGTGTGTACGAGCATGCAGATGTTTTTCATACCTCTTTGCTTAAATTTGATAGTGAGAAGTTCGTACCTTATCTTAAGAGTAAGCATCGAGATGATGGGACAAACGCTATCACGCTCTCTATCCAACTTGTTGCTAAGGATGGTCACGACACAGAATTGGCTAATTTCAATGTGGAACTTACAGGTTTTAAACCACTTTCTGCACTTGATAAAGAACTTCTTGTCGCCAACAGTACAGACGTTGGAAAGTTCTTTGGTAAGTATTTTAGAAGCAAGGCTGATGGTGACTATTCTGCAGCAGTGAAGTCATTTGACCCACGAGTATGGTTTAAGAAAGTTCAGATGTCATTAATGCGTGATGGCGAAAACATTGACTTGTATGCAAATGAGGTGCAAGGTGATAATGGAAATTCTAACCTTGTCGCATGGATTCCTGGTAGTGGTTTAGCGAAATATTTGGATATCTATCTCTTAGATCCACGTATCGAGGTGATAAGTGCGCAGAAAACTGGCAACTTCCTTGATATCAAGTATAAGCTTGTTTATGTCAATGAGGTGTCTGTAGCGGGTAAGGAAAAAACCTTGCATGTGCATCTATTGGCACCATAAAGAGGCTCAGCAGCATAAGTCGATTTGGGCAATTGGAAAGTTTTTTGTATTTTTGTACGACAAAAGGTAGTATATCCTTTCACACCTTATAATATATAAAGAGGGTAGGGAGGGTAAAGAAAGACTATCATATGCAGTAATGTAGAAATTACATGAAACAAAAACTATGGCAAAATTAACAGTAAACAATTATGATGAGCTTGCTGCCCGACTGGGTGAGAAGCTTGGTGAGAGCGAGTGGTTACTCGTTGACCAGGAGAGAATTAACCTCTTTGCTGATGCTACCCTCGACCATCAGTGGATTCATGTTGACACAGAGCGTGCAGCTGTAGAAAGCCAGTTCAAGAGTACTATCGCACATGGCTATCTTACACTTTCACTGCTCCCACACATGTGGCAGGAGATTATTGAGGTGAATAACCTTAAGATGATGGTCAACTATGGTATGGATAAGATGCGCTTTGGTCGTCCAGTCCTCGTGAACTCACGCATTCGTCTTGTTGCCACACTCGATAGTATTGAGAATATCCGTGGTATCTGCAAGGCTGGTATCAAGTTCCAGATTGAGATTGAGGGCGAACGCAAGCCAGCACTTGAGGGTGTTGCAACCTTCCTTTATTACTTTGAATAAGTAGAAATAAACCCTTATAAATACGCATAAGCGGACATAAACGATTTGTATTGTTTATGTCCGCTTATTATTGTTTTATGTTATCAAAACACGACTTTAGCTATACAATTAATGTTAAAAGTAGGCTTATGTCATTAACGATAAATATAAATTGTTGTACCTTTGCAGCACGAACAGATTATTTTCAGGTAACAATATAGTTTAAAGTTTACTTCAGGAGTTTGAAGTTATCAAAACATTTAAGGAAAAAAGAATGGTATACGACCAACTAAAACTGCAGAGCCAACTCTGCTTCAGATTGTACACAGCAAGCCGCCTTGTTACTCAAACTTATTATCCATTGCTTGAGGATTTAGGTATTACCTATCCTCAATATCTTGTATTGATGGCTCTTTGGGAAGAAGACAATCAAAAGGTGATGGAACTTGCACACCGGCTTTATCTTGACTCAAACACAATGACCCCACTTGTTCAGCGTATGGCTCAACTTGGATTGGTTAACCGTGTCAAGGGTGAAAAGGATGGAAGAGAAACCTATGTTTCGCTTACTGAGCATGGTAAGGAATTACAAGAGAAGGCGAAGGATATCCCATCTTGCATGGTAGGGAAGTTGTTTGAGAATGAAGAGGAGTTCGTTCAGTTCAAGGAGATAGCTGCTGATCTTGATCGTCTTATTGCTCGTCTCTCAGGACAACGCTCTAAGGAGAAGGAGGAAGCAATGGCTAAGATGCGTGAAGAGCGCCTGGCTTCTAAAAGAAAAAGAAAGTAATTGCAATAAGCTTTATCACATAAAGTAATGAAGGTGTACCAATAATAGGATGACTATTAGGGTACACCTTTGTTAATTCATAATGCATAATTCAGAATTCATAATTATGAATACTAATGTTAACTGTGGTTTATCGCTACAACTAATGGGCTAACTCGTCAACTACGAATTACGCAAATGACACGAATTACGTTGCAATAAGCATTAGCGTAATTAGTGAAATTCGTAGTCGGTAAAAGTGAGATAGAGGTTTGTACATATCATAAAGTTCAAAGTTCAAACCTCAAAGTTCAAAGTAAATGGTTCAAAGTTTAAAGTAAATTTTCTCCTTTTCTTGCTCATTCTCCATATTTTTCATAATTTTGTATCGTGTCATAATATCATTGTTTTAAAATGATAAAGGCAGATGAAGGCACGGAATAAATGAAAGAAGAAGAATGAAGAAAATACTACTATTATTGACAGTGCTTCTCTTTGCAATGGGAGCACATGCGCAAAAAGATATTGTTTCGATGGCTGATGCTATTAAAATCTTTCAAGCAAAGACACTACAAGTGGGTAAACAGGTGCTTGAGAAGCAAGGCTACAGCTATAAAGGAGTCTCATCGGACGAGTTTGGAAAGGACTATAACTGGGTAAAGAATATGAACCTAACCAGCGACTTCCTACCAACTGCCATGGGACGTGGTAACTCCAGTATGGTACTCTTGGCACAAAATGGCAAGACGGTTTATATCTATGTCTTTAACCGTACTGCCTTTGCGGGCTTGCAGGCACAGGTGAAAGCGATGGGATATGACATGGGTAATGCTGTGAAGGGAGACAAGACTACGCTGATTTGTACGAAGGATAATCAGCCAACAATTAGCTTTCTGACCCTCCAGCAGCCACTTCCTTACTGTGTGCAGATTACCGAGTAAGCGAAAAAGGCAATAAGATAAAAGGATAGAAAACGTAGATAATGAAGAAGAAACCAACCTATAAGGTACCCGTATCCATCTGTGCTATTGTGCTTGTGGTGGGTGCTATAGTACTTGCTGTTCTCATGGAAACACGTGAGATGGCTCCTCCTCGTAAGTATGAGGTGGATATGTCGGGTGAAGTTATCGGTATTGATAATGGTCCGAAGATTCCTGTATTGACAAAGGAAGAGGAGAAAGACGAAGAGGTGAAGGAGGAGAAGAAGACAGAAGCTCCAAAGAAAGAATCTTCTGAGTCGGAAGAGACAGCAGATCCAGAGAACCCTGTCATTGTTCCTAATGTTCCAGAAGGTCAGACAGAACCAGTTGTAAAGGCTCCAGTGCCTGAGATTAAAAAGCCTACGATTGATCAGATTGAGAATTAACGTGGGTGATAGGTGTTGGGTGTTAAATGTTGGGTGTTGATGGTTTGTAAAAAGGGCTATATAACATCTCACATAGAATATCAAGTTATATGTACTTGGTATTTTTAAAAATAAGTTGCTGTCACTTTTAACATTTCGTGTAAATGAATGAAATGTTGGTACTTATGAGCCTAAAATGGCTGACAGGAGTGACAGCAAGTTTTATTTTACCAGCCATTAACCCCAATGTAAAGCATATTGTTTTTGAATAGTCTTGTTTTATTGTCGGTTTTTTGTCAGTCTTTCTGTCTTGAAGTAATTCGCTACAACGCTAATATAAAGACAATTAGTTCGTTCGACAATAAAACAAAACTTGTTTGAGTGCTAATCTTATTTACCTTAAAAGGGTAAACCTATTACCAATTAATATGGGTTATTTTGCCGTTCTTGATTGTCGCAGAGATAACATAACTACGTTTTGACTTACCACCTTTGCGATCGATATCCAATGTAGCTGGTATCTTTAGGCAAATATCTGCACCCGCTTCATTACTCTTTTTGGTTACTTCTGCAGGCGAACCAAGGTGCCAATTGATTGTCTTGACATCAGCTTGATAAAGTCGGTCGGTCATATAACGGCGAATATCCTTCACCGTAGCACCACCTGAACCAAGGAAGTTTAATGATGGCGCAACAGCACCAGAAATCTTATCCGTGCTTTTACTGTTGATACCTTGTAAGAGTTGGCGCACCGCAGCAACCGCTTTTGCTCTCTCACCATCCGTTACCTTTGCAACAGCTGACTCCTCAGCCTTCTCTGGTGTCAGAATATTCTTCAACTTCTCATCGGCTTCCTTACTATGAATACCATTCGGATGCTGCGCCTTATAGCCAAGATAAGCATTCTCGTTGTTTTTAGCTACAGCTCCTGCCCAGTCTATTTCGTCAATCTTTGCTTCCAACTCACCACGATGTTTTGAGTCTGGATACTTAGCAATAAACTGCTGCAACACTTCTTTTGAGTTGCTGGTCAATGCCACAGAAAGGTCATTATCAGACTGTTGCATATTCTGAGTGGTAGTTGTCAGCACCTTTAGACGGGCTGATATACTATCACGATGTGCCTTAGAAGCTGATGGATTTTCCTTGAGATAATTCTTTAGTACGGTTGGTTCGCTACTACTCATTGCTTGTGTGAAAGCCTCCTGCTCATTGTTAGCTTTGCTTGCGCCCACCCCTTGGTTGTAAAGGAAGAGTAATACGGCTGCAGTGATCGCAGCGATGAGCAGTGAGACAGCCAATGACAGATGATTATTCTTATCTGGAGTACTTTCCTCCTCGTCCTCAGCTATAGCCTCGGCATTGGCAATCACCTCCTCGTCAGCATTATCATCCATGATGAAGTCGGCATCGACAGCCTCTTCCTCCGTCTTTGGCTCGTTGAAAACGTCTTGTGTCTTATCGTTGTAATTATCCGTTTCGTGTTCTTCCGTTTCCTCTACTGGGATGATAACATCATCGTTTCCTGTTGCTTCCTCCTTGTCAACTGACATGAGAACAACAGGCTCTTGCACCTTACTTTCGTTCGCAGCCTCACTTGTGTGATGCTCTGCAGCCGTAACAGAACTCTCTACATGGTGTTCTGTATGATGACAGTTCGGACATGATGATTCCTCTTTGAGGTATAATTCACCGCAATGAGAACATTTAATGATATGTCCGGCAATCTCTACACCGCAGCTTGGGCATACGGGAGCCTTGTCGCTCACTTGATGGCCACATTCAGGGCATTTGATGATCATTTATCTAACGTAAGATTATAGTAGTGTGGATAATTATCTATTTCCTTTTCTCTTTGTGTTGAAGCTAACGCTTTCGTCGGAATCGCAGTTCACGCATACTGTGGTTACCCATCAGTCGAGACTTATCAACATATCCTCTCACACCGTTGATACGTCCCTTGCCAGTGTACTGCCAAGCAAAGATGTCTCTTCCATCGTTCAGCTCTGGCTCGCGTCCGTTATATTGTGCAATGAAAAGTTTATAGCCGTCGAGTGCACCGCTGAGATACCTGTTATAGAAGTTTGTGTAGGTATAAACTAATGGTTTGACACCATACTCCTTTGTCATAAGCACAAGAAACTTCTGTAAACTATCGCGTAAAGCCTCCGTACTCAGTCCGCCAGTAGTCTCGATATCTACCATTGGGATGAGGTCTTGGTCTTGTGGACGACACTGCATGCGGAAGTTGCGCAACTGCTCCTCTTGTGGGATAGCAGGGCGATAGAAGTGGTAAGAACCGACATTCATACCATAACGTTGTGCTGCCTCAATATTATCAAGATAGCGTTGGTCAATACGTGAACCGCCCTCAGTGGCTTTTAAGTAAACGTAATTGAGCTTATGATTGCTGTTTTCAGCTACTGTCTCCCACCACACATCGCCTTGGTAATGGCTCATGTCAAGCCCATGAACATGGCTGCAGGTGTCTTCGCATTGGATAGTATATTGTGCCTTCAGACCTGCAAAAGAGAATATGCAGGCGATGAGCATTATTATCTTTTTTAACTTCATAGATGCAAAGATAACATTTTAAGTTGAGATAGCAGTCTGAACAAAGTATAATTCTGTTGATTTTAGTATTTCTTAATTCATAAATCTTAGATTTATAGTGTCTTAATGTTAGTGCGTAGAGTGAAAAGAGGTTCTTCTGGAATGTGAAGTAATGCACTAAAAATCTTATGTGTTATGGCACACAGAGTTATGGAGGGAACGGAGCTAAAGGCTATGTCACAGAGGTGCCGATAGCACAAAGAGCGACGGAGGTGTAGCGTACAGATTCCTGATAACTCTTTTGGGATAAAGGTTTTGTGTGTAAATTGCTAATAGAACTGACAAACAAACTCTATTGCTCCATGCACCGCCGGTGCCTCCGTGCCTATCGTTGCTTTGTTTTCAATAATCCTCCGTATCCTCTGTTTCTCTGTGTGACATATTGTCAAAGTCCTAAACTTAGGGCGGTATCCTTATCATTCCCAATTTATGAAGACTACAAAAAAGCGGATTGTTACTATGTCTATTCAGTGTTTTCTGTCGTTCAATACAATCTGATAGTTTTCTTGTAATGGTTTTTGTCAATTATTTTCTAACAGTTCGAACGCAATTCATGCTCTTTTAGCTTCTTAAAGACGCCCTTTAGGCTTGCAAAAGATGCCCTTTAAGCCCCTTACTAACGCCCTTTAGCAGTCCTATTAAGCACCTCTTGTTTTACTCCTTTATAACTATTTGATTTACTGATGGTTGTAAGCGTGGTGTTCTTAGGTGTTTTCCGTCTTTTTAGGAGTAGTTTTCAATGAAATTATGTAAGTTTTTTTCAAGTCTTTATTGTTATTTTTTGCGGTGTTAAGCTGGAGCATTTTTTAGTGTGAAAGGGTGGGCGAGATCGTTTGTTGGTAGTGTTTAGGATAGCTTGGGATAGCAAAAAAACAGGTCTTTTCGTTAAATGTGCGTACGTTTATCATACCACTTTAACGAAAGGACCTGAAAAGATAAGCCTTTTGTTAGCTTATTATGCTTCTGCAGCCTTTAGATACTGGTTGTAAAGCCACTGCTTTTGCTCGGCAATTGTGAGCTGACTGTTGTCGAGTTCGAGAGCATCATCAGCCTTGCGAAGCGGTGATGTCTCACGATGAGAGTCGATATAGTCACGCTCTTGCACATTCTTAAGGATGTCGGCAAAGTCTGCTTCCATTCCCTTCGCCTTCAACTCGTCGTAACGACGTTGCGCACGTACCTCAGCTGATGCGGTAACGAATATTTTAAGTTCGGCATTTGGGAATACCACCGTACCGATGTCGCGACCGTCCATAACGATACCTTTCTCTGCTCCCATGCGTTGCTGCTGTTCAACGAGAGCCTTACGCACAAAGGCGAGTGTGGCGATAGGGCTAACATGAGATGACACCTCCATCGTACGGATTTCGTTCTCAACATTCTCACCATTGAGATATGTTTCTGGACGCCCCGTCTCCTTATTGAGTTGGAAACTGATGTTGATATCCTTCATCTGTGCCTGCAACTCCTCTTCGCGGATGGTTCCGTCTGCGTTGAAGAGGTTATGACGTAGCGCATAGAGTGTAACGGAGCGATACATAGCACCCGTGTCTACATAGATATAGCCAATCTCTTTGGCAAGATCTTTTGCCATTGTGCTCTTTCCACATGATGAAAAGCCGTCGATGGCGATAGTTATTTTCTTCATATAATTTTAAATTCAGAATTCATAATCCTTATTTAATTCATAATTCAAAATTCACAATTCATAATTATGATTACCATTGCTTGATATGTTTATTGCTACACACAGCTTGTCAATTCATTATCACCCATCATTCAACACCAAATACTCTACCCATAGTTTGTTAATTCATTATCACCCATAACTTAACAAATCATCACCACCCAACATCTAACACCCATCACCCAATACCAAACACCCTACACACATTCTCATTGGTTTGTCGTGCAAACTCAGCCTCGTCAATACCATAGCTAAGAGCAAGGGTGCGCATTACTTCTACGATGAAAGCACTCTCGTTACGCTTACCACGATGAGGAACAGGAGCCATGTAAGGGCTGTCAGTCTCAAGAACGATGCGGTCAAGGGGTACTGCTGCAGGGAAATCTTCGCGCAGGTGACTGCTTTTAAAGGTTGATACACCACCCACACCAAGCACGAAGCGGTCGAAACGGAGGAATGCCTCTGCCTCCTTCTGATTACCGGTAAAGCAGTGGAAGACACCACCCGGCAATTCCTTTTCGTATGGTCGCATGATATGTAGCATCTCACTCTGTGCCTTACGGCAGTGAATCATCAGCGGAAGACGTGTCTCAACGCTCCATTTCACAGCCTCCTCAAAGGCAGCAAGCTGCTGTTTCTCGTATTCACGTGTCCAATAGAAATCAAGTCCTACCTCACCAATCGCAATCACTGTCTCACCTGGTTTGGCTGTTCCCTCTACCTTCTGTCGAAGCGATAGTAGGATTCGTTCGTGCATAGCGTCCAACACTTCACGCCAATCATCGCGCACCTCCTCTGGCTGCAGTCCAATCATTGGATAGCAGGTGTCAGGAAACTGTCGGCAAACAGCCAATACAGTATCCACTGATTTGAGGTCGATAGCTGGTAGGAAAATCTTTCCTACACCTGCCTCGTGGGCACGACTGATAACCTCTGGGAGGTCGTCAGCAAAGTCTTCTACATCTAAATGGGCGTGGGTGTCTATTATCATTGGGTGATAGGTGTTAAATGTTGGGTGTTGATGAAGTGTTTATTGGGTGTTGGGTGTTGAATGTTGGGTGTTGTTGATTTTTTGGATGACAGGTCTTGACGAGTAGTATTTCTCAGCAATCAATGCACCTATTTAACTTTATCCTGACCTTATCCTATTTGCCTCCCTCCCCCTTTGGGGAGGGTCGGGGTGGGGCTTTATCCTATTTGCCTCCCCTCCTTTACTTCCCTTCGGTCAGTGACCGTTGGTTCGGAGGGGTCGGGGGAGGCTTCACCACTTCCTATGTAGCATCTTCTGTGCATACGCTAACAGTTCAGCCTTGCGTTCATCAGGAAGGTTTACTGCCGCAATATATTTGTTTGCTTCATCAAAATAATAGTTGATGCGCTCAATAGCCATCTTGTCAACGCCGATGCTGTTATACAACTCAGTGACGGCAGCAACCTTCTCCTCGTGATTGAAGTTCTCACAGCCAATCCATTTCTCCAACTCCTTACACTGACGAGCATTCGCCTTGTTAAAAGCATTGATGAGCATGTAGGTCTTCTTGTTGCAAATAATATCGCCACCTATCTTCTTACCGAATACCTTTGGGTCGCCATAGACGTCAAGATAATCGTCTTGCAGTTGGAAGGCAAGACCAATCTGCTCGCCAAACTTGTAGAGATTCTCTACATCTTCTGCAGGAGCATCGGCAAGGATAGCACCAATCTTCATCGCACAAGCTAACAGAACACTGGTCTTAAGACGAATCATCTCGATGTATTCTTCTTCCTTTACGTCATTACGATTCTCAAACTCCATGTCGTACTGCTGACCCTCACCAATCTCAAGTGCCGTAACGGTGAAGAGTCGAAGCACTTCACTGAGGTGTCTGCTGTCGCACTGAGCCATTCTTTCGAAAGCCAAAACAAGCATTGAGTCACCCGATAAGATAGCCGTATTGGCATCCCAACGCACATGGACAGTCTGCTGTCCGCGACGAAGCGGAGCATCATCCATCAAGTCATCGTGCAAGAGTGTATAGTTATGATAGGTCTCAAGGGCGCAAGCCGGTGAGAGAATCGTCTCTGGGTCGTCCTTAAAAAGATTGTAAGAAAGCAGCATCAGCGTAGGACGGATGCGCTTCCCTCCCAATGAGAGGACGTATTTTATCGGTTCGTACAAGCTTTGTGGCTTGCGGTCATAAGTAAGGTTGTTTATATACTCGTTTACTTTACTCAGAATTTCATTAGCAGTGTACATATAGAATTGGAGTTAAAAGTTATTTTCAAAATAAGCGTTGAAGGCTTTTGGGCGGGTCAAAAGTCTTATGCAAGTTGGAAGACAAACGGAATCTCTATCAGCGAACGGCATGGTTTATTCTTCTCAATGCCTGGCTTCCACTTACCCATTGTCTTGAGAACGCGTAGTACTTCGTCGTTGAGAATAGGTACCTTACCACTCTTAATTCTGACATCATCAACCGTACCATCAGCATTGATGATGAAAGTAATATTCACCGTTCCCTGCAGTTTGTTCTCCTTTGCAGCAGCAGGATATTGCAATGTCTTTGTAAGCCATTTCATAAACTCCACCCATCCGCCCGGTGGTGTTGGTGTTTCGGAGAGTATTCGCTTGCTAACCTTGTCGTCATAGCGTTCTACAACCTTGTCGGAATTGTCATCGGTCATCTTCTCCATCTCCTTCTTAGCCTCTTCTTTTATCTTCGGAGGTTCAGGAGTAGTAGTTACCATCGGCATAACAATCGGTTCGTTACTTACCTGTGGAGCCCCCGTCTTCTTATCGTTCGAGTTCATACTTCCTGCATCGTGAGGCGTAACCTTATTCGGAATATCACGGCGTTTAAGGTTGAGCATGTCCTCCATCGTAGGCTTCTTGTCTTCTTGTGTCTTGGCAAGGTCTTGCTGGTCAATGGCAGGCAGCATGTCCATATCGTGGAGTGTGACATTCTTGATGGTCTTAGTATTAGCCGAATCATCGTCACTCCCCGTTGCATTATACTCCATGGCAACAAAGAAGAAAGACAGTGCAACGATGATTCCCAATAGGAAACCAATCCACCGCTTATTCTCTAAATCTGCTCTATTTGACTTCTTTATTTCCAAGATAAGATATACTAAACACCTTTTTCTGCCGTTATACAATCCATAATGGGCACAAAAACGCCTCATTATAAGTTGCAACGACAAAAGTAATAAGATATTCGGAAAAAGATGTAACTTTGCCGAGAAATTAATTTAGATTAAATGAAAAAAATCGTTTTCACCCTCCTGTTAACCCTTTTTGCGGTTGTAATACGAGCGCAGGAGAGTCAAACTGAATACAACTTCCTACGACTTCCAGTGAGTGCGCATGCTGCTGCATTGGGTGGAGAGAATATTACTATCATTGAAGACGACCCCTCACTGATGTTCTCTAATCCTGCTTTGGCTTCTTCCGTAAGCGATAAAACCGTGGGACTTAGTTACATGAATTATATGCGTGGAGCTCATTATATGGGTGCTTCTTATACGAAAGCATTGGGTGAGAAAGCAACGCTTGCAGGTGGTGTGCAGTATATGAACTACGGAAAGATGAAGGAAGTTGATGCTAACAACGTACAAACTGGTACTTTCAATGCCAGCGAAATCGCTGTTGAAGGTATCTTCTCCTACGAATTAGCACGTAATCTGGTGGGTGGTATCACGGCAAAATTCATTACTTCTTACATTGGTAGTTATAACTCTATGGCGGTGGGTGTAGACCTTGGTCTCAATTGGTATGAGCCTGAAAGACAGTGGTCGGTATCCTTAGTTGCCAAGAACCTCGGTGGACAGATTAAGGCATACGAAGAGGAGTATGGTAAGATGCCGATTGATGTGCAGGTGGGTGTGAGCAAGACTTTTGCTGCCCTCCCTGTCAGAGTGTCTGCTACGCTTGTCGATCTTACGCATTATGACTATCGTTTTATCAATCACCTCAATCTCGGAGCAGAAGTCTTACTGTCTGAAAGTATTTGGGTTGGTGGTGGTTACAACTTCCGTAAGGCAGACGAAATGACCATTGGTAAGGATGAGAACGCCAGTGTGCATGGTGCAGGATTCAGTGTCGGAGCTGGTATCAACCTTGAACAATTCAAACTCAACCTTGCCTACGGTAAGTATCATGCAGCCAGCAACTCGATATTGGTGAACTTGGCGTACTCCTTTTAGAAGGCGTTGGTAATTCATAATTCAAAATTCATAATTATGATTACCATTATTAGCTTTGAACTTTGAGGTTTGAACATTGAACTTTATGATATGTAACTTTAAAGAACTACGAATTACACGAATTTCTCGAATGTTGTTTGTGATAATGATTCGTGTCATTAGTGCAATTCGTAGTTGTCTATTAGCTGTTGACGAGTTTCACATTACTGTAGCTATAAACCACAGTTAACATTAGTGTTCATAATTATGACGTACTGATGGGAACTTCGTTCGAATAATTCTGGATTATGAATTCTGAATTATTACAGCGTCTATTCTCTCTTCTTATCACATGAACAGCATGCCCACTTGGAAGACCACAGCACTAACGATCCAAGCTAATGCTGTAGTGTAACCAGCAGCAAAGAGAGCCCAACCCCAACTGCCTGTTTCGCCTTTAATAGCTGCTATCGTGGCTACACAAGGGAAGTAAAGCAGTACAAAGAGGAGGAAAGAGAAGGCTGTCAGCGTTGCAATAGGCTCTGCTTCCTCGTAGCTGATGTGATGTATTGTCGCTACATCCTTTGTAATCAGATTATGTAGCTTTGAGTATTTACCTGTCTCACTACTATAACTGCTGTCGTCAGAGAAGCTATCATCATTAGAATAGAGTACGCCCATTGTTGATGCAACAATCTCTTTTGCACCCATACCAGACAATAAACCAACATCCAATTTCCAATTGAAACCCTGTGGACGGAACACTGGCTCAACGGCTTTACCGATTCGTCCGATATAGCTTTGTTCTTGTCGTGCTTGATTATCCATGTTCGGATCGTCTGGAAGAGGGAAGTAGCCTAAAGCCCATACGATGATAGAAGCAACAAGGATAATACCTCCCATCTTTTTAAGATACTGCTTACCTTTCTCCCATGTATGGCGACCAATCGCCTTCCATGTTGGGAAACGGTAAGGTGGTAGCTCCATCACAAATGGTGTATCCTCACCTTTGACCACAAAAGCTGAGAACAAACGACTCACCACCACTGCCATCAACACACCTATTATATATAAGGAGAGCATGGCAAGCGAACGATATTTCAACGCAAAGAACGAACCCGTAATCATTACGTAGATAGGTAGACGAGCCGAACAACTCATCAAGGGGAGAATCAACATTGTTATCAATCTACTCCTCCGACTCTCAATCGTACGTGTTGCCATCACCGCTGGCACATTACAACCGAAGCCCATGATAAGTGGAATAAACGACTTTCCATGCAGTCCCATCTTGTGCATCAGTCGGTCCATGATGAAGGCGGCACGTGACATATAGCCGCAGTCCTCCATGTAGGAGATAAAGAAGTAAAGTATTAATATCTGAGGAAGAAATACAATAACAGCTCCTACACCACCGATAATACCATCAACAATCATATCTTTTACTGGTCCGGCAGGCATATTCGTAGAAATGAACTCGCCTAACCAACCCACACCAGCCTCTATCCAATCCATTGGATACTGACCAATGACGAAGGTTGCCGTGAACATTACCAACAGTACAAAGAAAAAGATTGGGAAACCAAAGTATTTGTTTGTCAATACATGGTCGATGACATGGGTGGTTTGATAGGTGTCTTTCTTATCACCTGTCGAGAAGTTTGCTTCCTTCAGCGCACCATTAATAAAACCATACTTGGCATCCATGATGGCTGTTTCGCTATCATTACCCGTCTCTTCCTTTACACGAGCGGCTGCCGTATCACGATGATTGAATATCTCAATCGAATCACCTAACGGACTAACGAGTTGCTCTACGTCCTTGTCATGCTCTAACAGCTTGATGGCAAGATAGCGGGTAGAGTAGCGATGGCAGAGTTCAGGGTATTTCTTTAAATGCTCCTGCATCTCTTTAATACCATTCTCTATCTCATGTCCGTGGTTGATATGGATATGACGGAACTGCAACGACTCGTCTTCTTTCCCTTCATAAACGGCAATAATCTGGCGGAAGAGTTCCTTCACACCTCTACCATTGGTGAATACTGTTGGTATCATCGGCACTCCGAAGAGCTCAGAAAGCTTATGTGCATCAATATGGTCACCACGCTGTTCAGTCTCATCAAACATATTTAGCGCACAAACCATACGTATGTGCATGTCTATCAGCTGGGTTGTAAGATAGAGGTTGCGCTCAAGGTTAGACGAGTCTATCACATTGATGACTACGTCTGGTGTCTTGTCAACCAACTGCTTACGCACGTAGAGTTCTTCAGGACTATAGGCTGAAAGACTATAGGTACCAGGCAGGTCAACAAGGTTAAAAACATAGCCATCAAACTCAGCACGTCCCACCTTCGCATCAACCGTCACACCCGAATAATTACCTACTCGTTCGTGTGCTCCCGATGCAAAGTTGAAGAGCGATGTCTTACCGCAATTAGGGTTACCGACAAGTGCCACATTGATTGTATGGCTCTTACGGCGCACAGCATCTGATTGTTTCTCGGGCGTTAGCTCCTTGTCCGTACTGTCGTATGTGGTTGAATCCATCTCAACCTGATTGTCTTCCTGCTCCTCCTCATTCCCAAAAGAGTGAGTCTTCACATCCGACAATACCTCAATCTGGTCAGCCTCGCTATGACGAAGACTAACCTCATAACCCATAATCTTATATTTAACGGGGTCTTGCAAGGGTGCATTGAGCAATACCTCAACGGTCTTACCCTTGATAAATCCCATCTCTATGATTCGTTTACGAAAACCACCGTGTCCCGATACCTTTACGATAACACCAGTTTCTCCAGTCTTTAATTCTGATAGTTTCATATTCTCTATAATTCAGAATTCATAATTCAAAATTCATAATTATGATTACTACTATAATTCATAATTCATAATTCAAAATCCATAATTATGATTACTACTGTTTACTCTATTTATTGCTGCAAGCAACTTGTTTACTCGTTTACTCGTTAACCCGTTAACTCGTCAACTTGAAAGACTTGTTTACTTGTCTACTCGTTCACTCGTCCACTTGTAAAAGTTCCTTTGTCTTCTTCTCAAGCAACTCGTTCACTTGTCTACTCGTCTACTCGTCTACATCGTAAGAAACAAAGGTAATGAAAAAAAACAGAATAGAAAATGTTTATATAGTAAATACCTAATAATGGGGATAGGCAACCGCATGAAAAAAGGTTATAACAGGTAATTTTCTTCATGTAATAATAACAATACACTTGCCATAGGAATGAGGTAATTAATGCTTCCTAACAGGAGAGATACTATTACCAAACCTACAAGAATAGTTTTGTTTTAGTTTGCTGTCACTTTTAACACTTTGTGTAACAATACTGTAAATTAATGAGTTAAGTGGTGATTGTGGCTGACAGAAGTGACAGCAAGTCTGAAATACAGAGAAGACGTGATGTCTACTATCAATTAATAAACAAGGCGTTTATCCTCGAAGTTATTAGGAATCTGTACACTATATCTTCGTCGCTCTTTGTTTCATCGTTCTCTCTGTGCCATTTCCTTATCTCCGTTTCCTCCGTTTCTCAGTGTGCCTTATTATGTAAGTTTGTAAATAAAATTCACTACTCTGAAAATTAAAGAGCATCTTTTGGACTTTAATTAACGCCCTTTTGGCTTGCAAAAGGTGCCCTTTAAGAGCCTTACTAACGCCCTTTTGAAGTCCAATTAAGCACCTTTTACTTTCTTGTTCTGTAACTTGTTGATTATTATAGAGTTGTGAGGGTGATGAGAAATACTGTTTTTTGTGTGAAAAGAGGTGTTTTACGGGGTTGGTTTGTAAATATATTTCTAAGTCTGAAAACGGTAAATGCTATCTTTATTATCTCTTTAGAGACGAGTGCAAAATTATTCTATGCAATGGATTCATTGTTTTACAGATATGAAAAGATAAGAAGTGTTGCATAAATAATCGTTGTAAGTCAATACCACATATATGGTGTTTTTCGTCGCTTTCGATAAACTTTTTTGGGGTATTGTTAGGATAAAATGGGAATTTATCCCTATCTTTGTAATGAATTAAAGATATGACCGCAGTGCTATTCTCTACATGGTCACGCTTATATAATAAGGTAGGGCGACATGGCACCATAGGTAAAACGTATAAATATAAAAGATTGTAAGATATGAAATGTTTAGAATTACTATTCCCAAAAGCTGAGAGTACAAAGACATCACTTATTTTATTGGTATCACGCCTTGTGTTTGGATTGACATTTGCGAGCCACGGACTCGACAAGTTACTGCACTTCTCAGAAACAGCTACACACTTCCCTGCACCCTTCGGAATGAGTGGTGAGGTGGCAGTAGGATTGAGTATTTTCGGCGAGTTAGTGTGTGGTTTGGCTTTTGCCTTCGGTTTCCTCACACGTTTAGCACTCTTGCCAATGATTTTCACCATGCTCGTTGCTTTCACAACCGTTCATGGCGGTTCAGTCAGTGGTGGTGAGTTAGCCTTCCTTTACCTTGTCATCTTCGTTCTCTCATGGTTCGCTGGTGCTGGCAAGTTCTCAGTTGATGGCATCATCAGAAGCAAGATAAGTCGGGGTAATTGATAATTCACGGTTGTAATTCATAATTCATAATTCACAATTCATAATTATGATTACCATTATTAGCTTTGAACCATTAACTACGAACTTGAGCTTTGAACTTTAAGCTTTATGATATGTGCAAACTCTATCTCACTTTTACCGACTACGAATTTCGTTAATGCTTATTGTAATGTAATTCGTGTCATTTGCGTAATTCGTAGTTGGAGAGATAATACGTTACTGTAGCAATAAACCACAGTTAACATTAGTGTTCATAATTATGAATTGTGAATTATGAATTATGAATTGAGGCTTATTGCCCCCAGCATTCAATATCTTTTTCTATATCGGGCATTGTCTCACGTTTGAAGACAGGACTCTTCACGCCTGCGCGCTTCTGTTGACGATAATCATCGAGTAGGCGGAAGGCATATTTACCAAGTGTTAAGATAGCAACGAGGTTGCAAATTGTGATGAGTGCCATGAAGAAATCACCAATACTCCATACAAGGTCGAGGCTGGCAATGGCACCAAACATCACCATTACACCACCTGTTATCACACGCAAAGCGAGAATGGCTGAAGGCTTTTGAGTAAGGAATCGTACGTTTGCCTCACCATAATAATAGTTTCCGATAATACTGCTAAAAGCAAAGAAGAAGATGGCTATCGCTATAAAGATTGGACCAGCTGCACCCACTTCGCTCTCTAAAGCAAGCTGAGTAAGGAGAATTCCTGAGTCGGAATTGTTGACATAAAGTCCACTGATGATAATGATAAAAGCCGTACAGCTACAAACGAGGAGCGTATCTGTGAATACACCGAGCGACTGGATGAGTCCTTGTTTCACGGGATGAGTAGTAGATGCGGTCGCTGCAATATTTGGAGCAGAACCCTCACCCGCCTCATTACTGAATAGTCCACGCTTAATACCGTTCATCATCGTAGCACCTAAGCCGCCACCTGCAACCTGTTCAAAGCCAAAAGCGTTCTCAACGATAAGGCGGAAGACGTGTGGAATGAGTTGAATATTCATTACAATAATGACCAAAGCAAGGAGTACGTAACCCACTGCCATCAGCGGAACGAGTACGCTACTGACCTTTGCAATACGCTGAATACCACCGAAAACTATTGCTAAAGAGAGTATAGCGAGAGCGCCACCCATCCATGTCTGATCAATAGAAAATGCCTTTTGCATAGCACCACAAATCGTATTACTCTGTATGGAGATATAAGCCATACAGAAGGTCATTGTAATCAGTACGGCAAAGAGTTTCGCCATCCATTTACAATGCATACCATGTAGAATGTAATAGGCTGGTCCACCAATGAACGAGTCGGCATGACGACGCTTATAAAGTTGGGCAAGTGTAGACTCTATGAAGGCTGTTGCAGAACCTAAGAGGGCAATAACCCACATCCAAAAGACAGCACCAGGACCACCAATAGCTATCGCACTTGCCACACCAGCAAGGTTTCCAGTACCTACACGTGAGGCAATTGAGACTGCAAAAGCTTGAAAAGATGATACGTGTTTCTCACCTTCGTCATGCGTTCCTGTCGATTCTCCTAATAGGCGAACCATCTCGCCAACCATGCGAAACTGCACAAAGCGCGTCCGCCATGTAAACCATAAAGCACAAATAACGAGTCCTGCTACGAGGATATATGTCCATGTAAAATAATTGATAGATACTATGGCTTGATTCAGCCAGCCGTCTGCGGAAAATAATTCTATCATTTAATATAAGGCTAAAAATTACGCACAAAAATAATAAAAACATCTGAAAGATATAAGTTTTGTGCGCAAAAATTTTCGCTATTCACTTGACTTTCATAATTATTTCACTAACTTTGCAAAATGCTAATGGTTGACAAACACAATGGTAAGAAAAAGAAAAAACAAGTTTAGAGATGTACGCGAATTCCTGATGATTGCATTGGCAATGATCATCGGCAGCTTTGGCTGGTGTGCATTCTTATTGCCACATCATATCACGATTGGTGGTATTGCGGGTATTGCATCGGTTATTCAGTGGGGTCTTGATATCCCTGTGCAGTATACCTACCTTACTATCAACGGAATACTGCTCTTTGTCGCGTTAAAGATATTGGGTTGGAAGTTCTGTGTCAGGACGATTTTTGCCGTACTGGTGTTCGCCTTTTCGACGTCGGTATTGCGTGAGGTCTTTGCTGGACATCCGTTGTTTTCAGACGAACCTTTCCTCGCCTGCGTTGTAGGTGGTGTGTTATTAGGTGTCGGAGTCAGCATCGCCTTGCAGTATAATGCCAGTTCGGGTGGTTCGGATGTCATTGCAGCAATGATTCACAAGTATCGTGATGTGTCACTCGGACGTGTCATCCTTGCTTGCGACCTTTGTATCATTACCTCCAGTTACTTAGTTTTGGAGAATTGGGAAAAGGTTATCTATGGTTACATAGTTCTCTTCGTAATGACCTATGTGGTGGATTACCTTATCAATGGTATGCGTGGTTCCGTGCAGTTCTTTGTTATTTCTGAACACTGGGAAGAGATTGGTTCTGCCATTAACAACGATGTTGATCGTGGCTGTACGGTTATTGAGGCTCGTGGATTCTACACTGGCAAGAAGGTGGGAATGCTCTTTGTCATCGCACGTCGTTCTGAAGCACACTCCATCTATCAAGTGATTGACGAAATAGACCCGAATGCCT